>DATCVR010000077.1:0-14269 GCA_036566745.1 Jiangellaceae bacterium | reverse complement strand
GAGATCCGGATCCGCTACGAAGACGACTCCGACCGCATGCCCCACGAAGCCATCGCCGAGATCGTCCGCACCGCCGGGGCCCACCTCCAGGTGACCGAGATCGAGTGGACCCGCGACGACGACCAGCCCGGCGACGAGCCGGGCGAGGTGACCTATGCCGTCCGGCCGGACACCCGCGCCCTGGAAGCGGCGCTGATCGACCGGGCGTGGGCACGCGCTGGCGCTCGCGGTGGCGGGTTCGTGCCCTACCTCGGGAGCGGCGCATGAGCCCCATCCACGCACCCAGCGGCGCGCACCCGGACCCGTTCATCGTCCACCTCGCCGGCCCAATGGTCGGCGCCCGCCAGGCCTGCACCCGATGCGGGCACGCACTCATCGACTACACAGGCCAGGAGATCGCCGTCGCCCTGCAGCCGGGCGAGACCGAACCCGCGCCGCTCGGCGCCTGGGCGGAGGGCGCGCAGGTCGCCACGTTGGGCGGCGCGTCGTTCGTGATCGAGGGCCGGCCGCTCGAAGAGGACGAGCAGAAATGCAGGCCCGCGTCATGAGCATCCGCGCTATCGAGATCGCCTGCGACACCCCCGACTGCGGGGCCTTCTGCCGCGTCGACCAACCCACCGCCGACGCAGCGCGCGTGTTCGCCGCCGAGCGGTGGGGCTGGACACGCGTGGACGGGCGGGACGTCTGCAATCCGTGCGGCCGCGGCGACACCCCGCAGGCCCGAGCTGAGCGTGAGGCGACGGCCCCGCCGTGCGCGCCTCACAGCCCCGTGGAGCCCCGATGACCGACTCTCGTACGCCTGACACGGCGACGCCCCACCCGGACGCCCCAGAGGCACGCACAGACGACGCCTGCTGGACCTACCCCGACCCGGTACTCGAAGCGTTCGGGAACCGCATCCGGGACTACCGCACCGCCGCCGGGCTCACGCAGCGCCTACTCGCCGAACGCGTCGGCCTCACCCGCGCGTCGATCGGCAACATCGAGGCGGGATTCCAGGACGTAGGGGTGCGGCGGCTCGTCCGCTTGGCGTCCGCCCTCGACACCACCCCCGCCGCGCTGCTCGCCCCCGGGCTCGAACCCGCGAACGCAGCCGAAGCGAGGGAACGTGGCCGGATGCGTGCGCTCGAAGCGGAGAACGAGCGGCTCCGCAGGATGGAGCGCCGTGTCCGCGCCGCTCTTGATCACAGCGAGGAGTCCGACCATGCCTGACCCGACCCCGCCCCGCCCGCGAAGCACCCCCGAACGTGGCGTCCACGTCATCCCCGGCGACGTGCCAGAAGGCGTCGTGCCACCGTCCACGTCAATGCGCACGCACGACCCACACCCCTACGTGCACCTCACCTTCGGCCCGTGGGAGCCGAGCGGCCACCAGTGCTGGGATATCCATTCCGGTGGCTGCGACGACGTGATCCCCGAACGCAAGGTCACCGCGCGCAGCCCCACCGGGGAGGAGCGGCTGGTCGGGTACGAGTTCGGGGACTGCCCCTCGTGCAAGCCCGCGCTCCGCGACCAGCTCGTGGAGGCGCTCACCCGCGAGCACCAGCGCCGTGCTGGCGAGCGCATCGAGGCCTCGGTCGAGGAGCATTGCGCCGGGTTCGCGGACGCCGTGCTGCCGCTCGTCGAGACGAAGGCTGCTGCCAGATCTGCAGCAGTTGGCAGCAACTGGCAGGACCGCGCCAAGGCCGCCGAGCGTCGCGCCGAGCACTTCGAGGAGCACGCCGCGCAGATCAATGCCGATCTCGGCATCGAAACGCAGCGTGCCGAGAAGGCCGAGCGCGACCTTACCGCCGCCATCCGCGAGCGCGATCGGATCCGCGCCCGCCTGGCCGAGCGGGCGCGCGTCGCCGAGCAGCGCGCCGAGACCGCCGAGCGAGAACTCGCCGCCCTCCACGAAGGCGAGACCGCGCCACCCGCCGACCGCCCCGCCCCCGTCTACACGCCGAGCGAGTGGCTGTACTGGTTCAACCGGGCCAGCCTGGACGAACGGCTCGACACCATCGCGCGGATCTATGAGGCCAGCCGCTGGATGGTCACCTGCATCACCGGCCGCCACGATGAACGGCTGAAGCAGGCCGAGCGCAGCGCAGCAGGGCTGCGTGAGCAGTTGCGTCTCGCCCACGTCGACGCCGTGAACAGCGAGGCCCGGGCGAACGAGGCCGAGGCCACCGTCAACACCACCCCTGCCAGCAAGGAGCCCGCGTCGTGATGGACAAGCACCCCGACCTCCAAAACCTCCCCACCATGCCCACCCCCGCCGCCGAGAAGCTCCTGATGGCGAAGGCCCAGGCGATCCAGTGGGCCGTCTTCCTCGCCGCGCTCGCCTCGATGCCGGTCCTGGTGTGGCTGTGGCGGTGGGCGATCTGATGGGCGTCCCCGATGAGCCGGTCGACCTCGGTCACGACCCGATCCCCATCGATCTCGACGCCATCTCCCACACGGTCGCCACCGCCATGGCGGGGCTCCGGGACATCTTCAAGCCCATCGACGAGGCCGTCGCCGGCTACCGCCGCCAGCTCGAAGGCGAAGGCTGGTCTCCGCAGGCGGCCGAGGCCATGGCGGTCGGCATGCACCAGGTGATGACCTCGCAGCTCATTACCGGCAGGGCCGAGGACAAGGGGAAGAGCTGATGGGTCGCCGCCGCGCCGCGCACACCGTCGCCTGGACGGACCAGGTCGCCGCGCTCGTCCGCGACCACACCGCGCACGCGCCGCTGTCGACCAACCAGCTCGCCGACCTGGCCGGCCTCAACCCGTACGAGCGCGGCACGCGGCTCTGGCCCGCGCTCGACCGACTCGCCCGCGACGGCCACATCACCCGCATCCCCAGTCCGCACGGAGGCTGCCGCCAATGGCAGTGGAACAGGAGCCGCTGATGTGCACCATCCAAGATGGCCGCTGCCCCGACCGGATCCGCAAAGAACGCTGGACCAACCCCGACACCAGCCGCATCGTCGCCCACCCCTACGAGGCATCACCCCACTCCGGTGCGGGGAACTGCTGGTGCGGCCGCGCCGAGGTGCACCGCCTTCACATCCGCAACGACACGGGGGAGCGTGACCGTTGACCAAGCCCAAGAAGGAGACGCCGGCCGAGGAGATCCGCCGCCTCCTCACCGAACTCCACGGCGAACACACCACCCGCGAAAAAGTCCCCCACTACCGCAGGGTCCGCCGAGCCGCCGACCGGGAGGTCGCCGTCCTCGACTGGCGCTCCCACGTCGTCCAAGCCCCCGGCCTCCTCACCCAGCTCGGCGTCGTCCACGACCGCCCCGGCACCGTCCGCGTCGAGCGCTACCGGTGGGAACGCACCGACTGCCCCTGCGACAAAGACCGCACCCAGAGGTGCCGTCACGACCAGCGCGTCTTTACCGGCGTCGAGCAGCGCACCGCGCCCGTCATCACCGCCGGCGCCGCCATCCCCTCCGGCTCGCCCGGCTGGGACCCCGACGGCGCCCTCACCCCCCTCGTCGGCGGCAGCCCAGACCCCGGCGAACCGCTCACCGACGCGTGGCACGCGGCCGAGGACATCCGCCACGAGCTCGCGCAGCTCGGCCGGGAACTCCACGCCGAAGGCTGGCGAGCATCCAAGGACACCCTCGTCTCGATCGCCCTGGCCGACGAACAGACGGGGGAGTGGATCGCCGCCCGGCTCCGCGCCCTCACCTCCCGCGCCCGCATCGCCGCCGACTACGACGCCCCACCCAAGCCACTTCAGGACATGCACTGCCGCTACTGCAAAGGCCAACTCTGGGTCCGCGCCGACGCCTCGTCCGCGGTGTGGTGTGCGGGCTGGCTCCCCATCCAGGGCCCCGCCCGGGCGGATGATCCGGACTGGCCGGCCGGGTCGGAGACGTGGGGGCCGATCGGGTGGGCGCGGTGCGGCGCTACGTGGCCGCGGGGGTCGTGGGTCGCGCTGCTGGCCGAGGCAGAGCGCGAAGAAGCGAAGCAGGAGGGGCAGGTGCGTGCGTCATGAAGCGGTGGCTCGTCCGAGCGTGGCGGTGCCGGGTCGAAGTCCGACCGGTCCCGAATCTGCTGTTCTACGCGGCCGGAGGCGCCGCATCCATGTGGGTCTCGGACGGTGTTCTCCGCGCTGTCCAGACGGGGCTGTTCGTGGTGATCGTCGGGGGTGCAGTGGTGGCGTTGGCCGCGTTCGCGTCCGCGAGGCGGCCATGACCTGCCGCGTCCACGGCCCCGGCTGCCAGGTCCCGTGGGGCTACGACGAAGCCCACACCGACCAGCACCACCCCTACACGCCGCAGCAACTCGCCGAACGGCAGGAAGGCCCGCACTTCTACGCCTACCCCACCCCTGAGGCGTACATCGAAGGCTGGCATCTCTGGCGCGCCTACAGGCGAGACGAGCGCCTCACCCCGGAGGAGGCCGCCGTCCGGTGGGAGCTGATCGAAGCGCGCATCCTCGGCCGGCTGCCGCCCGACATCGCTGCCCTGCTGCGAGACACGGAGAGAGGCAAGGCATGAGTCACCTATCTGGCCTTCTCTCCGACCTTGGCGAAGACGACCTGGCGGCGCACAGCGGCCCCGGACCAGACCGGTCCGAGGCCGCTCGCATGCTCGGGCTCGGGTCAGCCGTTTCGCCGGCCGAAGTACGTGGCACCGGCGCCGAGCGCGAACAGCACGGCGCCGATCGCCGGATAGACCACGTCAGCGACACTCACAGGTCATCGCCTTCCGACAGGCGCCGCATCGCCTCAACGTGCGTCTCGTCGGAGGCCGGACGGCCGGGCTCCTTCGCAGCCCTGTAGTCGGCCAGGGCTGGGAGTTCCACGACGACGCCTTCCACGGCGCGCGCGTACTCGTGAGCGCGGGCGGGGTTGTCGACCACGGCGAGGCCGATCTGTCCTTCGGCGTAGACGACGAGCTGAACCTTCACCGGCTCGTTGCTGCTCATGGCCGCCATTCCTCTCGGTATCCGGGCTGGTCGGCGTACGGCAGGGCGAGTAGACGGACGGTCAGGCACGGGGCGGGCTCCAGCCTCACCCACAGGTCGTCGTTGCTGCCGTGGCTCAGTGGATCGTGGTCGGCACGCCGGTCACTGCACTGCCTGCACGCTCGTTCAGGGTCCCCGCCCGAGTGGAGGAATCCGAAGTGCTCGTCCAGGATCTGCCGCTTGGCGGCGACCTCGGCCAGCACCCGCACCGGGTCATGACGCACGATGTGACCAGCCACGGTCGTAGGCACTTCCTCCGCCGTGCCGATCGCGAAGTTGGGGAGGTCTCCGACGTAGGGCGTCGGATACAACTCCCGGCTGCGGAGGGACACCCTGACGCTGCCGTGCTCGTCGCCCACGTACTCGGACTGCGCAGGGTCGAGCGCCAGGACCTGGTCGCCTTCGCCTTCCTCCCATTGCCAGTGGTCGCCCGCAGGCTGCCCTTCCTGCTCGCGGAGTCGGCTGGCCTCCCGCGCCCACCACTCGTCCTTGTCCAGGCAGGCGCGGAGAAACGCCACCAGCTCACTCATCGCCTTCGCCACCCTCCACGTCGTCCTCGGACGGCTCAGGATCACGGTTCTCCCAGTGCTCCGGGTGATCAGACCACGGCGACGCGAACTGCAACTCCGTGATCCGCATCAGCAGCATGTACCTGAGCCCCAACCAGAACCCCAGCGGCGACACGTGCTCATGCTCTTGCCACGAATTGACGTCCTCCCGGACAGCACCCAGCACGACCCGCTTCGCCTTCACATCGCGCCGGATCCTCTCCGGGACCCCGCACGTGCACGGTTCGGCCTCATCGACGAGGGAGCCGCAACCGCGGCGGTGGAACTCATCGGCCGTGGCCATAGCCTCGGCGAGCCGGGCGCGTAGGAACCGCTCCAGTTCCTTGATCTTCACCTCAGTCATCGAGGCCCTCCCGACCGACGCCTGCCCGCAACCAGCCCTCACACCCCGGGCACAGATCGAGCCACCGCGGCCCGAGCTCGGTGTCCGCCCCGAACGCGCACCCCGCTGGCCGGTCGCAGCGCAAGCATGCGTGCACCTCGGCTCGACGGCGGTGCTCGATGTGCTCGCCGCCCGCGCCGGTCGGGGCCTCGGGCAACAGGGTGGGCTCGGCATTGAGGAGGTGCAGGAACCCCGCGACGGCACTCATGGTCGCTCCTGCTTCGGCAGCAGCCCAAGCGTGACCGCCTGCTCTTCCGACAGCGTGATTTCCTCGCCGCCGTCCATGAGTCCCTCGGCCACGGCGTAGACGTTGAGGCCGAGCATGTCGCACGCCTCTTCCCACCGCAGCCGGTCCATCAACTCGCTCGGTGTCGTGACGATCTTCATTGGTTCGAGTCCTTCGGTTCGGGGCGGCGGGGGATCTCGGCTCCGGGTTCGCCGACGTACCAGCGGACGAACGCGCGCAGCACTTTGGACATGTCGGCCTCAGCGTCGGGGCTGTGCTCGACGGCGTTGCCGAAGCGTTCCCACAGTTCGTCGGTGGTGCGGAAGCGGCGGACATCGCTGGCTGGCTTGGGTGTTCTGGGGGACATGCGGGGCCCTTTCGTTGTGGCTATAAGCGATCCTCTCACAGGGGTTGTTTTGTAGCTACGTTTGTGGCTACAGTATAGCCATGACGAAGACGGAGACCCCCCAGGCGAAGACGGCGACCTGCCGCCGCACCGGCTGCCACGCCACCCTCCGCCACCCCCGCTCCGTCGCCCGCGGCATCGGCCCCACCTGCGAGCGCAAGGAGCGCGCCGAACTGGCCGCCGCGCAGGCCCGCCACGAAGCCGCCGTCACCGCCGCCGTCGAGGCCGTGGACACCACCGCTTTCATGGACGCCCAGGCCGTCAAGGACAAGGCCGTCCAGCTCATCCTCGACGGCGCGATCGTCCCCACCCGCGTCTCCGGCCAGTACCTCGTGAACGGCTCGGACGGGGTGTCCACCTACCTCACCGACACCGTCGAGAACTCGTGCACCTGCAAGGCCGGCGCCCGCCTCGGCCGCTGCAACCACCTCGTCGCCGCCGCCGCGCTCGACCTCCTCAACACCCCCGCCCCCACGCTCGCCCTCGCCGCCTGACCCGCCCACCCAACGCGAAGGGAACCAGTCATGGCCCAGATCGACACCCTCGGAAACATCGACCTCACCCACAAGACCACCGCATCGATCCACGACACCCACTACCTCGACAGCACCCACCTCACCTACCAGCAGCTCGTCGGGTTCCTCGGCCAGCCGGACCTCACCAGCGGCCTGGACAAGAGCCACTGCGAATGGCGGATCACCACCCCGGCCGGGATCGCGACGATCTACGACTGGAAGCAGATGACCGACCCGCGTGAGACCGGCGCCCGGATCCTCTGGTGCATCGGTGGCCGCGACCTGGCGGCGGCGAAGTGGGTGCTGCTGGCGATCCACAAGGGGCGCCAGACCACCCCCGACCACCGCGGAGAAGCCATGAAGCTCACCGGCCGCACGATCACCGTCGAGGAGATCGGCCAGGTTCCCGAGCTCGCCCGCGCGTGGCGCGTCGACGAGTACGACCTGCGGATCATCGAGCGCCTGGACGGCGTGTTCGTCTGCGCCCACAGCGACGGCCCCTCCCTCAACCCGGTGTGGGACAACGCCCGGTTCCTCGCCGAGCGGATGGAGGCCACCTACGTCGGCCCCGGCCGCCAGGAGCGACTCCCGGCGAGCCGGGTCCGGGTCGGCTGGTGGGTGCTGGCCGGGCCGCCCCGCAACCCGGGCTGGTGCCGCGTGGAGCAGGTGACCGAGGTCGTGGACCTGGTCAAGCGGGAGACCGGCCCGCGACCGAAGATCCGGATCGTCGTCGAGGGCCGCGCCCCGATCACGGTCAGGCCGGCGGTCCCGGTCGAGTGCCGCCCCTTCGTCGGTGCCTGACGCCCTGCGGCCGGGCCCGCCCAGCACGGACGGGCCCGGGGACAGGACGCCAAACCCCCCACGGAAGGAGCCGTCATGATTCAGCCGCTCGACCAGACCATCACCCGCGGTCCCCACACCATCCACATCACGGGCCGTGGCCGTGAGACCTGCTGTATCCGGATCCACGACGCCCGCACCGGCGACCTGGTGGTGGAGCGTGACCACGTCGATGACGCGGACGCCGACATGCTGGTCGACCGGCTGGTCTTCGAGCTGGTTCACAAGCCCCGGTACGTGGTGTCGAGCGGCCCGTCCTGGTGGTACCCGGCGAGCGTGTTCGACACGGCCCATGTCCGCGGGCAGTCCCCGACCCGCAAGCGGATCCCGTGCGCGTCGCTGCGCCTGGCGATTGAGATCGCGGACGAGTTGAACGCCAGCCGCATCGTGACGGCCTGAGCGGAGGAGACGGAATGTTGTTGATCAGGCGGACCGCTGACCGGACGCGGACGGAGTCGGCGCGGTTCACGGTCACGGCGCCCACCGAGACGGAGGGCCCGCTGGCGGTGGACGCCGGCCCGGCCGAGGTCGCCGGGCTCCTGGTCGACCGCGGCTTCACCACCTCCGAAGCCCTCGCCGTGATGGCCCGGGCGAACGAGCGGGGCGAGGCGATGCTGAGCGAGACCGAGATGGTCGACGTCAGGTTGCCGCACCCGGACGACGTCCAGGTCGCATCCCAATGGAAGGCGGTGAACGAGTTCCGGGCGGCGCACGCGCGGGTCCTGGTCGCTCCGGCGTGGGACCCGGACGAGGCCGACGACGCCGAGGAGGACGCGGCGCGGTGGGAGACGGCGGCGGTGCGCGTCGCGCCGGACGCTGCCGAGCGGGTTGGTCTGTCGGCGGAGGTGTGGTTGTTGCGCAGGGCCCGGGAGCACGAGCAGTACTGGCGGTGGCTCTGACGCCGCGCAGGGTGCTCCGCTGCCCCGTGGCGGAGCACCCTGCGTGACACCAGACCCCCAGGGCGGCAACGCGCTGCCAGACAGGAGAGATGCACATGGAGACCGAGATCACCCGCGAGATGGTGGACGGCTACATCGCCGCCGTCGCAGCCGCGCTGACCGAGGCCGGGCACAAGGTGGAGGTGCCGCCCCAGCACCCGGAGGAGCTGAAGGCCGAGATCGTCCTCCCGGACGCCCTCGCCGACGGGTACGGGGCGCCGGGCCTGGCCCTGCAGTACGCCGCGGGTTGGGTGGTGGCCCTCCACGGGCCGGAGTTGGAGCGGCGGTTGATGCACACGGCGCTGTACCTGGGCGCGGTCCCGGCCCCGGAGGTGCTGGTGCGGGCGGTCGCGGCGATCGCGAAGGACGGCAGCCTGCGCGCGGGCCGGGTTGTGCCGGGTACGGCCGAGCAGCTCGCCCGGTACTCGCGCGGGGCGGCGCCGGACGAGCAGCGAGCCACGGCGTGCGCCTGCCCGCCCGACGCGACCGACATCCTCGACGACATCACCATCACCGGCCACCAGTTCCCCTGCCCGAACCGCAACCACGACGGCCCCCGCTGGTACGTGTGGCAGGGCCTCGCCGTCCCCGCCTGCCTGGAGGCCGGCACCCTGCGCGACTTCGCCCGCTCCTGGGCCGTGCACCACCACGACACCCACGTCGCCGGGACGGACATCGCGCCGATCGAGGTCCGCACGTGGGAGCGCACCTACCGGCTGGAGATCGTCGAGCAGTCGGCGGAGGTCGAGGAGCGGTTCGGGACGTACCTGTTCCGGGTCGAGGAGGAGTCGGTCACCGAGGGCGTCGGCCTCGCCGAGCCGGCCCGCACCGCCTGATCAGCTTTCCGGGGCGCTCCGCACCACCTGTCGCGGAGCGCCCCGGACGCGCCAGACCACCCGATCGACCGAAGGATGCCCATGAACGACCTGCGCTTCGTCGTCCAGCTCCACGACTGCCCGCCCGAGTTCCGGACACTGGAGGACCTGACCGAGACCCTCCGGTGCATCTCGCTGCCGAACTGGCAGGGCGGCCCGGACGACTTCCGGGTATGGCGGTGGACGGACGGCCAGACCCCAGAGGAGATCACCCTGCGGAAGGCGCGGGGATCGGAGCTGCGGACCACGGCCCAGGTCGTCGGCGGGGGCTGGTGGTGGGTCGCCGAGGGCGCGAGCGGCGAGCTCTACGCGGCGGTGCCCGCGCTCGACGGGACGCTGGAGGAGCGGCTGCAACAGGCGTTCCGCCGCGCCGCAGACGACTTCACCGACTTCCGCGCCGACGACCTGGCAGAGATCGCGATGCGCGCCCTCACCCCGGGCGACGGGCAGACACCGCCCGCCGACCTCATCAAGGGGACCGAGGGGCACGGGTCGTTCGACTACTGCATCGTCTGCGGGGCGAAGGTCATCACGCACCGCGCGCTGTTCGTCCAGACGGTGCTGCGCTCCGCTGTGCGCCGGGTGGCGTGGTGCTCCGCTGACAGGTGTCAGGAAGACCGGGCCGGGTCGGCGGTGCGGTCGGTGCCGGTGGCGGTCGGGCCCGGAGGTATCTACACGGTGACCGACACCTGGGAGTGACCCTCATTGCTGTGGTCGATCAGATCGAACTCCCCGATGACCAGGAAGGTACGTGATGTCCACCCCCACCACCGGCTCTGACCTGGGCCGCCCCAGCGAGTTCGGGGCCGCATGGTCCACCGCCAACGACGCTGCGCAGCGTCTCGCCCGCGGCGCCTCCGGCATGGTCCGCAATCTCCACCAGGGCCGCATCCCCACCCGCATCGAGACCGAGCACGTCAAGGACATGACAGCGAAGCTGATGGAAGCCATGGAGGCTCTTAATAGGCTGGAGAGAGGCCGCCAGGCTTGACCGGATCGGCTCGCTGACGCCGCGCCCGTGGTTCGACAACCGGAAATACTCACGGCGTGTAGTTGACAAGATCCGAGCCCTTAAGTCACGATTACCCCACTACACCTGTCTTCGCAGCCAGGTACGACCCTGCAAGGCCCGGCCCACCAGCCGGGCCTTTCGCATTCGAGGGGGTGGACGATGCGCCCCAAGCCGCCCGCACGCTTCCGCCCCGTCGCCGACGTCGCACTCGTCACAAAGCGCCCGGAACGGACCATCCGCAACTGGGCGAGGGACGGACGCATCGACCGCATGACCTACCGCGGTACCGTCCTCGTCGACCTCGTCGCCGCCGACGCCCTCTCCAAGCAGGCCGGCCGCCGCAACCGCCAGCCCGCGGACGCGACGGCTGCTGCCTGATGGCGGTCACCCTCGACCCCATCCGCGGCGTCGCCGAAGCCATGCTCCGCCAACTCGCACCACCACCCCCGCCCAAGGCACGGAAGTGGGCGACCCCCGGCGCGCTCGCGAAGGCCATCGACCACACCACCAAGCAGACGCCGGCGCTCGACCTCATCGACCGC
The DNA here is from genome assembly GCA_036566745.1 of Jiangellaceae bacterium. Classification (GTDB taxonomy): domain Bacteria; phylum Actinomycetota; class Actinomycetes; order Jiangellales; family Jiangellaceae; genus DATCVR01. The sequence continues at coordinate 3,016 of DATCVR010000077.1, read as the reverse complement.
GAACTGGTCGAGCTCGCCGACGGCGACGTGGACCGGGTCCAGCTCTACATGCCGCCGCAAGAGGGCAAGTCCCAGCGGGTGAGCCGCCGCTTCCCGACCTGGCTCCTCGAACACGACCCCACCCTGCGCATCGCGATCGTCTCCTACAACGACCGCAAAGCCCTCCGCTGGGGCAAGGCTGTCCTCCGCGACCTCCGTGCCAACCCCCAGCTCGGCATCCGCCTGCGGCCCGACACCCGCGCCGCGGGCCACTGGGAGACCGAGCAAGGCGGCGGCATCATCTGCGTCGGCATCGGCGGCGGCATCACCGGCGAACCCGTCGACGTCCTCATCATCGACGACCCCTTCCGAGGTCGCGCCGAGGCCGAGTCGCCTACCTACCGGGACGCCGCCTGGGACTGGTGGGAGTCCAACGGCTCCACCCGCCTGTCGTCGCGCGGCAAGGTCGTGGTGATGATGACTCGCTGGCACGAGGACGATCTCGCCGGCCGCCTCCTCAAGCACGAGCCCGGGCGCTGGCGCGTGGTCAGCGTCCCGGCGATCGCGGGCAAGGACACCGTCGTCAAGGGCGGCGACGGCGCCGAGCAAACCCTGTGGGTCGCCGACGGCCCGGACCCGCTCGGCCGACGCCCGGGCGAGGAACTCGTCTCGGTGCAGGGCCGCAAGCCCGGCTACTTCCACGGCCTGCACGAGGTCCGGTCCCCGTACGTGTGGCGGTCGGTCTACCAGCAGAATCCGGTCGCGGCCGAGGGCAACCTGTTCCGCCGGAACACCTTCCGGTACTGGCACGAGATGCCGGCCGACGGGTCCCGGCATGGCGTGCTCGGCGGGGCGCGCGTCGACCTCAGCGGCCGGGTCGTTCACCTGGATGACTGCTGGCGGTTCGCGACCGTCGACCTTGCCGCATCGGTGAAGACGAGCGCGGACTGGACGGTCGTCGCCGCGTGGGCGATCAGCCCGGACGGGGACCTGATCCTCCTCGATCGGGTGCGGGTGCGGGTGGTCGAGGAGGACCACTGGGATGCAGCACGGCCGCTCGTCTCCCGGTGGGCGCTGTCCAGCGTGTTCGTGGAGAAGTCGTTCATCAGCAGCACGATGGTGATCGATGCGACCCGGGCCGGGATCCCGGTGGAGCCCGTGGCCGCGGACACCGACAAGGTGACCCGCGCGATCCCCGCCACGTCCAAGGCCAAGGCCGGGCGGGCATGGTTTCCTGCCGGAGCATCGTGGCTGGACGAGTGGTGCGACGAGCTGGCCGCGTTCCCCAGCGGGGCGCACGATGACCAGGTCGACACATTCAGCTATGCGGCGCGGGTGGTGTCGGCGCACTGGCTGCCGCAGGAGTCGGCTGAGGCTGTGGCTGCGCGGCGGGGTGCGGGTCGTGCGGATGATGGTGTGATCGCTCAGGTGTTCGCGGCGGCCACGGGGGCGTCGCCGAACGGCACCGACTTCATGTCGCTGAACTACTAGAACTCAGTCGAGTTCCAGCTTCACCCCATAGCGCTCCTGGTACGCGCCCTCCAACTCGTCAGCGTCTCGCGGCCAGGACACCGAGAGATCCGAGTTGTACATGGCGTCGATCAGCCGATTCTTCGCCCGGATGATCTCCTCGGCCTGACTCAGACGCTCTTCGAGCTCGCTCATCACCCCAGCGTAGAACCAGCACTGGCGAGGGGGTGAGTCTCGTGGCCGTCCCCACCCGCGACATCGGCACCATCGACATGCGCGACGTCATCGCCTCCCAATGGGTCGACGTCAACGAGCACGTCCCCGACCTCATGTGGCCCACCAGCGTCCAGATGTACTCCCGGATGCGCCACGACCCCCGCCTCGCCGCCATCCTCAAGGCCTACTCCCTGCCCATCCGCCGAGCCACCTGGGCCATCGACCCCGCAGGCTGCCGCGACGAAGTCGTCCAGGTCGTCGCCGACGACCTCGGCCTCCCCATCCTCGGCGGCGACGCCAAGCCCGGCCCGGCCCGCCGCCGCGGCGTGAACTGGGGCGAACACCTCCGCCTTGCCCTGCTGTCGTTGACGTTCGGCTCGATGGTGTTCGAGCGCCGCTACGAGATCCGCAATGGGCAGGCCCGCCTGGTCAACCTGGGCGAACGCATGCCGTGGACGATCGGCAGCATCGACCTCAACCGCGACGGCACCATCAAGGAGATCCGGCAGGAGTACGGGGTCAGCGCCGCGATCCCCGCCAACCGGCTCCTCTGGTACGCCCACGAACGCGAAGGCGCCACCTGGACCGGCAAGAGCCTCCTTCGCGACGCCTACGGCCCCTGGCTCCTCAAACACGAGATGTGGCGGGTCAACGCCACCAGCATCCGCCGCTTCGGCATGGGCGTCCCCAACGTCGAAGCACCACCCGGCGCCAACCCCGCCCAAGTCGCCGAAGCCCAACGCCTCGCCTCCGCCATGCGCGTCGGAGACACCGCCGGCGTCGGCCTCCCCGCCGGGTTCAAGCTCAACATCACCGGCATGACCGGGTCGGCGCCCGACGCCCTGGAGATGATCCGCTACCTCGACCAGCAGATGTCCACCGCGGCGCTCGCCGGATTCCTCGACCTCGGCCAAACCGAAACCGGGTCTCGTGCGCTCGGCGATTCCCTCATCGACCAGTTCATGCTGTCGCTGCAGGCCGTCGCCGACGAACTCGCCAACACCGCCACCAGCGGGCAGCCCGGATTGACCGGCGCGGTCACCGACCTCGTCGACATGAACTGGGGCGACACCGAACCCGCCCCCCGCGTGGTGTGCACGGATGTGGGACAGCGGCAGGAACTCACCGCCGAGTCCCTGCAAACTCTGATCTCCGTCGGCGCGATCACGATCGATGACGATCTGGAGGCGTTCCTCCGCGACGCCTACCGGCTCCCCGCCCGCAGACTCCCCGACCCAGCCCCCGCTCCCGGCCCGGGTGCTCTCCCTCCGGCGCCCGAGCGGGATGCGGGCTCGCCTGCTGCTCCGGCCCCCACCACCCAGGAGCCTGCGGGCGACGGTGCCGCGCCGAC
>DATCVR010000076.1:0-6755 GCA_036566745.1 Jiangellaceae bacterium | reverse complement strand
ATCTCAGGCCACCTTTCGGGGTCGTGGTGTACGTGCGTCGAAGCGGTCGAAGTCGGCGACCGCGTCGGCCAGGCGGCGCCTGCACGTGAATGGGTTGTCGGTGTCGGTCGGGTCGGGGTGCCGGGTCCACCACTCGGGTGGCGCGTACCGTTCGGCGAGCAGGGCGCGGTACCGCTTCCGGGTGACCTCGGCAGGGTTGTCGGGTTGCCATTCCTGCACAGCGCCGGCGTTCACCCAGTGACCTTCGGTGAGCTCGTCTGTCATGTCTCCCTCCGGTCTGCCCAGTCGTTGAGCGCGGCGGCGAGGTTGCGGGCGCCAGTGACCCCGAGCTCGAAGAAGTCGACGGTCCACACGTGCAGGGTCTTGTTCCCCTGGTCTGTGAGTGCGGCGACCGTGTGGCCGTCGGCGGCGAGCGCGATGTGGCCCCGGATCCGGTTGCCCTCGTTGGGGACGACGTCGGCCAGCGGCCGCTCCTGGTGCGTCATGCCGCTCGTCCTTTCCGCTGTCGCAGGCCGGCGCCAACGTGCCAACGGCCGCAGGCGCACCGGTAGGTGCGCTCGTTCTTGGCGATGGAGCCGTAGCGCCGGCGGAGCTTGCGCAGGTGCTTCCCGGCGTCGTCTCGGTTGGTGTAGGCGCGCTTCCAGGGCGTCGGGCACTGGCGCTTCATCAGCCACCGTCCTCGTCATGGATGGTCACCTCGTCGTCAGGCTCGACCGTGGTCCCGTCCGCCGGCGGGGGCCAGTACAGGGTGGTGAACGTGAGGCCGCGGGTGAGGGCGACCAGGGGCCGCGGTTCGGGCTGCTCGGCGCAGGAGACGAGCATCCCGAAGTGGTCCTCGGTGAGGGCGCGGGCCTTGATGGTCCTCATAGCGGCAGGGCTCCCTGCTCCTTGTCGTCGGGACGGTCGAGGTGGGCCCCGATCTCGGTGGCGATCTGGCGCCAGAGGGCTCGCTCGGGCTCGGTCATGCACCCGCCGCAGAGGCCGGGGCAGTAGTAGCTGAGGCCGTTGGTTGCGACCCAGTCGTGTGAGTCGTGGCCGGCGGTGGACGGGCACGACAGGGTGACGTCGTACCCGAGGAACTCGCCGACGTCCGGTCTGATGAGCTTCGTGATGCGGTTGATGAGCAGGCAGTCGTCGACGTGCGCCGACTCGGCCAGCCGCTGGGCGTGGTCGCGGAGCTCCTTGAGATCACTCATCAAGCGGCCCCCTTCTTCATGTGGCGGTGCGGGTTGATCCCCGTACGTCGCTCGCACGCCGCGAGGGTCTGACCGCTGGCAACCCAGCGCTGCACCAGCTCCTCACGCTCGGCGTCGTTGAGCCGTACGCTCTTGTCGCCGGACATGCGACGCTCGATCGCGACGTCGTCGATCTCCTCGGCGATCGGGGCGGCGTCCTCGAAGTCCATGTCGTCGAGGTCGAGGGGCTTGAGCCAGCCGTGTGCCTTGGCGTGGTTGCGCGCCCGGGTCGCGGTGTACCGCTCGGTCTTGTTGGTCTCGGGGGGCTTGGTCATCGACAGCTCCTCGAAGAGCGCCAGGGCGGCCTCGACAGTGGAGCGCTTCATCGGTCGATCGCTTGAGAACACCGGTGCGGCGTTCGAGACGTGCATGCCCAGGCGGCGGCCGAGCTCGGAGATCGACCAGCCGAGCGCGACCAGTGACCGGAGCTTGGCCCGGGCCTCGGCGCTGCGCGGGTCGATGACCCTGGTGCCGAGGTTGGCCGGGATGGCCTTGACGGCGTAGACCCGCTCGGCGGTTGTGCGGAGCACTCGCTTGGAGGGTGGGTTGCCCGTGCGGCCGTAGATCATCTTCCACAAGGTCCCGGTGCCGACTCCCGACAGCTTGGCGACCTGCTTGAGTCCGATGCCGTACGCGGCGAGCGCCGCCATGTGCTCACGCACGGGGTCGGCGTCGACGTACTTGTCGTAGCGGCCGTACAGCTTCTGGCGCTCGCGGTCCGTCTCGGCAGCGGAGTTGGCCTGGGTGCAGGGCAGGCAGCGGCACCGGTCGAGGACGTAGCAGGCACGGGTGCCGTGGACGTGGTTGGCGCGCTTGTGGTGGCACAGCTTCGGGGTGCGGTCGATGGTCGCTTCGCGTGCGAGGGACGCCGCGGCCGCGGCCAGGCGCTCTCGCTGCCGTTCGCACGAGTGCTGGCGCAGGTAGTAGTCCATCAGGCCCTCGGACTTGCCGCGGGCCACGTATCCGCACTCTCCGCAGCGGGTCTGGTAGGTCTTCATCAGTCCCTCGCCCACAGCCACAGCAGGAAGAGCCCGACGACGAGCGCGAAGCCCTTCGCGGCCTCGGGGGTCATCTCGGCCGCAGCGCTGAGCTCGACGGCGGTCAGCACGATGGATCCTCGGCGATTGCGTGGAGCATCCCCGCGAGGGCGTCAACCTGAGAGGCCAGGTTGCCGAACGCCTCGGCGACAGTGCGGCCGTCCAGCGGCTTGCCCTCGAGGTCGCGCATGTCGTTCGCGATGTCGGCCCTGATCGTGGTGGTGACGGCGGTGATCTTGTCCCGCAGCTCAGGGCTGATCACAGCGCCCCTCCCGCCGGTCGTCTGCCCAGGGGGCGATGGGTGCGGAGGCATTCCTTGACGCCTTCGAACGTCCAGGCGCCCAGGCGGGAGTGGTAGGAGCAGGAGCGGCCGTCGGGGTGCGCGGTGAAGCCGATCTTGGGGTGCATCGACACGTCCTCGTCGAGCGCACGCCAGTCCTTCACGAGGGTGCCGTCGCGGATGACCTGGTGGCCGCAGTCGAGCCACGCCTGGACGGCGGTCCAGGTGACGTCGAACGTCACCGTGTTGAGGTTGCCTCTGCCGTCGGGGCGCGCACGCCACCAACGCCGCGCCGGTGGCTGCTCGGCCATCTCCAGCCGTGCGTCGAACGTCGACCGCTCGGACAGGGCCCCGCAGATGGGGCAGGTGACCTCGTGCTCGATCTCGAGCCGCTGGATTGGGATGTCAGCCATGGGACTCGCCTCCTTCGGTGGTGACGGACTTGAGGAACTCCTCGGCTTCGGAGACGAGGTTGCGGGCGGCGCCGGGAGAGCCGGGGCAGGTCGCGAAGTGCGGCATGTGGAGCTTCTCGGCGGTCCTGTCGTGGGACTCGCCGTCCTTGAGGACGCGGGCGACGTACCGGCCGGGCCCGGTCTGGCGTACGGCGACGTTGCCCTTGTCGTTCGGCTCGGGGTCGAGGGGCATGGCCTTGCCGCCGGCACCGGTCTCCGAGGCGAGGGTGCGGGCCCACATGATCGGCGCCTTGCAGGTCCTGCAGGTCGGGGTCATGTCGCCCACCTCCAGCCCATGTCCGACAGCGCTGCCGAGACCTCAGCGACGATGGCCTCACGTGGGCTGGTCAGCGTGAGGTCGAGCGATTCCCACTCCGGGCCGTCGTGGTACGCGATCAGGCGCCGGTCGAGTGCCACGTGGAGCAGCTCGTGAAGGAACACCCGCTCGTCCCAGACGCGCAGGACGATGGTCGGATGGTCGGTCTGCCCACCGAGCACCATGCCCGGGAGCCGCAGGGCCGGCTCGTAGGCGACGATGATCTCGCGGCCGTCGAACGTGACCCGGTCAGTGCGTTGCGGGCTGTCCGGCTCCTCGTGCCCGCATGCGGTCTCGACGAAGTGGAACCGCCGGTAGTGCTCGCAGCAGAGTGACTGCCCGTGGCTGGAGCAGCACGGGTCGTGGGCTGGGTGCGCCGGCACGGTGCACGTGCCGACCCAGCAGATCCGGTTCTCGCTCATGCTGATTCCTCGTCTTCCCAGCGCCCGACCGCTCGTGTTGATCCGAAGTTGCAGGGCCCACATGCGGGCCTGATGTTGTCGCGGGTGTAGCGGCCGCCTTTGTGGCCGGGCTTGACCCGGTCGATGGTCATCTCCTTCTCGGTCATCAGGTCGCCGCACCGGAAGCAGCGCACGAGCGGGATGCCCTCGCCGCACTTGACGTAGACCACGTCCGACGTCTCCCAGTCAGGCGCCAGATCCATGTCCGCCCGGAAGTTCTCCAGCAGCCATGCGCGACGTGCCCTCCGGTCGCGGGTGCCGCCACGATCGTTCCGGTTGGACGTCCCTCGGTGGGTGGGTGTGCCCTCAGTCACCGCAGTCCCCCTTGACGAGGGCGATGATCCGGTCGGCCATCTGGCCGACGGTCATGGCGTCGAGCTCGGGGTCGTCGCGGGTCTTGCCGTAGTCGAGGATCCGCATGATGCGCCGGGTCACCTCGCTGCGCGTGCGCTCGTCGACCGCTGCCGTGTCGGAGCCTGCGGCGAGCACCTCGAGGCGCTTGGCGTACGTCTCGGCGTCGCCGGCGACGGTGATCTTGAGGACCTTGGAGGCGCGCTCGCCGAGGTATTCGAGGTCGCGGGCAGCCGTGCGGGCCACGATCGCGGGGAGCGAGCGCGCGGCCTGGCCGGTGTACTGCTCGCCGGCCAGCACGAAGCGGATGAGGCGGGAGACGGCGTCGGCCTCGGTCATCGTCATCGGCATCAGCGGCTCACCTCCTCGGCGGCCTGGGTGGCGAGCGGCCACCCGGCCTCGGTCAGCGCGATGTGCTGCCAGTCGACGGTGTCGACCAGGCCGCGGTTGACGAGCGCCTTGAGGGTGCCCCAGTTGAGGTGGATCTCGTCGACGTCGAGGACAGCGGTGTCCTGCTCCTCAGTCTCACGATGGATGGTCGCGAGCAGCTCACGCATCCGATGCGAGAGCGCGTCGAGGTCGCGGTGCACGAACTCGGGGTGCTTGGTAGCGACGTGCCGGGCGAGGGGCGCGAACGTACGCCCACAGCAGGGGCAGACGCCGTTGCCGACGCGCCACCGGAGGCGGACCTCGCTGGCCTTGGCTGCGGCGGCTTCCTGTTGGGCGGCGCGGGCCTGGTCCTGCTCGGCGAGCATCTGGGTGCGGAGCCGGGTGGCGCGCGCCTTCTCCTCCTGCAGCTTCTTCTCGGTCGGGGTAGGCCCGGAGAAGTACATGGTGTGGCCGTTCGGGCAGTAGAACGACCGGTGGTCCTCGCGCCGGCGTTCCTCGAGCGTGGCGGGGATCCCGAAGATCACGCCGCAGTTGGCACAGTCGGAGATGAACAGGTCGAGGCGCCCGGCCTCGAGCGTGAAGGCGCGGATGCGGTCGCTCATCGAGTCGCCCCCTTGGTCAGCGCGTCGTACCAGCGCATCGCCCAGCGGGCATCACCGAGCGCGGTGTGTCGCTCGTCGTTGGTCGGCGGCTGGACGCCGCAGTCAAGCGAGAGGTCGTCCGACTTCCATGGCGGCGTGAAGACCTCCTCGGCGAACGTCGACCCAGCAGCAACTCGGGCATTGAGCCAGCCGACAGCCATCGCCTCGACGTCGATCAGGTGGTAGTGCCAGGCCGGGATCATCCCGTGTCGGCGGAGCATCTTGTCCAGGCAGTCGGCGTCGAAGTTCGGCACGGCCCCGATCAGATGGGCTCCCCTGGTCCAGTCCTCGACGTACACGGCGACCTCGGACTCGGGCAGGGCCTCGGTGTCTCCGTGGTCGCCGTACCCGAAGGCTCGGTCGTAGAACCCTCCGACCTTGAGTCCGAACGGGTCCGCGTTGGACAGGTCGACGCCGTTCACCTGGAGAACCAGTTCATGCTCGCCCTCGTCGTCGCGACGGATCATGGCGACCTCCCAGACGCGGCGGTCGGGGTGGACTCCGGTGGTCTCGGTGTCGATGAAGCAGAGCGGGGCGGTCACTTCGTCACCAGCCACTGAACGACGGTGATGACGGCCCACGCGGTGAGCGCGAGCGCCCCGATGGCTACGAGGCCACACACGGCGGCCCAGATCGTGAAGAAGGTGTCGCTCGGTCGGTCGACGGCCGTGCGCCTGCGGTTGTGGATGGTCATCGAGACTCCTCGGTCAGTGGTGTGCGGTAGGTCGTGCCGTCGTGGTGGGCCTCGAGGAAGCCCTCCTCGTACACGGGCACGGCGGTGAAGCCGAGCAGGTTCTTCAGGTCGTCGAAGTCCTGGCGGGAGAGGACGACAGGCTCAGTCGGCATGGGCACCTGCCTTCGCGGCCCAGGCGGCGCGGTGCTCGCAGTCACCGGGGCCGTTGCCGCAGTGGAAGCAGCCCTCGGTCAGGCGGGTGCCGTAGTCGGCCCACCAGAGCAACTGGCCACCGAACATGCTGTGTCCGGGGTCGTACTTGACGAGCACCTCGAGGTTGAGCCGCCCGTAGACCTCTTCCCAGGCCCCGGGCTTGCGTACGACGGCGACCACCTCGGCGGTACCGAACTGGCGGGCCTCCGGGTACTGCTCGCCTTTGTTGTGGACCCGTACGCCCGGCTTGAGGTGCTCGTGCTCGAAGGGGAGCCAGCCGTCGGCGAGCATCCCGGCGATCTCTTCCTCTGCCGTGCTACTCATCGTCGGCCCCAGAAGCGCAGCGCACGTGGATGCGGCGGCCGCGGTGGAAGACCACGCGGTCGCCCGGGACGATGGGCTCAGGGCAGCGGTTGCAGATGTCCGGGTATCGGGCCTCGATGCCGGGCTCGGGCTCGTCCTTCGTCGGTCGGCTCATCGGTCGACTCCGAGCGCCTCGGCGAGGTCGGAGTGGGCGGGCTCGCCGTCGTCGTACTCCGGGTGGTCGACGACCGAGGTGAGCACAGCGGTGGGCTCGACGTTGGTGCGTACGCCGCTGTCGACCTCCATGGCGACGGCGAGCTCGGTCGACTTCGGCATCCAGTTGGCGAGCCGGAGCAGCGTGGTCTTGCGGGCCATGGCCTCGTAGTCGCTGTTCCAGGGCCCG
>DATCVR010000075.1:0-14237 GCA_036566745.1 Jiangellaceae bacterium | reverse complement strand
AACGCGACGCCGTGGTATCTCCCGAACCCCGATGCGGCGAGCCACGAAGGCCCGCCCACCGACGGTGCCGGTCAGGGACCCTCGGCCCCACCGCCGCCCCCGCCTCCCGCACCGCCGGCCTAGACGGCCCGGACGGTCTGGGCGGGCCGCCTACGCGGGCTGTCCGCCCAGGTCAGGCGCCGGCCCACTCGCGCAGCGCCGGCAGCACCTCGGCGCCGATCTGCTCGATGGTGGCGGCCGGGTCGGCGCTGGCCACCTGGATCGCCACGTAGTCGGCGCCGACGTCCTGCACCAGCGGGCGGTAGGCGGCGGCCAGCTCGTCGAGATCGCGCACGATCGTGTACTTGCTCAAGATCTCCTGACGGTCCATGGCGTCGGCCCGCTCACGCAGCACCATCGGATCGGCGACCTCGAGCCGGCCGGGCGCGCGCAGCCCGCGCATCGGGGCGAGGGCCTCCCAGGCTTCGTCGTCGGAGCCGGCGAGCACCACCCACCGGGTGGCCATGACGGTGGTGGCCGCGCCTCGGTCGGCCGCGGCCTGGCGGTACGGATCGATGACCCGCTCGAGTGTCTCGGCCGGCTCCTTGACGCTGGTGATCAGGCCTTCGGCGGTGCGGCCCGCGAACGCGGCCGACTTCGGGCCGCCCGCGGCCATCCAGACCGGGACCCGGCGCACCGGCGGGCTGTACAGCTTGGCGGTGTTGGCCTGGTAGTACTCGCCGTGGACGTCGAGCTTCTCACCGGCCAGCAGACCGTGGATGATCGTCAGCGCTTCGTCCATGCGGGCGATGCGCTCGGCGTAGCCGGGGAACTCGTAGCCCAGCGGCGCCTCGTTGATGGCCTCGCCGGTGCCCACCCCGAGGATGAAGCGGCCACCGGAGAGGCGGTCGACGGTGGCGGCGGCCTGGGCGATCAGCGCCGGGTGGTAGCGGTACAGCGGTGCGGTGACGCTCGTGGCCAGCTCGACCCGCGAGGTGGCCTGGGCGACGGCGCCGAACCACGTCCAGACGAAGCTGGCGGCGGCGTGGTCGTCGACCCACGGGTGGAAGTGGTCGGCGCCGGTGACGACATCGAAGCCGGCGTTCTCGGCCAGGACGGCGTGCTCGACGAGGATCTCGGGTTGGTAGGACTCATGACTGCACAACCAGGCGAGCTTCACCGCATCACCCTACGTCGCCCGGACTGCCCAGCCTGGCCGCAGAGTGACAGGATCGGGGCATGACCCCTGGACCTGTGACGATGGCCGATGTCGAGGCGGCTCGCGAACTGCTGCGCGATGTCGTGCGGCCCACGCCGCTGGAGGATTCGCGGTGGCTCGCCAGCCGGGTGGGCGGGCCCGTCCACCTCAAGTGCGAGAACCTCCAGCGCGCGGGTTCGTTCAAGATCCGCGGCGCCTACGTCCGCATCGCGCGGCTCACCGACGAGGAGCGCGGGCTGGGCGTCGTCGCCGCCAGCGCGGGCAACCACGCCCAAGGGGTCGCGCTGGCGGCCAGCATGCTCGACACCAAGGCCACGGTGTTCATGCCCGAGGGTGCGGCGATCGTCAAGGAGAAGGCCACCCGCGCCTACGGAGCCGACGTCCGCTTCGCGGGCTCCACCATCGACGAGGCGCTGCTCGAGGCCCGGGCGTTCGCCGCCGAGACGGGCGCGGTCCTCATCCACCCCTTCGACCACCCCGACATCATCGCTGGTCAGGCCACTGTGGGCCTCGAGATCCTCGAGCAGTGTCCCGAGGTGAAGACCATCGTGGTGGGCGCCGGCGGCGGTGGGCTGATCGCGGGCATTTCGCTCGTCGCGCGCGAGCTGCGTCCCGACGTCCGGGTGATCGGGGTCCAGGCCGAGGGCGCGGCCGCGTATCCGCGCTCGATCGACGAGGGTCGTCCCGTCCCGCTGGAGCGGATGTCCACCATGGCCGACGGCATCGCGGTGGGATGCCCGGGCGAGGTCCCCTTCGCGATGGTGCAGGAGTACGTCGACCGGTTCGTCACCGTGTCCGAGGAGTCGCTGTCGCGTGCCCTGGTGCTGTTGCTCGAACGGGCGAAACTCGTGGTCGAGCCGGCCGGTGCGGCCGCGGTGGCCGCCCTGCTGGACGACCCCGACGCCTTCGACGCGCCCGCCGTTGCGGTGCTGTCCGGGGGCAACATCGATCCGCTGCTGCTGCTGCGGGTGATCCGGCACGGCATGGCCTCGGCCGGGCGCTACCTGTCCTTCCGGGTGCGCGTGCCCGACTCGCCCGGCGGCCTGGCCCGGCTGCTCGGCGACCTCGCGGCGGTCGACGCGAACGTGCTCGACGTCATCCACGAACGTACCGGCGCGACCCTGCCCGTCGACGAGGTCGAGGTGGCGCTCCAGGTCGAGACCCGTGGGCCCGAGCACTGTGCCCGGGTGCTGGCGCGGCTGCGTGAGGCCGGCTATCCGGTGTTCCTGACGGGGGAGTGACTTACCGTTCTGATAGATCAGCCTTGACGGAATAGCAAGGCTGATTGCACTATTGCCACATGGCAGAACGCACAGCACGTGAGATTCTCGAGGAGGTCGCGGCCGGCCGGCTCGATCCCGCCGACGCGGCCAAGCTGCTCGACGAGGCCTCGGACGCATCGTCCGAGGCCCCTGCCGACGCTTCCACCGAGGCCGGCACCGCCGAGCTGATCGAGGGCACCCCGATACCCGCCCAGCCGCCCATGGTCGCCGAGATCACCCGCGTCCTGGTGCGGGCGACCTCACGACGGGTCCGCATCCTCGCCGACCCGTCCGTGGCGACCGTGGCGATCGACGGCCCCCACACCGTGCGCCGCGAGGGCTCGACCCTCGTGGTGGCCGGCGAGACCGAGATCGTCCCCACCGACGACGCCTTCACCCTGCTGGCGGGTGGGCGCTGGCGCGAGGTGGCCGACCGCTTCCAGCACGGGTTCGGCCAGGACCTCGAGCTCAAGGTGCGGGTCCGGCCTGACCTCGCCGTCGGCGTCGAGGTGATCGCCGGATCGCTCCAGGTCACCGACGCACGGGCCCTCGACCACGTGCGGGTCACCGCCGGGTCGTTGCGGATCACCGGCGCAGAGTCGCCGCTCGACCTGCTGGTTCAGGCCGGTTCGGCGCAGATCGAGACCCGCCAGGTCCACGGCCGATCGCGGCTGCGCTGCGAGTCCGGTTCGATGCAGCTCACCCTGGTCGAAGGCTCCGACGTGCGGGTGCGCTCGGACGTCCAGCTCGGCCGGTTCGTCACCGAGCCAGAGCGCCGCGGCCGCGATCGCAACCGCGACCTCGTGCTCGGCACGGGCGCGGCCGAGATCGACGTCGAGGTCGTCATGGGCAGTGTCACCGTCAAGGTGCCCGAGCAGGGAGCTGCCCGATGACCCTCACCGACGGCTCCGCCCATGCCCACCAGCCGCCGCACGACTGCCCGGTCTGTGGCGACGAGCTCCACGTCACCCGCCTGAGCTGCACCACCTGTGGCACCGAGCTGTCCGGGCGTTTCGCGTCGTGTCCGTACTGTTCGCTGTCGGCACAGGACCGGAAAATGCTGAGCGTGTTCCTGGCCTCACGCGGCAATATGAGAGAGCTGGCGCGCGAGCTGGGCGTGAGTTACCCCACCGCCCGCCAGCGATACGCCGACCTGCTCGTCCGGCTCGGATTGGAGGACTCAGGGGACTCTGCTGCGGCGCCCGCGCCCATCGTCGATCGCGAAGACGTGCTCCGGCGTCTGGCGGCCGGCGAACTCGATCTCGACGAGGCCACCGCGCTGCTCAGCTGAGGAAGCTCCGCCCCGTCGGCTTCTGTCCGACCCGTCTGGCAGCATGCCGCCACCCTTCACACGAGAGGACTATCCCGTGAACGCCATCACCGCCGAGGGTCTGGTCAAGACCTTCGGATCCGGGGACAAGGCCGTCAAGGCCGTGGCGGGCGTCGACCTGGTGGTGCCCGAGGGCACCGTCGTCGGCCTCCTCGGTCCCAACGGCGCCGGCAAGACCACCACGGTCCGCATGCTCACCACGCTGCTCCAGCCCGATGCCGGGCGCGCCGTCGTCGCAGGTCACGACGTCGCGGCCGAGCCACAGGCGGTGCGATCCAAGATCGGCCTGTCCGGGCAGTACGCGGCGGTCGACGAGAACCTCACCGGCCGCGAGAACCTCTGGCTGTTCGGCCGCCTCTACCAGCTGTCGAAGAAGGAGGCGTCCAAGCGAGCCGAGGAGCTGCTCGAGCAGTTCTCCCTGACCGACGCCGCCGATCGCGTCCTCAAGACGTACTCGGGCGGCATGCGCCGCCGCCTCGACCTCGCCGGCAGCTTGATCGTGCACCCCAAGATCCTCTTCCTCGACGAGCCCACCACGGGCCTCGATCCCGGCAGCCGGCTCGACCTGTGGGACGTCATCCGCGAGCGGGTGGCCGAGGGCTCGACGATCCTGCTCACCACGCAGTATCTCGAGGAGGCCGACGCCCTCGCCGACAACATCATCGTCATCGACCACGGCCGGATCATCGCCCAGGGCACGGCCGACGAGCTCAAGGCCCAGGTCGGCGGCGAGCGGATCGAGGTCGTGGTCCACGACCCCGAGGCGTTCGGCAAGGCCAACCAGATCCTCTCCCAGGGCAGCGCGGGCGAGTGCGTGGTCGACGAGCACACCCGCAAGCTCACCGTGCCCACCAGCATGGGCTCGAAGGGGCTCGTGCAGGTCATCCGCGACCTCGACGACGCCGGTGTCGGCATCGACGACATCGCTCTGCGCCGGCCCACCCTCGACGACGTGTTCGTCGCACTGACCGGCCGCCGTGCCGAAGACGAGACCGAATCCGCCGCATCGGCGGCGCCTGGGAGGGCATCGTGACCACCACCAACCTCGACGTGATCGCCCCACGTCCCGGGATCGGGCAGGCGGTCCGCGACGCGCGGACCATCACCTGGCGCAACCTCCGCGCCGGCTGGCGGGTGCCCGACAACCAGATCTACATGTTCATCCAGCCGATCATGTTCGTGCTGTTGTTCGCCTACGTCTTCGGCGGCGCGATCATCGTCCCGGGCTTCGAGTCCGACCCGCTGGCGTACCGCAAGATCCTCATGGGCGGCATCTTCGTCCAGACCATGGCCTTCGCGGTCGCGCCGGCCAGCGTCGGACTGGCCGACGACATGTCCAAGGGGCTCATCGACCGGTTCCGGTCGCTGCCCATGGCCAGGTCGGCCGTGATCTCCGGCCGGGTCGTCGCCGACCTGCTCAACCAGGCCATCGTGCTCGCCATCATGATCGCCTGCGGGTTCCTCGTGGGCTGGGACGTCCCCAACGGGATCGGCGGCTTCCTCGCCGCCTGCGGCCTACTCCTGCTGTTCGCGTTCTCGATGCTGTGGATCGGCGCGTTCATCGGCCTGTCGGTCGGCAGTCCGCAGGTCGCGGCGTCGGCCGGGCTGATCTGGCTGTTCCCGGTGACGTTCCTGTCCAACGCCTTCATCCCCACGTCCACGCTGCCGAGCTGGCTCCAGCCCGTCGCCGAGTGGAACCCGATCAGTTCGTTCGTCGCGGCCACCCGCGAGCTGTTCGGCAACCCGAACCCGGTCGCCTCCGACGCCTTCCCGATGCAGCACCCGGTGATCATGTCCTTGATCTGGGTGGTCATCATCGTGGGCGTCTTCGCACCGCTCGCCATCCGCAAGTACAAGAAGGCCGCCAGCAAGTAGGAGCTGGTGCCACCGAACACCACACCGCCGCACCGAGAAGGTCTCCCGGTGCGGCGGTGTGGTGTTCGTGCGCTCAGGCGCCGTAGGGCTTGGCTCCGACGATCTCGACGGTGACGGTGCGTCCGTTGGGCGCTTCGTAGGACACCGTGTCGCCGGCCTTCTTGCCGTGGATGGCCGAGCCGAGCGGCGACTGCGGCGAGTACACCTCGAGCTCGACCGACTCGTCGAGCGAGGTGAGCTCGCGCGAGCCCAGCAGGAACGTCTCGACGTCGTCGTCGCCCGCGAAGCGGATCTCGACGATCATCCCGGGCTCGACGACGCCGTCGTCGGGCGGCGTCTCGCCCACCTTGGCCCGCTGCAGCAGCTGCTGGAGCTGGTGGATGCGGGCTTCCTGCTTGCCCTGCTCTTCCTTGGCGGCGTGGTAGCCGCCGTTCTCGGACAGGTCGCCCTCGGACCTCGCGGCCTCGATCCGCTTGGCGATCTCGACCCTGCCCGGACCCATGAGGTGCTCGAGCTCCTTCTGCAGGCGCTCGAAGGCATCCTGGGTGAGCCAGGCGATGTTTTCGCTGGTGGCAGTCACGGCATCTGCTCCTTGCGTGCGGGTCGTCGTCGGCCGCCGCGGGTGTGCGGGGTGTGGTCCGACGCCGGGTCTCTAGCCCGGTGAGAGAGTCGGGAGGAATGGACCAGGATAGCAACCTGGCCGGTAACGGGCGATCTTCGCAGGTCGGAGGGTGTGTGCCCGCGGCTTCACTCAGCCGGGCTGCAGCCTCGGAGCTCGGGGGCGATCGCGTCGCCCTCGAGGGGGATGTCAGCCGGGACGAGCAGGCGTTCCTCCGGCCCCGCGGGCACGTCCAGGGTCAGCTGGCCCACGATGAACTGGCGGACGTCGACCGCGACGAGTTCGCAGGTGACGGCGACGCCGGGGTCGCGGACGATCTCGACCGTGGTGGGCAGCACGCCGTTGACCGGCTCGTCCCACGACGCGAGGCCGGCCTGGACCGGCTCGTCGACGCTGCGGTAGATGAGCCAGCCGATGATGGTCAGCACCAGCAACCCGCTGATCGCCGCGGCCACCAGGAGCCCCCGAGTACCGCGACGGGCGCCGTAGCGCTGCGCGAGATGGTCGGAGTGGTCGATGTGTGGGGTCACGGCTGAGGGCTCCGGCTGCGTTATATGTCAGAGGTGTGCGGCACCATTATGACGCTGCCACGAAGTCGCGCGACTCCGCCGTTCGGAGCCACCGTGACGATGACCACCCGATGCAACCGAAGAGGTGACGCCGTGCCCGAGTCGCTGCGACTCATGCACGTCCATGCCCATCCCGACGACGAATCCAGCAAGGGCGCCGCGTCCACGGCCCGCTACGTCTCCGAGGGCGTCGAGGTCCTCGTCGTCACCTGTACGGGCGGCGAGCGCGGATCCATCCTGAACCCGAAGATGGATCGGCCCGACGTGCTCGCCAATATGGCCGACATCCGCCGCCAGGAGATGGACGCCGCCCGCGAGATCCTCGGCGTCCGCCAGGAGTGGCTGGGCTTCGTCGACTCCGGATTCCCCGAGGGCGATCCGCTGCCGCCGTTGCCCGAGGGCTGCTTCGGCCTCGAGCCCGTCGACACTGCCGCGGCCCCGTTGGTGGCGGCCATGCGGCGGTTCCGCCCCCACGTCGTCACTACCTACGACGAGAACGGCGGCTACCCCCACCCCGACCACATCATGTGCCACAAGATCACGGTGGCGGCCTTCGACGCGGCGAGCGATCCCGAGGCCTATCCCGAGGCCGGCAGCCCGTGGCAGCCCCAGAAGCTCTACTACCACCACAGCTTCAGCCGCCAGAAGGTCGCGACACTGCACCAGGCGATGCTCGACCTCGGCATCGAGTCTCCCTACGCCGAGTGGCTGAAGGACTGGGCACCCGACGCCGCGTGGGACGACCGGATCACCACCCGCGTCGAGTGCGCCGACTGGTTCCCGGTGCGCGATCGCGCCCTCATCGCCCACGCCACCCAGATCGACCCTGACGGCATGTGGTTCGCGGTGCCCCTCGACCTCCAGCGCAAATACTGGCCCACCGAGGACTACGAACTCGTCCGCAGCACGGTCGAGTCCACGCTTCCCGAGGACGACCTGTTCGCCGGGATCCGGACGAGTGCCACACTGGAGTCGTGAGTTCGATGATCGCGGTGATCCGCGCCGCTGACGAGGAGTCGTCCGCCGGTCCGGGTTCGCTCGGCTTCTGGGTCGTCGTCGCCTTGGCGCTGGCGCTGTTCGTCCTGTACCGCAGCATGCGCAAGCAGATCCGCCGGGTCGACTTCGATGCCGAGGGCACCACGGACGAAGAGCGCATGCACGGCCATGCCGACGATGCCGAGCGTCCCGGTCCGGCCGACCACCAGCCCCACAACGGGCAGGACGGCCGCGCCTGACCAGCCCCCGCCGTCGGTCCGGCGCGCCGGCATGCCGCCGGTCGACACCCTGGTCGCGCTGCGGCGCGCCCACGTCCTGATCGATCGTTCGTACGCCGAGCCGCTCGGCCTCGATGCCATCGCCGCGGCAGCCGGCTACTCCCGGCACCACGTCGTGCGGGCGTTCCGGATCGGGTACGGCGAGACACTCGTGCGCTATCCCAGCCGCCACCCACGGGCGGCCTTCGATCAGCGCTCTATGGCGAGGCCTTCGACGCCCCGTGAATGGGTCGAATATTTCTGACCGAACAACGCCCGATGCTGGCATTCATGATCGTCCTCAGGGCCCCCGGCGACTGTGGATCAAGAAATCTGACGAAGATCGCTACGTTTCGTCAATCTATTCGTCATGAAGAATTGTGGGAGGGCGGCCCTCGTGGCCGCTTGACCAGAACACAGAAGTTGATTGACAGCTATTCACAGGTCCGGCATTGTGCGGCATGCATGTGACGGTCTGTGCAGGCCAGCACCGGGAGAAGCCGACATGAGCGGCTTTCCCGTGCCGACGGCTCAGAGCGCCCTATGTGGTTGGCGCTTTTTTCACACATCATCGCGGTGGGCGCGATTTCATGCCCTGACGGGCTGGGCCAACGGGGGAAGTATGCGTTTCAATCGTCATTCTCGACTGCCGCGTTCCATTCTCGCCTTGACGTTGGCCGCCGGAACCTCACTTGCCGTCGCGGTGCCCGCCGTGTCCAACGACGCGGGCAACGAACTCGTCGGCGGGTTCGAGATCGACGGCAACTTCTACGAGGGATTCGACAACACCACGACGGCCACCGGGCCCGCTGGTGACCCCATCGACTGGGGCAGCGCCGAGATCGCCGCCGAGGTCGACTCCGTCCCGGATGTCATCGGGGGCGACGACGAGTCGGTCTTCGACAGCGGCGCCAAGGAGGACGACCTCGAGACCTGGGAGGACTCCGGCTCCGCAGCCGCGCCTCAGAACGGCGACATCGGCAACGTCTGGGCGTTCGACCGAGTCGATCCGGACAGCGGCGACCAGTTCGCCTATCTGGCGTTCATCCGCTCCACGGATACCGGCTCGGTGCAGTGGTACGTCGAGCTCAACCAACTCCCCAACACCACGAACGGCAACGGCACGGCGATCCCGGACCGCAGCGTCGGCGACCTCCGCGTCTCGCTGGAGAACCAGGGCGGTGGCGGCATCGCCGTCATCGCGATCGAGTCGTGGGACGGAGACAGCTGGGAGGACACCGGTGTCGACGTCCCGGTCGCCATCAACGACTCCGAGATCACGATCGACGGAGAGACGGTCGAGGAGCAGCTGTTCGTCGAGCTGGCGTTCAACCTGACCGAGATCCTCGGCGAGGGCGACTGCACGTTCGTCGGGTTCAGCACGCTCAACGTTCGTTCGCAGTCCGGCCTCGGCGCCAATTCTCAGCTCAAGGACTACGCCACCGGCCCGATCGACATCGAGTCACGCTGCGGTGACATCCGCATCGAGAAGCGTGACCCCGACGGCACCCTGCTCGGCGGCGCGACGTTCGAGATCACACCCGACCCGACGCCCGGGTCGGACGCGCCGTCGCTCGTCGTGACGGACAATCTCGCGCCCGACACCGATCCGGCCGACGGCGTGATCGTCATCGACCCGGCCGAGCCCGGCGACTACACCGTCACCGAGACCTCCCCGCCGCCCGGCTACATCCAGACCACCGAGCCACAGGAGGTCACCCTGCCCGAGTTCGGCTCGGTCACGGTGGTGTTCACCAACCGGCTCGGCACGATCACCTGGTCCAAGCTGGACGCCGAGGACCAGTCCGCCCTCTGCTGCGCGACGTTCACGATCTCGCCCAACCCGGTGATCGGCGCACCCGCCGACCCGCCGCTGACGGTGGTCGACAACGAGGCGCCCGACACCGACCCGGCCGACGGCGTGATCACCGTCGAGGACGTCAAGACCGGCACCTACACGATCACCGAGACCGTCCCGCCCGAGGGCTACGATCTGCCCGCCGACCCGGTCCGCACCGGCATCACCGTCGACGCCGACACGCCGGACGTCACGGTCGAGACGCCGTTCGAGGACCCGCGGCTGCTGTCCGAGCTCGGCGTGCTCAAGCTCGACGCCGACACCGGGCAACCGCTGGCCGAAGCCTCGTTCGTGCTCTTCCTGGACGACGGCGACGGCGTCAAGGAGGCTCCCGACGGCGACACGGTGGTCGGCGACTGCCTCACCGAGGCCGACGGCACGTGCGAGATCGGCGGCCTCGGCTTCGGCACGTACTACTGGTTCGAGGTCTCCGCGCCCGTCGGGTACGACTTCCCGGCCGACCGGTACAGCGACCTGATCGTCATCGACGCGTCGAACGCCGGCGACGAGTTCGCTCCGTTCACCTTCAGCGACCCGCAGACACGCTCCGTCCTGAGCGTCCTGAAGCTCGACGCCACGACGGGCGAGCCGCTCGCCGGCGCGGTGTTCCAGCTCTACCAGGACACCGAGGCCGGGGAGGCCCCGGACAGCGACACCCCGATCGGCGATCCGTGCGTGACCAGCGAGACCGACGGCACCTGCAGCGTGGGTGACCTGCTGTTCGGCACGTACTACTGGTTCGAGGTGTCGGCGCCGCCCGGCTACGAGCTCCCGGCCGACCGCACCAGCGACTCGTGGACGTTCACCCCGGGCAGCGCGGGTCAGCCCGTCGAGCCGTTCGTGTTCGAGGACCCGCAGACGCGCTCCGAACTGGGCGTGCTCAAGCTGGACGCGGACACCCAAGCGCCACTCGCCGGAGCCACGTTCGGCCTCTACCTCGACGACGGCGACGGTGTCACCGAAGCTCCCGACGACGACACGCTGATCGGCGAGTGCCTCACCGTGGCCGACGGCACGTGCGAGATGGGTGACCTGGGATTCGGCACGTACTACTGGTTCGAGGTCCAGGCGCCGACAGGATACGACCTGCCCGCCGACCGCTACAGCGAACTGATCGTCATCGACGCCTCCACCGCGGGTGGCGAGTTCACGCCGGTCACGTTCACCGACCCGCAGCAGCGGTCCAGCCTCGAGATCGCCAAGTTCGATCGCCAGACGGGCGACCGGCTGGCCGGCGCGACGTTCGTGGTCCGTCTCGACGACGGCGACGGCGTGTTCGAGACCGACGAGGACACTGTCGTCGACCCGCCCGGCGAGGTGACCACCGACGCCACCGGCACGGTGACCGTCGACGGCCTGCTGTTCGGCAGCTACTGGGTGGAGGAGACCGGCGCACCTCCGGGGTACGTACTGCCCGACCCCGCCTTCCAGGGTCTGTTCGTGTTCGGCCCCGACAACGCCGGCACCACGATCCAGGTGGAGTTCGTCGACCCGCAGCTGCCTACCGATCTCACGGTGCGCAAACTCGACGCCACCAGTGAGGAGCCGCTGGCCGGGGCCACCTTCCAGCTGTACCGGGACTTCCCCGAGGACGGCACGAAGGACGCTCCCGACGGCGACACCCTCATCGGCGAATGCACCACCGGCGACGACGGCACCTGCACGGTCGAGGACGTCCTCTTCGGCGACTACTACTGGTTCGAGACCGTCGCGCCACCCGGGTACGACCTCCCGGCCGACCCGTACAGCGAGATCTTCTTCATCGACGCCGACAACGCGGGCGAGCCGCACTCGGTCGACTTCTTCGACCCGCGCCGACCCGGCTCGCTGAGCGTGCTGAAGCTCGACGACGCCGATGACGCTCCCCTGTCCGGCGCGACCTTCGACCTCGTCCTCGACGACGGCGACGGCACGTACGAAGCCGACCAGGACACCGTCGCCGGCACCTGCATGACCGGCGACGAGGGGACCTGCACGATCGGCGACCTCGACTTCGGCACCTACTTCTGGGTCGAGACAGACGCGCCGACCGGGTACGAGCTGCCCGAGAATCCGGTGAGCGACCCGATCGTCATCGACGCCACCAACGTCGACGACCAGCGCACCCCGTTCGAGTTCCGCGACCCGCGCCTGCTCTCCGAGCTGAGCGTGCGGAAGCTGGACCAGGGCGACGAGGTGCTGCTGGCCGGTGCCGAGTTCGACCTGGTGCTCGACGACGGCGACGACACCTACGAGGGCGACGAGGACACTGTCGTGGGGAACTGCACCACGGGCGACGACGGTACCTGCACGATCGGCAGCCTCGACTTCGGCACCTACTTCTGGGTCGAGACGGCCGCGCCGACCGGGTACGAGCTGCCCGAGAATCCGGTGAGCGACCCGATCGTCATCGACGCCTCGAACGCCGGCGGCGACATCGCGGTGACCGTGTTCTTCGACCCGCGGGTCCTCTCCGAGCTGTCCGTGCTCAAGGTGGACGACGTCGACGACACGCCACTGGCCGGTGCCGAGTTCGACCTGGTGCTCGACGACGGCGACAGCGTCTACGAGCCCGACGAGGACGCCGTCATCCGGAGCTGCACCACGGGCGACGACGGAACGTGCACCGTGGACGGCCTGGACTTCGCCACGTTCTTCTGGGTGGAGACGGCCGCGCCGCCCGGATACGAGCTGCCCGAGAACCCGGTGAGCGACCCGATCACCATCACCGCCGAGACCGCGGGCACCGACTTCGAGGTCACCACGTTCCGGGACCCCCGCGTGCTGAGCTCGCTCAGCGTCCTGAAGCTCGCCGAGGACACCGAGGAGCCGCTGATCGGCGGTGTCTTCGAGCTGTACCTCGACGACGGCGACGGCGTCGGCGACGAGCCGGACGACGGCGACGTGCTGATCGGCGAGTGCACGACGGGCGAGGACGGGACCTGCACGATCGATGGTCTCGGCTTCGGCGACTACTACTGGTTCGAGACCCAGGCGCCGGAGGGCTACGTCATCCCGGAGGACGCCACCAGCGACATCATCACGATCTCCGCCGAGAACGCAGGCTCGACGATCGCGGCGGTGACCTTCGTCGATCCGCCGAAGGACGTGCCGCCGACGCCGCCGCCGACAACCCCGCCGACGACGCCGCCCACGCCCGAGGAGCCTGAGCTGCCGGACACCGGCGTGGGTGCGCCGGCCCTACTGGCGATGAGCGGGATGGCACTGCTCGTCCTGGGCGCTGGGCTGTCGGTCGTGCGCAGACGAGGGAAGGGGCTCGGCGCCGGCACCGGCTGACTGGAGGGCCCTCCCGACGACACCGGTGATGACGTGCGGAAACGCCAGATCCGGTTGACGCTCCCATTTGCGCGATGGTAGGCCGGGGAGTCACCGGGAGGGCGATTCACAGGGGGCCTACCCGGATCGAACGTGGGGGGCCACGATCATGGCTGTTTCTCGAACGATGCTGAAGAGGACCGTATCGGCCACGGCTGTGGCGTGTGCGGTGGCGCTGGTCGCCGCGCTCCCGCTGTCGGCTCAGGCAGGCTCCGGCGGACTGACGCCGGTCGTCGAGGGACTCGACGGGCCACGCGGGGTGGCGGTCGGGCCGGGTGGGCGGGTCGTCGTCGCCGAAACGGACGGCTCGTTCAGTTCGGTCGCCACGAAGGGCCGGCACGCCGGCGGCGTCACGCCGATGGGCTCGGTTCCGGCCGGGTTCATCGCGCCCGCAGTCGATCTCAACGGCTTGGGGCAGACTTTCGTCCTGACGACGGCAGGCGCGCCGGACAGCGGCGCCGCCACGCTCTATCGCTGGGCACCCGGCTGGAAGAGCGTCAAGCCGGTGGCCGACATCGCCGCGTATCAGGTGACCGACCCCGACGAGGCGGACCTCGAGGACTTCCCCGAGGACAGCAACCCGTTCGGTCTGGCCGCGCTCGGCGACGGCAGCGTGCTGGTGGCCGACGCCGCCGGAAACGACCTGCTGCGGGTCTACCCGAACGGCACGATCGTGACCGTGGCCAGGCTCCTGCCGCGGGTGGTGGAGGTTCCCGAGGAGCTTCCCGACGAATTCGATGGCGAGCCCTTGCCTCCGGCCGGCACGCCGATCCCGTCCGAGGCCGTCGCCACATCCGTCACGGTCGGCTCCGACGGCTACTGGTACGTCGGCGAGCTGCGCGGCTTCCCGGCCACGCCGGGGACGTCGCAGGTCTGGCGGATCAAGCCGGGATCGGTCGACGCGGTGTGCGACCCCGAGTCGCCCGATACCGGGAACTGCCGGCGCTACGCCGACGGG
>DATCVR010000074.1:0-24681 GCA_036566745.1 Jiangellaceae bacterium | reverse complement strand
AGCGACCACGAGGCCGAGGCCGCACAGGACCGCCAGCACCGCTGCCGCCAACCAAGGCTGGCCGCCGGCTCCGGTGTCCGGGAGGTCGTCGTCATCCGGCGGGGACGAAGGGTCTTCGTCGTCCGGCGGGGACGAAGGGTCTTCGTCGTCCGGCGGCGACTGCGGGTCGTCCTCCGGCACCTCGGCACATGCGTCGTCCTGCTCCGACACGCCCGACTCGTCCGTGAGGGTCGAGGTGTTGTTCAGAGCGCGGTCGGTGTCGTCGACGCCTGTGCCGTCGCCGCAGGTGGCAGGGTCGACGCCGTCTACCGGGTCACCCAGGCCCGAGGGCACGTCGGCGACGACGGTCACCACGTAGTCGTGCGCCGCGTAGCCGTCGTCGTCGGTTCCGGCGATGGTCGCACCCTCGACGATGCGGAGTTGCTCGTCGCCGTCCCAAGCGGGGTCGTAGAGCGTGACCCCATCCGGAGCAGAGGTGACCTCCGCCGAGTCGACGTCGATGTCGTCGGCGAAGTGGAGCTCGTCGTCGAGGTCGTAGACGGCCGGTGCGACGCCCTTGTTCGTCACCTCGATGCCGTAGACCACCTCCCACGTCCCGTCCTCGATCTCACGCGCCGAGATCAGGCTCTTGCTGTGTGTCACCTGACCCACCTCCCGGCACTCCGGATCACTGTCGGGGTAGCCGTTGAACGAGGTGGTGGCGTCGTTGTGGAGACCCGTGCCGTCCTCACCACCGGGAGCGAGCGTGCAGTCCGACGGGTCCGGAGCGGCGGGCGGGCTCGGTAGGTCGAGCGTGTACTGCGCCGTCACGGTGTAGTGGTGCGACGCGAGGCCGTCGATCGGCTCGTCCCCGACGATCAGGATGTCGTCGATCCCGTCGTACTCGTCGAGGGTGTCGATCGTTCCCGGGTCGGTGTTCTCGGCCACCACTGAACCCTCGACGATGTCGATGCCGCTGCCGAAGCGCAGGCGGTCCTCCAGGTCGTAGTCCGTGGCGACATCGGTCCCGTTGGTCACCGTGAGGCCGTACGTGATCTCCCAGACGCCCGGCTGGTCCTCGGCGTCGACGACGTGCGGCTCGACCTCGACCGTCTTGTCCAGCGTCACGAGCGGGAGTTCACCGCACTCGTTGTCGACGAGGTCCTCGTGGCCTTCCGGGTCGAGCGTGGCCGTGTTGAACAGACCGGTCGTGCCGCCCGGGCCGGGATCGCCCGTCGGGCACACGAGCTCGTTCGGATCGACGTCGGCCTCACCCGTGTCGGGGTCGGTGGTCAGCCGGACCGTGACCCGCACCGTGTAGACGTGCTCGGTGCCGTTCTCCACCGTCGACTCCGCTGGGATGTCGACGCTGTCCGTCACCACTCGTTGGTCGTCGACGCCGTCCCAGTCCGGGTTGAGCAACCCGTCGGCCCCGGGCGGGCCCGACACGACCTGTGTGTCGACCACCTCGATGCCGTCGCCATACCCGGTGAGGTCGTCGGTGAGCAGGTAGGACCCTGAGCTGGCGCCGTTGTTCTCGGCGACGAGCTCGTAGGTGAGAGTCCAGGTGCCGTCGTCGTCCGGGCTGGGCGCCGGGCCGTCGACGGTCCGCTTGTCGAACTCGTAGTCGAGGTTGTAATAGCCGAAGTCGATCGTGTGGTCGTTCTCGCCGGGGCCGCCGGTGGTGATCGCGGCATACGGGAACCCGGACTCCTCGTCGGCGATGCCGTCGGAGTCGTTGCGGTCGGGATCGACCGAGTTCGGGTCGCCCGCGTCAGGGACCGTCACCTGCCACTGGTCCAGCGGACCACCTTCGGCATAGTCGTCGGGGTTGTCCACGCCCACCACGTACTCGGTGTTCGTCGCCAACGGGTACGACTCGTCGAGGGACGAGAAGTAGTACTCGCCCTCGGCGTCGGTGAGGGTGGCACTGACCTGCGTGCGGGCACCGTCGGACACCTCGTAGAGGTTGACCGTTGCGCCCTCGACCGGCGTCTCGCCAGGATCCTGCACCCCGTCCTTGTCGGGGTCATACCAGACGTAGTTGCCGATCTCGATCGGCGCGGCCGACGCGAGCGCGGTGAGCTCACCGAGGCCGTTGCCCTTCGTCGTCGCGCCGACCTCGTTGGTGCCGGTGACGATGGCTGCGCCGCGCGGCTCGACGAGGGCGCCGGTGGCGTGTTCGAACCGGCGGGTTCCCACCTGGAAACCGCCCTCGGCACTGTGCAGGCCGGTCTCCAGGATGCCGTCGACACGGCTGGGCACGACCAGCGTCGCCCCGAGGTGTTCGGACCCGTTGACCCACAGGTCGCCGAAGAACTTGTCGACGCCGAACGGGCCGTTCAGCTGGGATGCGTCGCCCGTTCCCGCGCCCTGGACACCGTTGACGACGCCGTTCTGCTCGATGGTCCACGTGCCGTCGTCGTTGGGACCGGCCTTCATCAGGTCGCCGCCGACGGACCGGCCGATGACGAGCCGGTCGTCGCCGGGAGTGCGGTGGGTGAAGGAACCGAAGAGGTCGCCACCGAGGTCGCGCATGCCGATGACCAGGTCGCCGTGCAGGTAACGTGCGTCGGCGACGATGGGTACGGACGTGACCATGGTGTCCGCGTCCGCGCTGCCGGGCCGGCTGAACTGCATCCAGTCCGCCGGGTCGGTGCTCCACGGCTGGTAGTCTGAGCTGCCGCCGCCGTGCTGACCGCGGGTGTACCCCAGCGGGAATTCCAGCACCTGTCGCAGATCGGTCGGATCGGCGGGGTCGAACGCGTACACGTAGGCGTGCAGGTCAGCCCGGTCGCCGGTCGACTCAGCGGTATCCGTGACCGTCAGGTACATCTCGTTGGTCAGCGGGTTCGCCGAGATCCCGTGCGGCCGCAGGTCGCTGTCGTCCGGGAAGTAGTCGTCCAGCTCGTGCTCTCGCACGTCGACCACCTCGGTGCCGTCTCGGCTGATCTCGATCTCGACCAGCGAGCGGTGGTAGAGGTTGACGGCGAACAGGGACTCCTGGTCGTTGGAGATCTCCATGGCGCCGAGACCGGCCCGCCCGACCTTGTCCCACGCCTGTGCGTCGCGCAACCACTCGTAGTCGGGGTTCTCGCTCGTCACCGACGGTCGCAGGCCGTTCGGGTCACCCGGCAGCGCGCCGGGGTCGGAGTCGTTGCCGACATCGATGTCGTAGTCGGCCAGGTCGACGAACACGTCGGCGCTCGCGGTCGGGGACGACAGCGCACCCGTGTCGGGAGTGATCCGGTAGATCGCGTCGATCCCGCCGGGGCCAAGGCCGGAGTGCCGCCGCACGTACGCCGAGGCGAACACCGATCCGACCGCGCCCGGTTCCTCGGCCCGCTGCCACGCCGTGCCGTAGGTGGCGCCGATCTGTCCGAACGGCACCTGCATGGTCGTCGGCACCGCGGTCTGGTTGTCCGGGCTCATGGCGTCGTACTCGTGCGCCGCACCGCCGAAGCGGTCGGCCTGAGCGCCGTCGCTGGCGCCGAATCGGTACGCCGGCAGGTAGACGTGCGGGTTGTTCTCGACGAAAGTGCTCGGCACCTGGAACGAGAAGTCCACCGCGGCGGCCGGCACGGTGTCGACGAACTGCACCGTGGTGCCGTTGCTCGTCCCCTCGGCCCGGCCGACGACCGTGTCGCGCCACTCTTCCCACTGCGGTGTGTCGGGGATGTTGGCTTCGACCCGCCACGGCCCGGAGTCGCTGGTGACCGGGAGCGTGTAGGTGCCGTCCGGCCCCGTGGTCACCGGCCCCGCCACAGTGCCCTCGGCGTCGTAGGCCGAGACCTCGATGCCCGCCAGGAGGCCGGAGTCCTCGAACGCGCTCAGCATGCCTTCGGAGTCGTAGTCCTGCCAGATCGTGCCGGTAATCTCGTCACCTTCGGCTGCCTGGACCGGCGCCGCCGGCAGGGCGCCGACCCCGGCGATCGATCCGATCAGGCCCGCACCGACGATCGTCACGACACCGTTGCGGCCGCGCCGGAGCGATACGGATCTTGAACTACGGCCCACCAGACGCCGACTTTCGTAATAAGCGGATGATTTCACGCAAGGTCCTCCCCGAAGAAGACGTGCAGAGATAACCCGGCCACCGTCCGGCCAGCGGCTCAGGGTGACACGATCCCGTTGCGCGTCCGTGTCGAATTCACACGGTGTGGCGTATCTCACATTTAGTCGCGACAGAAGTCATGCCTTGGCTCGCGGCATCGTTACCTAGACTCCGGGGCCATGAGCGAGGCGGCGGAGTGACGGGTCGATTGCGACGGCCCGCGGCATTGTCCGTCGTCGTCGCCCTTGCTGCCGCCTGCGGAACCAGTGCTGATCCGGCCATTCCCGAACAATCCGAGCCGACCCGCTCGGCACTGGTCCGCGTCCCGGAAGACGAGCCGACGATCTCCGGAGCGCTCGAATCGGTCAGTCCGGGCGGAATGGTCCTGATCTCGCCCGGGACATACCCAGAAGAAGTGACGATCGACACCGCGGACGTCACGCTACGCGGCACCGATCGCAACGCCGTGGTCATCGACGGGGGCGGCGAGCGCTCGTTCGGCGTCTTCGCCTCGGCCGACGGCGTGCGCATCGAGAATCTGACCGTGCGCTCGACGCTCTTCTACGGCGTCCTGGTCACCGGGATGCACGACGCGAACGGCCCCCTCGCCCACGGGGGGCCGGGCTACACCGAGCTGGATCCGTCGGACTTCCCACCTGTCCAGCGCTTCTCGATCGATCATGTCACGGCCTACAACAACGGCCTCTACGGGATCTACGCCTTCAACGCGCAGCACGGCTCGATCACCGATTCTTACGCGTCCGGATCCGCCGATTCGGGCTTCTATGTCGGACAATGCGAGAAATGCGACATACTGGTCGCCTCTAATGTGGCCGAGCGCAATGCCATCGGCTTCGAGAACGCGAACGCCTCCGACTCCGTCGTCATCGCCGGCAACCGGTGGTCGGGAAACCGAATCGGCATGACGCTCATTTCCAACTATCAGGAGGCGTTCACCCCGCAACGCGACAATACGGTTGCCGGGAATCTCATCAGTCACAACTCCAGCGCCGATTCCCCTGCCCATGCCCTCGGTGGTTTCGGTGTCGGGCTGTCGATCAACGGCGGACAGGGCAACCAGGTCGTGGGCAATCGAATCGAGGACAGCCCCGTCGCGGGGGTCGTGCTCACCAATGCCGAGGACATCCCGGCCGCGGACAACGAGTTCGTCGCCAACGCGATGAGCCGCAACGGGCTCGACGTCACCGACGTCTCGTCCGGCCGGACCCCGTCGCGCGCCAACTGCTTCGAGAACAACGAAGTCACCACCTCGGCTCCGGCGTCCATCCTGACGGCCGGCTGTGCGGGACAGCAGACCCCGGGCGCGGGCGGCGCCGGCCCCCTCCCCGTGGTCCCGGTCCCGGACGGGCTGAGCTTCCTCGACGTTCCGGCGCCCCCCGACCAGCCGGTGCTGGCCGAGGTGGAGGTCGCTCCCGAGCCCCTCCCGGCCACGGTCGACCTGCCGCCTGCGTCGGCCTTCCCGCTTCCCGACCCGACGTTGCTCGCCGAACGCGCGGCGACGCCATGACCCCGCTCGGCGCCGGACGGCGCCGCGCTGCCGCGCTCGTCGCACTGGTCGCGTGCGGGGTCTTGGTCACGGCAGGCTGCGGCGGAGGCCCCGACCCGGCCGGGCGAGGGCCCTCGCCGGCCGCCGAGACCCAGGCGGACGACGGGCCGCGTCCCCTGAACGTCGAGGAGTCCCAGCGCCTGTCGCTGGTGCGATTCTCCAACTTCAGGACAGGCGTCCGCGCGGTCCGGTTCGACGTGGCGGACACCGGGAGCCACTACGGCGTCACGGGCTGGGTCGATTTCACGGCGGGGTTCGGCTACACGACGGTGCTCGAGGGCCGCCCGGGCGCCGAGACCCCGTTCGCGCTCGTGGCCTGGGACGCCGCGACGATCAGCGCGCATGCTCCCGCCGGCGGCACGGGCGCGCCGCCGCTCCCCCCGCCCGACGTCGCGGCGGACGACCCGGCGTGGACCTCGTCGCCGCTCTCACCCGACGCCTCCCGGTTGCACGCGGCCATGGCTACCGTACTGGCGGCGGGAAATGACCGGCCGGACAACCCCGTGCTTCTTCAGCAGACCGACGCCCGCTGGCTTCGCGCCGACGAGGTGGACGGTGTCCCCGTGGACGTGCTCACGGGCCCCACGTCCGACCACGTCTACGATCCGGCGTCCGGCGCGGCCGACGACGGCAGCGACGCCACGGTGCGGTACTGGATCGACCACGACGGCCTTCTCCGGCGGATGGAGCTGCGGCTGGGCGGCGGCGCCGAGTGGACGGTGGTCGACTTCGGGGACGCGCCGGACGTCTCGTTCGCCGAGACGTTCCGCGCGGCGGCCTCCGCCATCTCATGAGCACGCCATCGGAGCCGAGGCACACCTGGCCGATGCCTTCTGCCGGTCTTCGTCGCCGTGACGTCCTGCGCGCCCTGATGGCCGCGGGGATCGGCGGCGGCGCCGGGCTGGCCGGGGGCCTCGCCGTCGCCGGCGCCACCCGGAGCGACGAGCCCGAGATCGCGGTCGACGAGTCCGCCGACGCGGGTCCGGCGGCGCCCCCGCCCGTGCACGGTCCGCACCAGGCCGGCATCGACGTGCCGGCCACGCCGCAGCCCCATGGTGCCGTGGCCGTCGTCGACCTTGTCGGCCTGGCGGGCGCGGGGGCCTCCGCCGACCCGGGTTACGCGACGCTGTTGCGGCGCCTGTGCGCGGAGCTCGGCCGCACGATCACGTCCCTGACCTCCGGGCATCCGGTCAATGGCGTGGGGCTGCCGGACGGGCCCGGCGACCTCACCGTGACCATCGGTCTGGGCCCGCGGCTGGTCGCCGCGCTGGATCCAGGTCTGCCCGGCGCTGACGACCTCCCGCTGTTCGCCGGCGACGACGCGATCCCGCCCGGCCGGGTCGGAGGCGACATCCTGCTGGCCGCCTACGGCAGCGACCCGAACGCTATCGGGACCTCCTTGCGCGTGCTGACGCGTCAGCTGCCGGGCGCCTCGACGCGATGGACCCAGCGCTGCTTCCGAGCCCCGGGAAACGGCACCGTCACGCGGAACCCCCTGGGCTTTCACGACGGCGTCATCGTGCCGCACGGCGCGGACGCCCTGGCCGGCAACGTCTGGATCCCGGACGGCCCGATGGCAGGCGGCAGCATCTGCGTAGTTCGCCGGCTCCGGCTCGACACGGCGGCCTTCGACGCCCACCCCGTCCACCGCCAGGAGGAGATCATCGGACGGCGGCGCGGCGACGGCGCTCCACTGTCCGGCGGCGGGCCGTCCGATGAGGCGGATCTGCTCGCCAAGACCCCCGACGGCCACTACGTCACCCCCGCGCGATCGCACGTGCGCGCCGCGCATCCGTCGTTCACGGGAAGTCACCTGATGCTCCGTCGCGGCTACGCCTTCGACGACGGCGTAGTCGACGACGCCGCCGACGTGCAGGTGGCCGACGCCGGGCTGCTGTTCACCTGCTTCCAGCGCGATCTGCGCACGTTCGTGCAGACCCAGCATCGCCTCGACGAGGTGGACGACCTCATGCGCTTCGTCACTTGCACAGCAAGTGGCACCTTCCTGATCCTGCCCGGGTTCGACGACGACCGTCCGCTCGGCGCAGACCTGCCCTGATCGGCCGGGCGGTCGGTGTCGCGACGTCCCCGACGCGGCCGCCACCACGTCGAACCCGCCTCTGGCATGGCGAGCAGCAAGCCTAGGAGGCGACACAGAGGGAGAAGGGCGTGAAAGCGTTCTGAAGCAGATTTGAAAGGCATATGTAGAACTCTGTGCCAGCTCGCCCTTTCGTGAGGCGATCACCTGCACCTCGCAGAGCTTCGTCGCTCGTTCACGCCCACGGCCTATGAGCGATCGACGGGGTACCGCATCAGAACGGAGAACCATGAAGACCACATTGAAGCGCCTGGGGCTGACTGTGGCCGCAGTCGTCAGCGGCATCGCGGCCACCGTCGCCGTCGCGCCCGCAGCCCAGGCATGGGAAGGGGACGGCAGGTGCGAGTCCGGAGAGGTCTGTCTCCACTGGGGCAGCAACTTCACGGGTTCGTACCGCGACTACCTCGGCAGCGAGTGGGACTTCGCCGGTGACCGCTTCCTGTCCGCCGGCTCCGGTCGCGGTTCCGCGGTGAAGAACAACTCCGCGTCGGCGACCAACCGCAGCGGTCAGGGCGCGACCATCTACTACAACGAGGGTTACACCGGCCCGCGCGACTACGTCGCCCCGTACAGCCGCCGCAACCTCTACAACACCCGGAACGACAACGCCAGCATGACGCACTATCCGTGCAGCTGGAACTGCGGCACCTGAGACTCCGGAAGCGACATGAGTGACCAGGGACCACGGTTCTCCCCGGCGGCGCAGGCCTCCCGGCGCGTCGCCAGAGGGTTGACGCTGTTCCTGCCCGCGATGGCGATGGTGGCCGGGTGCGCGAGCGGCCCGGCCACCTCGTCGGCCACACCTCGCAGTACGGGGCCTACATCCCTCACTGACGCGAGCCCGGCGCCCGACAGCGCGCTCGACCTGCCGATCGCCCCGTACATGCTGGACGCGGAAGAGACCGCGCTGGTCGACGATGCGTTCGTGACGCTGGTCGACCAGTGTCTCCACCGATTCGGTGAGACGGCCCCCGTCACGACGGCGGGATCAGCACCAGGGCTGGCTGAGCGTCGCTACGGACTGGCCGATGGAGCCGTCGCCGCCGCCCATGGCTATCACCTCGAGGAGCCGCCGCCGGGCGAGACGCCGGAAGCGGCAGACGAGATACCCGAGGAACTTCTCTGGGGCGCCGCCACGCCGGCCGCCACGATCGGCGGCGAGCCGGTCCCGCAGGACGGCTGCACCGGCGAGGCCACGCGCGCCTTCGGAGGTGAGCTCGGAGATCCGGAGCTGGTGCAGCGCATCAATGTCGAGAGCGTCCAGGACGCGATGGGCGATCCCCGCGTGGTCGCCGCGTTCGCCGACTGGTCCGACTGCATGGCGCAGCGCGGATTCGACTACGCGACGCCCTGGGATCCGCCGGCTGAGGACTGGTTCGCCGAGCCGGAGGCTTCGGCCGAGGAGATCGCCGTCGCAACCGCCGACGTGGAGTGCAAGGAGGCGACCGAGGTGATCACCGTCTGGCACACCGTCGACAGCGAGCTGCAAACCGCCATGCTCGACGAGCATCGAGCTGAACTCGACCAGGTCGAGCAGGACCTTCGTCGGCGTCTCGACGCCGCGCGTGCCGTGGTCGCCGGGGCGACCTGAGGGACGAACGACTGAACGCATCCGGCCGGCGCCGCGAACGCCGCTCAACGACATCTGTTTCAGCACTTCATGCGAGCACTACCCCGTCACGAACGATCGACCTAGGTCGATGCCACGACACAATTCTTTGGGGTTGGTTGTATGACTCAATCGACTTTCGCGACTGGCACGACGGATTCCGCGGCCCACGTGACCGAGGCGCCACCGTACCTTGATCACCAGTACATCGCGGGATGGCGTACCGGATCGAGTTCACGATCGCTGGACGTGCACAATCCCTTCACCGGCCAGCTGGTCACGTCCTTCCCGATGGCCACCGTCGAGGATGTCGACCGGGCCTATCAAGCAGCCGCGGACTCCCAGGGAGAATGGGCGGCCGCTCCCGCGTCGCAGCGTCGAGACGTCATCGAACGAGCGCGGCACTGGCTGATGGAGCATGGCGACGAGGTGCGCGAGTACCTGGTGCGGGAAGGTGGCGGCACCCGGTCCAAGGCGGAGTTCGAATTCGGTCTGGCGATCGATCTCCTGCACGCCGCGGAGGCATGGTGCGAGATCGCCACCGGCGAGATCCTTCCCTCGCCGGAAGCCGATCGTGAGAACCGCCTCGATCGGCTCCCGGTCGGTGTCGTCGGGGTGATCAGTCCGTTCAATGCTCCGTTCTTCCTCTCCCTCAAGGCCGTGGTCCCGGCGCTGGCGCTGGGCAACGCCGTCGTCCTCAAGCCGCACGAACTCACCCCGGTGGCGGGCGGCACGCTCATCGCTCACATGTTCGCCGCCGCGGGGCTCCCCGCGGGTGTGCTGAACGTCGTGGTCACCGACATCGCCGAGGTGGGCGACAGCCTCGTCGAGCACCCGATCCCGAGCGCGATCGCCTTCACCGGATCCGCCGCTACGGGTCGCCATATCGCCGAGGTGGCCGGGCGACACCTGAAGAAGGTCGTCCTCGAACTCGGCGGCAACAGTGCCTTCGTCGTCCTTCACGACGCCGACCTCGACCTCGCTGTCGGGGCCGGCCTCATGAGCCGGTTCATCCATTCCGGCCAGGTGTGCATGGCCGCGAACCGCTTCATCGTCCACGCCGACGTCTACGACGAGTTCCTCGACCGGTTCATCGCCGGGGCCCGCGCCCTCACCATCGGCGATCCGGACGATCCCGCCACCATGCTCGGGCCGCTCATCTCGGCCCACCAGGCGCAGCTCCTCGACTCCCAGGTCGAGACGGCAGTCGCCCGTGGCGCTCGCCTCGCGCTGGGAACGGACCCTCGTCGCGCTGACGACGCCCTCTATCCTCCGGTCGTCCTCGCCGAGGTCACCGAGGACAACCCGGTCGCGCAACAGGAGCTGTTCGGCCCGGTGGCCTGTTTCATGCGAGCCCGCGACGATGACGACGCCGTCCGCCTCGCCAATGCCACGCCGTACGGCTTGAGCGGCGCCGTGTTCACCCGCGATCTGGCTCGGGGCGTCAGGGTCGCCCAGCGAATCCGCACCGGCATGGTCCACGTGAATGACGCGACCGTGTCCGATCAGCCGGCTGTGCCGTTCGGCGGCGTCGGTGCCAGTGGTCACGGGCGTCTCAACGGCCGATCCAGCATCGAGGCCTTCACCTACCTGAGGTGGACGCGCATCAACCGCGGCGCCTTCTCGGGCTGACCGAACTCGTCATCGCCATTCGTCCCGAAACCGAGAGGTCGACATGGAAACACCCCGCCTGGGCCGTCGAGAGGTCATCAGGGATTCGGTCGTCGTCGGAGGTGCGGTCGCCCTGGCCGGGTCGTTGGCCGCGCCTGGCCTCGCCCGGGCCGCCGAGCGCACCATCGACATCCCCACCGAGAACAAGATCGTCCGCACCATCACGTACTTCACCGACGCACCCTCGGATGCGACGATCGAGCGGCTCAACGGGCTGTCCGAACGCCTCCAGGCCAAGGGGTACACCGTGCAGACGATCCGCGTCTGCAGCAAGTCCACGGACATCGACCGGCTCACCGCCCAGCTCGGCGACAGTGCGGCGGCGCTGTGCGTCGGCAAGCTCTCGTACCTCTCGGCCCGCCGACAGCTGAAGGCGTTCTTCGCCGCGCCGAACACGAGCTTCCAGATCGACCTCACCGACGCCACCATCGGGCTCGAGCACGTCGACTTCTTCCGGCGGATCGCGGCTGAGCGGCCAGGCCACACGTTCAACTTCGCCTACGTGTTCAACAACCCGCAAGGCAGCCCGTTCTTCCCGGCCGCCGCCTATGCGCGGGAAGGCTTCGCGGTCGGGTTGCAGCCGACGAACCTGTCCGTCGGTGCCACCAGCGTCGAGGAATGGCTGGCCGCCATGCGGCAGTGCTGGACGGAGATCGTCCGAGAGTTCCACCGGGACCGCGACTTCCTCGGCATCGACGGTCCGACGGCTCCGTTCGGTGCCGGCGCCGGCAGCCTCATCGGCTTCGTCAAACGACTGGGCTTCGCGTTCGAACGCTCCACCACGACGAGCACCTACGTCACGACGACGGAGTTCTTGCGCAACCACAACCCGCAGCCGGTCGGGCTCAACGGTCTGATGCTGCCGTGCCTCGAGGACAGCGAACTCACCGCCGAGTACGACGCCGGACGCTTCTCCGTCGAACGCAATCTGTTCCTGTCCTTGCATTCGGGCCTCGGGATCGACACCTATCCCGTCGGGGTCGACGAGGATCCGGCGAGAATGCTGGAGATCCTCCGCCTCACCCAGGCGCTGTCCAACAAGCACCGGAAGGCCCTCTCCGTGCGTTTCGCCACTGACGGAGTCGCCGCGATCGGTGATCGAACCAATTTTCAGAGTCAGTACCTCACCGACTGCACCGTCCGACCCCTGTAGGAAACCGCAGACTCCAGCCAGCCCGACACGCACGCCGCGGTCGCCTCCTTCCGCGAGGGCCGAGCAATGATCGGAACCCGCGGACGGCCCCTCGGCGAGGTGAGGTGAAGCCCACGGAGAGGACAGTCCGAATGACCGAGCTGAACACGGAACACGCCCGGCGAGCGATCGTCGAACACACCCGGCGGCTGGTCGACATGCCGATATACCTGTCGACCATCTCCATGACGTCGATGGCTGGTGCGGCACCTCCCTGGATCCGCCTGGCCTGGATCGTCGCTGGCCACACGTACTCGAGACGGCGGCGAAGCGTGACGGCAAACTTCGCCGTCGTCAGATTGACCGCCTTTCTCGCACCGGTCAGAGCGTGAATCGCTTGCGCCAGTAGGTCCTCGCCCATTACGTCCCTACAGCGTCGCCGTCGAGCACGTCATGAGCGGATCGGCACCGGCATTCGGCCAGGGAGCTCATGAACACAAGTTGGCGGGGCGTGACGCCGCTGACGAGGGCCACCCGGGTCTCTGCGACGCCAGTCCGCAAGGCCGTCGAAACGTGCCTTCAGCCGAGCTCCGTCGAGGACGTCACCCGACTCGCTTTGCGCGGCGGCGCTGCCATCTGAGGGCAACGACCGGCACCCATCTTGGCACCCTGATAACGCGAGAGGCCCTGTCGATGAAGATCGACAGGGCCACTGGCCTGGGTCGGGGTGACAGGATTTGAACCTGCGACCTCTTCGTCCCGAACGAAGCGCGCTACCAAGCTGCGCCACACCCCGAGGTTGCCGGGACAGCATATCCAAGCGTGCACCGTTCCCGAAATCGCGACCGATCAGTGGGCAACGAGCGTGAGCAAGCTCGCCTCCGGAGGGCACGCGAACCGCACCGGCGCGTACGGCGAGGTACCCAACCCGGCCGATACGTGCATCCAGGCCGCGTCCGGTCCGCCGGCCGCGGGATGCCGCGAGACACCCTTGACCCGGGCAGGTTCCAGGTCGCAATTGGTCACCAGCGCCCCCCAGCCCGGCACGCAGAGCTGGCCGCCATGGGTGTGCCCGGCGAGCAGCAGCCGGTATCCGTCGTCCGTCATCGCGTCGAGAATCCGCAGGTAGGGCGCATGGGAGACGCCCACGGCCAGGTCGGCGGTGTCGTCGGCCGGGCCGCAGACCTGGTCGTAGCGGTCGCGGTTCAGGTGTGGGTCGTCAACGCCGGCGAACACCAGACGCCGCCCGTCGACCGTCAGCTCACCGCGGGTGTTCGTCAGGTCGAGCCAGCCGGCGTCGGCGAGGCTGTCGCGCAGTTCCTTCCACGGCAGGTCGAGCCCGTGGACGCGCTTGGCCTTGCCGACAGGGATGAGGTAGCGCGCAGGATTCTTCGGCTTCGGAGCGTAGTAGTCGTTCGACCCGAACACGAAGACGCCCGGGATCCCCAGCAGCGGCTCGTAGGCGTCCATGACGGCCGGCACCGCGGCGGGGTGGGCCAGGTTGTCGCCGGTGTTGACGACGAGATCGGGCTCCAACGCGGCGAGCCGTCGGACCCAGGCGATCTTGCGGCGCTGGCCCGGCGTGAGGTGCAGGTCGGAGAGGTGGAGTACCCGCAACGGCCGGCTTCCGGGCGCCAGCACCGGAACGGTGAACCTGCGCAGCCGGAACGACCGCACCTCGAACCCCGCCGCGTAGGCCAAACCGCCCACCGCTGCCACGCCGGCGCCTGCGAGCACCTGTTTGACCACCATGGCCCCAGGCTTTCACACGGGTCAGGCCCAGCCTCCGGCTGACGCGAAGACCGAGACCATCGTGGCGTGACCGTGCCCGCCGGCCAGGAGCTGACGCAACAGGATGCGAGCCTTGATCGGGTCGAGGAAGCCCGCGGAGATCAGGCCCCTGGCGAGCAGGTCCGTCTCCGAGCCAGGAAAGCCGTAGGTGCGCTCCAGCACCGAGCCGGCCCCGGTGCGCGAGGCGAGGACCACCGGCATCCGCCCCGCGATCTTGTCCAGCGTGCCGACCAGGTCACCGGGGATGTGCCCGGCGCCGAATCCGGCCACGACCAGCCCGTCCACTCGCTCGGCCACCGCTTCCAGCGCCGCGCCCGAGTCGCCGAGGACCATCGTGAGCAACCCGATCTCGACCGACTGCGACCCGATGGCCGCGGGGAGCACGGTCCGGGTGGCCGGCCTCGAGAGCACGCGGGGTTGACCCTCGACGACGTAGCCGAGCGGCCCGCCGTTCGGCGACTGGAACGTGAATCCGCTGGTGGTGTGCGTCTTGCGGACCCGGCTGGCGGCGTGGATCTCGTCGGCGAACACCACGACCACCCCGAGGTCGCGGGTCAGCGGGCTGGCGGCCGCCTGGATCGCGGCCAGGAGGTTGCCGGGCCCGTCCGCGCCGGCCTGGGCGGGAGGCCGCATCGCGCCCGTCACCACGACCGGGTTCGGGTGGTTGTGGACCAGGTCGAGCAGGTAGGCCGTCTCCTCGATCGTGTCGGTGCCCTGGGTGACGACGATCCCGTCCACGCCGGCCCCGTCGACCCTGGCGGCCAGCCGCTCGTCGATCGCCTCGGCCAGGGCATCGAGGTCGTCGAAGCTCAACGACCCGCTGGGCACCCGCCGGAAGTCGACGACGTCGAGGTCGATGCCTGTTTCGGTCAGTCCCGGAACCGCGGCCACGAGTTGCTCGGCGGACAACGCGGGTACGATACCGTCCGATCCGGACGTCATGGCGATCGTGCCGCCGAGAGCGAACACCACCACACGGCGGGGACGAGGCGTCGTGGTCGTGGCGGGAATGTCGGACACGTCGGGCCTTCCGGTCGGAATCGTGGGCCGTGGCAGCCTAGACCAGAGCTACCCTCCTCGGCATGGACGGATCGGTGCGGCTCAGCAGCCGCCAGGGTAGATCGCTACTCGCGGCGATGGTGCTCGGCTCCGGCATCGCCTTTCTCGACAGCACGGTGGTCAACGTCGCCCTGCCGACCATCGGGCGCGAGCTCGATGCCGATCTGGCGGCACTGCAGTGGACGGTCAACGCCTACACGCTGACGCTGGCCTCGCTGATCCTGCTCGGCGGCTCGCTCGGCGACCACCTCGGACGACGGCGCATCTTCGTCATCGGCGTCCTGGCGTTCACCGCGGCGTCCGTGCTCTGTGCCATGGCGCCCAACGTCGAGGTCCTCATCGCCGCGCGTGCCCTGCAGGGCGTCGGTGGTGCGCTCCTCACGCCCGGATCCCTGGCGATCCTGCAGACGTCCATGCACCCTGACGACCGCGCCCGTGCCATCGGCCTCTGGGCCGGCCTGACCGGGACGGCGGGCATCGTGGGCCCGCTGCTGGGCGGATGGCTGCTCGAGTACAGCTGGCGATGGGTGTTCGCGATCAACGTCCCCATCGCTGCCGTGACCGTGTGGCTGGCCGTCCGGCACGCCCCGGAGAGTCGTGACGAGCAGGCCGGCGACAGCTTCGACATCCCCGGTGCGGTGTTCGGCGCGGTGGCCCTCGGCGCGAGCACCTACGCGCTGGTCGAGGTCCCCGGGCAGGGTGCCTCGGTCATGGTGATCGGCTCGGCCGTGCTCTCGGTGGTGGCGGCCGTGCTGTTCCTCCGCCGCGAACGCGTCGCACCGGTCCCGATGGTGCCGCTCACGTTGTTCCGCGATCGTACGTTCAGCGTGGTCAACGCCATGACGTTCGTCGTCTACGCCGGTCTCTCCGGCATCTTCTTCTTCCTGGTCATCCAGCTCCAGGTGTCGCTCGGCTGGAGCCCGCTCGCCGCGGGACTCGCGAGCTTGCCGGTGACGTTGCTGATGCTGGTGTTCTCCGGCAGGTCGGGCGATCTCGGCGCTCGGGTGGGGCCGCGGGTGATGCTGGGGATCGGCTCGCTCGTCGGCTCGTCCGGGGTGGTGCTGCTCTCCTTCGTCGAACCCGGCGACGAGTACGCCAGCGCGGTGTTCCCCGGAGTCCTGCTGCTCGGTGTGGGACTGACGACCTTGGTGCCCACGCTCACCGCCACCGTCATGGCGTCGGCGCCGGCGCACCTGGTCGGGATCGCGAGCGGCGTCAACAACGGCGTCTCGCGCGC
Source organism: Jiangellaceae bacterium (assembly GCA_036566745.1). Lineage (GTDB taxonomy): Bacteria > Actinomycetota > Actinomycetes > Jiangellales > Jiangellaceae > DATCVR01. Next base: position 8,484 of record DATCVR010000074.1, on the reverse strand, counting down.
CGCCGGCCTGATGGCGGTCGCCGCGCTGCCGGCCATCACCGGGCTGGCCGGTCAGGCGTACGCCGATCCTGGGCTGCTCACCGACGCCTACAGCATGTCGCTGCTGATCTGCGCCGCGCTGATGGCTGCCGGTGGCATCCTGTCGGTCACGATGCTTCCCCGGCACGTCGCTCAACGGCACGCCGAACCCGAACTCGAGGCGACGGCCACCGCGCCCTGCACCGCCCCGGGCGCCACGTCCACGCACGGCCACTGACTCCGCGTGGCGCCGAGCTCGCGCCGCACGGCAGACTGGCCGCCATGGCCGCCCTCAAAGACCGCATGAAAACCGACCTCACCTCCGCGATGCGGGCGCGCGACGAGCTGCGCAAGGCGACACTGCGCATGGTCCTGGCCGCCGTCCAGAAGGCCGAGGTCGAAGGCACCACCGCGCGTGAGCTCTCCGACGACGAGGTCGTCACGGTCCTCACCCGCGAGGCCAAGCGCCGCCGCGAGGCCGCCGAGGCGTTCCGCTCGGGTGGCCGGGCCGAGAGCGCCGAGCGCGAGGAGGCCGAAGCAGGCGTGATCGCCGAGTACCTCCCGGCCGCCCTGTCCGACGACGAGCTCGCCGCCCTCGTCGACGCCGCCGTGGCCGAGGCCGACGCGGAGTCCCCACGCGACATGGGCAAGGTCATGAAGCTCCTTCAGCCCAAGGTGCTCGGCCGGGCCGAAGGATCCGCCGTGGCTGCCGCAGTGAAGGCCCGCCTGACCGGGTGATCAGTGGGCGGTGATCTCCGCGGCCACCAGCTCGGCGATCTGGGCGGTGTTGAGCGCGGCACCCTTGCGGAGGTTGTCGCCGCAGACGAAGAGCTCGAGCGAGCGCGGGTCGTCGAGCGAGCGCCGCACCCGGCCCACCCACGTGGGATCGGTACCGACGACGTCGGCGGGCGTGGGGAACTCACCGCGCGCGGGGTCGTCGTACAGGACCAGGCCGGGAGCGTCGCGCAGGATCTCCCACGCCGTCTCGGTGGTGACCTCGCGCTCGAAGGTGGCGTGGACGGCCACCGAGTGGGTGGTGACGACCGGGACCCGCACGCAGGTGGCCGACACCTTGAGGTCGGGCCGGTCGAGGATCTTGCGCGACTCGTTGCGGATCTTGAGCTCTTCCGAGGACCATCCGTCGTCCTTGAGCGAACCCGCCCACGGCACGACGTTCATGGCCAGCGGCGCCGGGAACGGCCCGAGGTCGGAGCCGACGACCCGTCGGACGTCGCCGGGCCGGGCACCCAGCTCGCGATTGCCCGCGACCTTGCTCATCTGGTCGTGCAGAGTGTCGATACCGGCCTGACCTGCGCCGGAAGCGGCCTGGTACGACGCCGCGAAGATCTCGGTGAGGCCCAGCTCGGCGTGGAGGGCGCCCAGCGCGACGATCATCGACAGGGTGGTGCAGTTGGGGTTCGCGATGATGCCCTTGGGGCGGTTGTGGGCGGCGTGGGCGTTGACCTCGGGGACCACCAGCGGGACGTCGGGGTCCATCCGGAACGCACCGGAGTTGTCGACCGCCACCGCGCCGCGCTCGGCCGCGATCGGGGCCCACACGGCCGACACCTCGTCAGGAACGTCGAACATCACGACGTCGACGCCGTCGAACACCTCGGGAGCCAGCGCGACGACCTCGACCTCCTCGCCGCGGACGTCGAGCCGGCGACCGGCCGAACGCGGCGACGCGACCAGCCGGATCTCGCCCCAGACGTCCTTGCGGGTGGACAGGATGTCGCGCATCACGGTGCCGACCGCGCCGGTGGCACCGACGACGGCCAGGGTGGGACCGCTGTGGTCGCTCATCGGCCGGTACCCCCGTAGATGACGGCTTCGACTTCGTCGGCGTCGAGATCGAACGCGCGGTGGATCGCCGTGACCGCGGCGTCGACGTCGTCGCCGCGCACGACCACCGAGATGCGGATCTCGGACGTGGAGATCATCTCTATGTTGACGCCGGCGTCGGCCAGCGCGCCGAAGAACTGGGCGCTGACGCCGGGGTGGCTGCGCATGCCCGCGCCGATGAGCGAGACCTTGCCGATGCCGTCGTCGTAACGCAGCGACTCGAAGCCCACCGCGGCCTGGATGGCGGTGAGGGCCTCCATGCCCTGGCGGCCGTCGGTGGCCGGCAGCGTGAAGGAGATGTCGGTGCGGTTGGTGTCGACCGCCGAGACGTTCTGGACGATCATGTCGATGTTGACGTCGGCGTCGGCGACCGCACGGAAGATCGCGGCGGCCTCGCCCACCTTGTCGGGAACCCCCGCGACGGTGATCTTGGCCTCGCTGCGATCGTGGGCGACGCCGGAGATGATCGGCTGCTCCATGTCGGGCTGGTCACTTCCTTCGGTGTGGTCGGACACCCAGGTGCCGGAGAGCGTCGAGAAGCTCGAGCGCACGTGGATCGGCATGCGATAACGGCGCGCGTACTCGACGCACCTCAGGTGGAGGACCTTGGCGCCGCAGGCGGCCATCTCGAGCATCTCCTCGTAGGTGATGCGCGGGACGCGGCGGGCGGCCGGGACGATCCGCGGGTCGGCGGTGAAGATGCCGTCGACGTCGGTGTAGATCTCACACACGTCGGCGTCGAGGGCCGCGGCCAGGGCGACCGCCGTGGTGTCGGAGCCACCACGGCCCAGCGTGGTGATGTCCTTGCTGTCCTGGCTGACACCCTGGAAGCCCGCGACAATGGCGATGGCGCCGCCGTCGAGGGCCTGGCGGATCCGGCCCGGGGTGACGTCGATGATGCGGGCCTTGCCGTGGACGGAGTCGGTGATGACGCCGGCCTGGCTGCCGGTGAAGGAGCGGGCTTCGTGACCGAGATCGCCGATGGCCATGGCCAGCAACGCCATCGAGATGCGCTCGCCGGCCGTCAGCAGCATGTCGAGCTCGCGGCCCGACGGCAGCGGCGACACCTTCTCGGCGAGATCGAGCAGCTCGTCGGTGGAGTCGCCCATGGCGGACACCACGATGACGACGTCGTTGCCCGCCTTCTTGGTGGCGACGACTCGTTGCGCGACCCGCTTGATCGCGGCCGCGTCGGAGACGGATGATCCGCCGTACTTCTGGACGACCAGGCCCACGGCGTACTCCTCCCACCACGTTCGGATGCCCCCGGCAGTTTATGTGACCCTGCCTCACCGACCACGTGCGTCCGGATCGCGGGATACACGTGCAGGTGCACGCGCTTGGGCACTCCCTGTCGGTTCCGCGCACTACGCTTCCGGCACCACCTCGGAAGGGGCTGCCTCATGACGGACGCCGCGGACCAGCACGGTGTCGACGCCTCCGGGCTGCGGCGCACGTTCGGCGATGTCGTGGCCGTCGACGACATGACCCTCACCGCGCCCTCGGGCGAGGTGACCGCCCTGGTCGGCCCCAACGGCGCCGGCAAGACCACCCTTCTGCTGATGCTGGCCACGTTGCTGGTGCCGGATTCCGGATCGGTCCGGGTCGCGGGCTTCGACCCGGTCACCGAGGCCACGGCGGTACGGGCTCGCACCGGCTGGATGCCCGACTTCTTCGGCACCTACGACTCCCTCACGGCTCTGGAGGTCCTCGAGTTCAGCGCGGCCGCCTACCGCCTCCCGGCCTCGCACCACACGCGCCGGGCACACGAGCTGCTCGGGCTGGTCCACCTCGACGAATACGCCCAGCGGCCGGTCCACGTCCTCTCGCGTGGACAGAAGCAGCGACTCGGGCTGGCCAGGGCGCTCGTCCATGAGCCCACCGTGCTCCTCCTCGACGAGCCGGCCGCGGGCCTCGACCCCCGCAGCCGCATCGAGCTGCGAGGCCTCCTGCGCGGGCTGGCCGCCGAGGGGCGATCCGTCCTGGTGTCCAGCCACATCCTCGCCGAGCTCGAGACCACCGCTGATCGGGTGGTCTTCGTCGAGCGCGGCCGCACAGTCAGCGAGCAACGCCTCAGCGACCTCGCGCGGGCCGAGAAGCGGCCCTGGCGGCTGCGGGCGCTCGACACCGAGATCCTCGTGGCCGCCCTCGACCGGCGCGGCGTCGGCCACAGCCCGCCCGACGCCTCGGGCGTCGAAGTCCTCCTCAGTGGCGACGAAGCAGCTGCCGAGCTCCTCGCCGAGCTGATCGGCGACCAGGTGCGCGTGGTGTCGTGCGCCCCGAGCGGCAGCAGCCTCGAGGCGGCCTACCTCGAGATGACCGCGGAGCGCCGATGACCACCACCACCCAGCCACCCACTCCTCCGGTCGCCGTCCACACCACCTGGCGGGGCATCCGGGTCATGGCCGGTCATGAGTTCCGCATCAGGTTGCGCGCCGGGCGATGGCGGTGGCTGCTGGCCGCGTGGTTCGTCGTCCTGGCGGCCTTCACCGCGCTGATGCGATGGGCCTTCGCGGCCTCCGGGGTCGAGCGGACCGGCGCCTTCATGTTCGGCGGGCTGATGATGTTCATCATCGGCCTGGCGCTCCTAGTGGTGCCCACGCTCACCGCACAGTCGGTCAACGGCGACCGCGAGCGCGGCCTGCTGGCCACCCTCCAGACCACCTTGCTGACCCCCACCGAGATCGCGGTCGGCAAGCTCGCGGCGGCCTGGGGCACCTCCCTGGTGTTCCTCGTCCTGACGTTGCCCCTCGTGGTGTGGTGTATGGCCGAAGGCGGGGTGCCGCTGAGTCGCGCCCTCGTCTGCCTGGGCGTCACGGCGTTGCTGCTCGGCGTGGTCTGCGCCATCGCGCTGTGCCTGTCGGCACTACTGGCGCGCAGCACCACCTCCGCGGTGCTCTCGTACCTCGCGGTGTTCGCACTGACCGTCGGCACGCTGATCGCCTTCGGTCTGGCTGGGCTTACCACCCAGACCACCGAACAGCGCACCGACCGGTTCCCGGTGTGGGACCAGGGCAACACTAGCAGCGAGCCCGACCGCTGGGAGACCACCACCTACGAGACCACCGTCGTCCACACCGAGCGCGTGTGGTGGCTGCTGGCGCCCAACCCGTTCGTCATCGTCGCCGACGCCACGCCCGAGACCGGCCGGCCCGACACCTCCGATCCCTACGGCTACGACGACCAGCGCACCGACCCGTTGCGCTCGATCGGCGACCTGGTCCGGCAGGCCCGCGATCCCGAGGCGTACGGCCCCTCGGGCGAGCTCGTCCACGAGGGTGGCCAGAAGCCGCTGTGGCCCTACGGCTTGGCCTTCAACCTGCTCCTGGGCGTCGGCGCGGTCGCGCTCACGGTGCGGCGACTGAACGCGCCGTACCGCACCATTCCGCGTGCGGTACGCGTGGCCTAGGACGGCGCGTCCCGCAGCCTTGCCACGGCGAGCTGTAGCAACTGCCGGTGACTGGCGTACATCCGTTCGTCGAGTGCGTCGGTCAGTTCGACCCAGGTGACCTTGGCGATCTCGGGGGCCTGCTCGTCGGTCGACACCCCCAGCTGCGGGCCCGTCGGCGTGACGATGGCCGAGGCTTCGTCGGCGGTCAGATGGCGATGGAAGGCGGTCGTCTCCATCCACGCGTTGTCGGTGTTCCGCCAGTCGTCGACGTACCCCTGGAACACCGGCACGGCATTCGACAGATCGAGCTGGAACCCCGATACGCCAGTCTCCTCCAGGAGCTCGCGGCCGGCGGTCTCCGACGCCGATTCACCAGGATCCACCTTCCCGCCCGGGAAGGCCCACTCCGTCGGCTGACCCACTTGGTCGCCGCGCCCGACCACCAGCACCTCGAGCTTTCCGGTCAGCGGATTGTCCCTGGTGAGGATGCAGTCGGCGGCGAAGTTCGCACCCCAGTGGTTGAGGTAACCACGTCCAGCGAGCCCGGTGCGCCCCGCAGGATTGCGAGGCCGGCCCGCGTCGAAGGTCAGCGCACCCTCGAAGCTGTGGAACGGCCCGCTGAGGTCGGTATCCGGGTGGTCGTCAGGCTTGGCGAACCTGGTCGAGCCGCGTGGCAGGTCGACCTCCACCGGCCGGTAGTCGGGAAAGTCCACATTCCAGCTCACGAGGTCGGCGGCCACCGCGGCGCGGGTCAGCGGTGCCGAACCCGGATTCTGCTCCGCCACGACCATGGCCAGTTCCTGATGGACTCGGGTGCGTGCTACCCGGTGGGGGCCGCCTGCCACCGCGGCGAAGTTCGGGATGGCGCCGTACAGCGCGCTGATCTCACGCTGGATCGCGAGAGTGATCGCTTCGCCGCACGCGGTGACGGCCGCGTTCAGGCGTCGGCCGGCCTCTGCCGCCGAGTGTGCCGCCGCGGGGGCAAGCACGCGCGCGGCGCCGGTCACGGTGTGGTGAGCCTTCGCGGCGAGAGCCCCGACGAGGGGTGTCACCCCACCCAGTGCCGCCTCCAACACCGTCACCGCACTGCGTAGGTCCTGGGCCATCGCCGTCCTGTCCGTGAAGCGGCACGGCGCTCGGCCGAGCATCCGCGGGTGGAAGCGCCCGAACCCTCGTCATCGAGGCTTCGACCGCCGCCGCCCACTTCACGCGGGACAGGAATCGGTTCGGTAACAGTTCGCTCTCAGGCGACCCACCAGCTCGTGGACCGCACCGCGGCGCGACCCGCCTCAGCCGTCGACCTCGGCGAGCAGCTTCTCCTCCTCGGCCACGATGGCCTCGTCGCGCTCGTGGTCGAGCCGGGTGTGGGCGATCAGCGAGTGCAGCGCACGCAGCGTTGCACCGCAGGTCGAGCCCCACGACGACAGGTACGAGAACTGCCACCACCACAGCGCCTCGATGATCCGGCCGTCGCGGTAGTGCGACAGACCGTGGAGGAGGTCGGAGGCCATGCTGGCGAGTTCGTCGGAGAGCCGGAAACCGGTGAGACCGCGTCCGGGATCGATCGGATCGACGACCTCGACGTAGCCGTCGACCGGCTCGAGGAGCGTTGCGAGCCTCTCGCGCAACTCGTCGACATCGGCGTCCGGCCCGGCGTCGGGCTCGAACGGCTCGTCGAGGACGACGTCGCTGATGGCTCCGAGGCGGCCGCCGGCCAGGGCGAGCTGGCTGACCTCGAGCAGGAGCAGCGAGAGGGTGCTGCCGGGGTCGGAGCCGCGGGCGATCTCGCGCAGGGCCAGCAGGAAGCTCTCGATCTGGTCGGCGATCTCGGCGGCGAAATCGGCGACCTCCTCGCCCAGCCCACCGTCGGCAGTACCAGCGTGAACGTCAGACATCGAGCAGCCTCCTTCCTTCGAATGCGCGGCCGAGCGTGACCTCGTCGGCATACTCGAGGTCACCTCCCACCGGAAGTCCACTGGCTAGACGCGTCACGCGCAACCCCATCGGCTTGACCAGTCGAGCGAGATACGTGGCCGTGGCCTCGCCCTCGAGGTTCGGATCGGTGGCCAGGATCAGTTCGGTGATGGTGCCGTCGGCCAGGCGGGTCATCAGCTCGCGCACCCGGAGATCGTCCGGCCCGACGCCCTCGATGGGGCTGATCGCCCCACCCAGAACGTGGTAGCGGCCGCGGTACTCGCGAGTGCGCTCGATGGCGACGACGTCCTTCGGCTCCTCGACCACACACAGCACCGAGACGTCTCGCCGCGGATCACGACAGATCCGGCATTGTTCCTCTTCGGCGACGTTGCCGCACACGGCGCAGAAGCGGACCTTGTCCTTCACCTCGACGAGCGCCGATGCGAGCCGCTGGACGTCAGCCGGATCGGCGGCTAGCAGGTGGAACGCGATGCGCTGGGCGCTCTTCGGCCCGACGCCCGGTAACCGACCCAGCTCGTCGATGAGGTCCTGGACCACGCCTTCGTACATGGACGCCTCGGTTCAGGCACCAGGGCGGCGCGGCGCGTCACCAGGCGCATCGTCGTCCTCGTCGTCGGTGTCGCCCGCATCGGGCAACGACGCGGCCGCACCGCCGCCGAACAGCCCTGCCAGCGGCGAGGCTCCACCCTGTCCGCCGCCGAACAGCGCGCTCGGGTCGAGCCCGCCGAGCTGCTCGCTGGCGCGCTGCTGGAGCTGGGAGTGGGCATCACGGACGGCCGCGATGACGAGATCGGCGAGGGTGTCGACGTCGTCGGGATCGACCACCGAGCGGTCGATCTCGAGCGCCGTCAGCTCACCTCCGCCAGTGACGGTGGCCCGGACGAGACCGCCGCCGGCGCTGCCCGTGGCCTCGGCCTCGGACAGGTCCTGCTGCGCGGACATGAGCTGCTCTTGCATCCGCTGCGCCTGCTGGAGCAGCTGGCTCATGTCGAAACCTTCGGAGCCAGGCGGGAACACAGGTCCTCCTCGGACGGGGTGGTGTACGCACGAGCCTAATGCCCGGCGGGTGCTGCGGACGCAGCGCCACGACCAGCGCGTCGGCGCTGGTCAGCGCTCGTGCTCGATCTCTTCGATGACGGTGGCACCGAGGGTGCGGGCCAGGAGGTCGCGCTCGGACAGGCCGGAGTCGTCGAGGTCGGCATCGTCGGGATCGGCATCGCGATCGTCGACGCCGCGCGGGCCGTCGGCTGCCGTGGCGGCGGGATCGCCGCGGCCACGGCGGGCCGCTGCCT
>DATCVR010000073.1:0-2357 GCA_036566745.1 Jiangellaceae bacterium | reverse complement strand
CACAGGTTGATGGCACGGCCGTCGGGGAAGACGTCGACGAGCTTGGCGGTGATGTCGGTGTCCACCGCACTCGAGGACACGAACGCCTTGAGCTCCACGAACCCGGTGACCTCGACCGGCTCGGTCAGGACCGGGCTGGTGTAGCAGAGAACGTCGTCGCGACCGTCGACCACGCTCTGGTCGACCGGGCCGACCAACCCCGGCAGAGACGGGAGCAACGCACCACCCGCGGTCGGGACCGGGTCACGCGGGTCGTATCGGAACCCGTCGCTCCCCTCCCCGCTCGGCACCTCCCGTGTGAGCGTGCCGTCGCCTTTGCTCGTGTTGGCCGAGCCGTCGCTGTGCAGGTGGTAGTCGACGTACTGGGTGTCGGGCAGCGGGAAGTCCTCCTCGTCGCGCCACTGGTCGATGCCCATCACGAACAGACGAACCCGGGGTGCCGGAGTCTCGGGAACGCGCCCGCGGAGGGTCTGGTCGTAGAAGGCGACATGCGTCTCGCTGAGGTCGCCGGCAGCCATGAGACCGAAGTAGCGATCGGGGTACTGTCCGGTCAGGTTGGTGTGATCCCACGGACCGACCACCAGCCGTGACTCCTCGCGGGCTCGTGGCGAGCCGCCCTCGGTGCGGACGCGGACGTAGTCGGCCACGCTCTCAGCAACATAGAGGTCGTACCACCCGGCGATGTTGAGCGACGGCACAGTCACTGATCCTGCCGACCCGGACCAGTCCTGGGCTGCCCAGTACTCGTCGTGATCGGGGTGAGCGAGCCAGTCGTCGAACCAGCGCCCCTTGCCGTGCACCGGCAGGTCGGCGACGGGCGTGGCGTCGTTGAGAGACATCGGGTCCATCACGGCCGCCCCGAGGCGCATCAGCGCCGAGGGGTCGGAGGTCTCGCCGCTCTGCAGAGACCGCTGTTCCTCGGCGGCGTACATCATCGAGTTCCACCACATCACCAGGCTCAGCGACAAGGCTCCGCCCTGCGAGTACCACAGGCCCGTGTACCAGTTCAGCGCTGCCACGGTGGGCGCGACAGCGCCCAGGCCCGGGGTGTCGGTGGTCGCGAGCGCCCATTGGGTCATGCCCATGTAGGAGGCGCCGTACATACCAATGGTCCCGTCGCTCCAGCCCTGCTCCAGGATCCAGGCGGCGGCGTCCTGGCCGTCCTCGATCTCGTTGACCTTCGGAGTGAACAGCCCCTCGGAGGTGTAGGTGCCCCGGGCGTCCTGCCAGACCACCGCGTAGCCGGCGTTCAAGAGGGCGATCAAGGACGGCAGTGGGCTGTTGAGTCCGCCACCCATGAGGGCGTGCTCCTTGCTGTAGGGCGTACGCATCAGCAGGGTGGGCGCCTGCCCGTCCATCGGCCGCCAGACGTCGGCGTACAGGATCACGCCGTCTCGGGTCTTCATGGGGACGTTGCGCTCGTAGACATGCTTCATCGGACTCTCCTTTGAGACTTCATCGAACTACTTGATGTGACCCGAGGGGTAGGGGTGGACTGGGGTTCTCGTACGCGCACGATCAGTCGGCCGATCGCTCGGCGTTCGTCCAAGGCGCGGAGCGCGGAGGCGGTCTCCTCGAGGCCGAAGATCTCGCCGATCGGTGGGTCGATGGCGCCGGACCGGATCAGTGGCATCAGCTCGTTCCACTGCTGGGCCGCGTATCCCGGGTCGAGATGCCAGAACTCCTCGGAGGCCGCGCCCATGACGGTGGTGTTGGTGAGCAGGAGCCGGTTGACCTTGACGGTCGGGATCTCGCGACCGGTGAAGCCGATCACGATCAGACGTCCCTCGGGCGCGAGCGTGCGCAGCGAGTCGGTGAAGCGGTCGCCGCCCACAGGATCGATGACGACGTCGACGCCGCGGCCGTCGGTGAGCCGGGAGACCTGATCACGAAACCCCGCTACCGGAACGACGTCGTGGGCGCTGGCGGCACGCGCGATCTCACCCTTCTCCGGTGTCGAGACGACTGCGATGACCCGGGCGCCGTACGCGGCGGCCAGCTGGCATGCCGCGGTTCCCACGCCACCGGCGGCTCCTTGCACCAGGACGGTCTCGCCGGCGAGGAGGCGGGCACGGCGCCTGAGCGCGAAGTGTCCGGTCAGATAGTTCAGCGGCAGTGCCGCTCCCTTGTCGAACCCGACGTCGTCGGGCAACGGGAAGACCATCTCCGGGGTGACCGCGACGGTCTCGGCGAAGCCTCCGATGACCGGCATCGCAGCGACCCTGTCGCCGGCGCGGAACCCGCCGGAGTCCTCGCGGACCACACCGGCGACCTCCCAGCCCGGCGTGAACGGCAGCGCCGGCCGCAGCTGGTATCCGCCGCGGGTCTGCAGTACGTCGGGGAAGACCACGCCGGCG
>DATCVR010000072.1:0-7299 GCA_036566745.1 Jiangellaceae bacterium | reverse complement strand
GGTCACGGACCATCTTCCGCTAATCTTCTACACGTTGCTTCGGTAACACTGCGCCTGTAGCTCAACGGATAGAGCATCTGACTACGGATCAGAAGGTTTGGGGTTCGAATCCCTACAGGCGCGCAGAACACGAAGAGGCCCACTTACCCGACCGGGTGGTGGGCCTTTCTCGGTCCCAAAGTTGGCTCAGAAACTCTTCGGGCCCGGTCGGCGGGGCGTCCTCACTCCGAGCAGATCCGCTCCTTCACGACCGGAAGACCCTGCCGACGGGGACAGGAACTGCCGGAGCGACGTCCCTCGCATCGCCATCTCAACGCGGTGCCGACGGCGCGGCGTAGAGGTCGAGCAGGGCGGTGAGGCCCGCGGTCTGGCTGTCCATCGGGAAGAGGACGTGGAGGCTGGTACGGCCTCCCTGCTCGCCGAAGAACAGATCGTGGCGGTAGCTGAGACGGCCGAGCACGGGATGACGCACCCGCAGGCGCACCTGGCGCTGGACCGCGGGGGCGGGGCCCGCGGCCCACATGCGCTCGAAGGCGGCACTCTCGGCGCGGAGCCGGTGGATCTCCGAAGCGGCCTCACGGGTCTCGGTGCTGCCGTCCTCCGCGGCCGCCGCCGCAGCGAGCAGCGAGAGCACGGCGCAGCCGGCGTGGTGCCAGTCCGGGTAGAAGTCGGGCGCGGACGCGTCCAGGAACATCATGTCCGCCAGGCTCTCGCCGGCGGTGAACCCGGCGTGCAGCCCGCGCCACCGCGAGTTGGCGGAGACGACCCTCAGGCCGGCGTCGAGAACGCACGCCGGCAGATGGTCGAACGCGTCGAGGGCGCGGGCGAGGGCTGGCGGCGCGTCCTGGAGTCGCGAGTGAGGCCCCGCTTGGCGGGGAGCGAGCGCGAGGAGTTCTCGCCGCTCCCCGCCCGAGAGGCCGAGAGCCGCGGCGATGGCTTCGAGCACGCGGCGACTGGGATTGCGCCGGCGTCCCTGCTCGAGCTGTGCGTAGTAGCCCGTCGAGATCCCGGCGCGTGCCGCGACGTCCTCGCGGCGCAGCTTGGTCCGCCTGTCGGGGGTCGAGTCCCCGGCGGTGAGTCGATGGCGTCGTAGGACGTCGCCGAGCTGGTTGACCACGTGTCAACGGTAGGCGGCGACGGCCTCCGGAGGATGGGCGTGCTGCACCCACCCACGCGTCAGCCGTCGTCGCTGACCGACGCCTCGTCGAGGGTGGCGTCCTCCTGCGGGGGACGGTGCTCGGCGAGACCGAGCAGCCGGCGCTCACTCAGGCTGCCCGGCGCGGCCTGGTAGACGACCAGCTCGAAACCGGGCTGGTGGGCCACGTGGAAGGTGAGGAAATTGATGGTGATCTCACCGCCCACGAGGTGCACCAGGACCTTCTCGTCGCGGGTCTTCGGCTCCACGTCGTACGCGCTCCACAGGGCGGCGAAGTCGGGATCGTTGAGGAGGTTGTTCATCAGCTCGCGGTGCCGTTCGAGCGAGGACGAGAGTCGGGCCGTGGCGCGCAGCGCGGCGACGCACGACTCGGCCGCGCGGTCCCAGTCGGCGTAGAACTCGCGCCCCAGCGGGTCGAGGAATACCATCTCGACGAGGTTGGAGGTGCTGCGGAACGGAGCGAAGAGCGCAGCGGCGGTGCGGTTCATCTCGACGATGTCGAGGAGGGGATCCAGCACGAACGCCGCCGACCGCTCCCAGGACTCCATCATGGTGAGCAGCGCGGGGTCCACCTGCTGCGGCGTTCCGCCCAGCGGCGGCTCCCACCTGAGGTTGGCGAGGTCGTACAGGTGCTCGGTCTGGTAGCTCGTCAGCTGGAGAGCGCGGGCCAGGGCGTCGACAACCTGCTGCGAGGGACTGTCCTCCCGCCCCTGCTCCAGGCGGGTGTAGTAGTCGACGCTGACACCGGCCATGAGCGCGACCTCGTCACGCCGGAGGCCCGGCACGCGGCGTGCGCCTGACGTGGGGAAGGGGAGCGACTCGGGACTTGCCGCTGCGCGGCGTGCCCGCAGGAAGCTGCCGAGCGTGGTTGCCGTCATGACGTGATCCTAAGGATCCGGTGGACGGGAGTCGACGGGCGCTCGGACAATGCCGTCTAAACGACGGGTTTTCGTACGTCGGTGGGCACAGCCAGCGCGGGATGTGCTCGGGGCTCATCTCGACGCTGTCAGGTGGTGAGGTAGTGCCATCGGGTCATCCTCGATCGCAGGTCCAGTGTTCGGCCGTTGGTGGAGAAGGTGCCGTCGCCGCGATGGTGCAGCTCACCCGAGCCCCTGCGCCGCTCGTCCAGCCACACCTGGACCGGCTCGAGGATCCAGAGGTGGTAGCCCTCCACCAGGCGATCGTCGACGACGCGACACTCGATGTTGGCGAAGCACTCCGCCACCAACGGAGCGACGACCTGCCGGGCGGGGAGCGGGGTGAAGCCGAACCGTTCCCACTTGTCGATCTCCGCGCCGGTCGTGTTCCCGACGTCCACGACCTTCTCCGCGATGTCAGCAGAGGGGATCGCCACGACACACTCCCGCGTCCGGCGCAGCGCAGCGTAGGAGTGGTCCCAGGGGCCGAGCACCAGGGCCAGCGCGCCGCCGTGAACGACGGGCATGTTGAAGCCGTTCGTCATCAGGTTCGGCCCGTCCTCGCCGGCGGTGGACACCAGGACGACCGGCCCCGGTTCGATCAACCGGTGCACGTTCTCGATCGGGTATTCGCTGAGCTCATCATCATGTGACATGTCTTCTCCTAGTTCCGTTCCATCACGAAGCCGGCGTGGTGCAGTTCCTCGTCGACGAACCGACCGAAGGCCCAGAAGCCCGAGTCGTCGAGGTAGACGATGCGGTTCCGGTAGAGCCAGAAGGCACCCGTGTAGGCGTTGCGCCGTCCGGCACGGGTCTCGTCGTAACGCCCGGTGCTGTGCAGGTGCTGGTACAGGTAGCCGGTGCGGTCCACCCACGTGCCCCACCGCGGGTCGAAGGCGCCCACCGCGTCGGCGTGGGCGTGGCTGTCGACGATCGGCTCGCCGTCGCGCGCCACGATCCTCCCGTCGACGACGGCGAGCACCAGATGCTCGGGAGTCACCACGAGCTGGTGGAGCGCCGCGCTGCGCGTCACGCCGCCGGTCACCACCACGAAGCTCGCCTGGCTGCCTGGGTTGGGCACCGGGGACCCGTCCCGCTCGGGGTGCTCACTCAGCACGGTCGCGTCCAACATCGGGACCAGGGTCGCGCCGGCCGCCGGGATCTCCAGGGCCCGCGGCCCGGGGGCGAGCAGCCCTGAATCCGTGACGGCGGCGATCCGCTCGCCCACCACTCGGACGCTGCTCACCCGGCCGTCGTACGCGGGATCCAGGCTGAGGATCCGTGCGTCACGGACCAGAAGCTCGGTGTCGTGTTCGTCTGCCATGCCGCCACCGTAGGGAGGGTGTCGCTCCGCAAACAGGACGTCGTACACCCATGTTCGCGCGGAAGGGGGGAGGCGCACACCCAGGAAGCACATGTCCTGGTTCGAGGTGCTGGGTGATTCCTAACGTCGGTCACATCACCGGTCCGGGCCGTCCGGACCACCGACGAACAGGAAGCACCTCATGACCGAGAACAACACCAACCCCACCACCGCGCAGGTCCTCACCGGAGCGCCCCTCGTCGGCCGCGTCGCCGTCGTGACCGGCGCTTCGAGCGGCATCGGCGAGGCGACCGCGGAGCGACTCGCCCAGCTCGGTGCCAGTGTCGCCCTGATCGCCCGGCGTGAGGACCGCCTCAAGGAGCTGGAAGGCCGGATCGTCGCCGCCGGCGGGCGGGCCGTGGCGATCCCGACCGATGTCACCGACCGGGACGCGATGGATGAGGCCAAGGAGCGCGTGCATCATGAGCTCGGCACGGTCGACCTGGTCTTCGCCAACGCCGGCGTGCAGCTCATCTCCGAGATCGTCGACCTCGAGGTCGACGACTGGGACGCCCAGATCGACCTCAACATCAAGGGCGTCATGAACACCATCCGGGCGTGGGTTAGGGACCTCGAGGCCAGCGCCGCGGAGGGCAAGCCGGCCGACCTCGTCGTGACCTCCAGCATCGCGGCGACCCGGGTGTTGGAGAAGTTCCAGGTCTACTCCGGCACGAAGGCCTACATCACCCAGCTCGTCCGACTCCTGCGCACCGAGCTCGGCCGCAAGAACATCCGGGTCTCCAGCGTCGCGCCCGGCATGGTTGACACCGAGCTGCCGGACCACGTCACCGACGCCGACGCCTCACGGTTGATGGCGGACCTGATCGAGCAGATCGAGGTCCTGCAGTCGGCCGACGTGGCCGAGACCGTCGCGTTCTTGGCCGCTGTCCCGGCGCACGTGAACCTGACCGAGATCACGATCCTGCCGACGGCGCAGGTGATCTGACCGCGCTGCGGCCTGTCGCACACCCGGTGCCGCAGGTAGCGTGGGGGGCAAGCCCCCAGACCCCCGCCAAGGGAGCCAGGTGCCGGACCGGGTAGCGCTTACCCCGCGCTGTCCCCTTCCAGCCGTGCGAGGGAGCGTCCTTTCACCTGTGCTTTAAGGAGCGCCGGACGGATACGGACGAGCCCGGAAGATCCGGCGGTGTGGAGCCTGGATCTGAGCGTGAGACGTACGCCGATGGACGGTTCGGAGGATCTGCGGATCAGAAGGTTTGGGGTTCGAATCCCTACAGGCGGGCAGCACCTCAGAACCGCCTCATCCCAGCCAGATCGCTGGGATGAGGCGGTTCTTCTTTCCCGCGTTGGGTGCGAAACTCAATGGGTCCGGAGTCGTTGGATCTCGGCGCGAGAGTGCTGCACGGACGAGGTGTCCTTGCCGTTGCTCTCGGAGAGATCGTGGGCTAGATCGAGGCTGGCGGCGAGGACGTTCTTCTGGCGGCGCTTGCTGACGCCGTCGGCGCGGCCTTCGATAGCCGCTTTGCGGTCCTTGCGCCGGCGCGACGGCGCACCGGCAAGGGCGGTGAGCTCGAGCTCGGTGATGGTGCCGTTGGTGACCTCAGGTGCCAGCACGTCGCGCAGCCAGCCGCGCTCGCGGTGCGCGCCCCAGCGAAGTGCCACCAAGAGCGCCCCGATGCTGGTGAGCGTGATGCCGATCATCAGGGCAGCCATGACGAAACCGTTGGCGTTGCTGAGGGCGAGCATCGAGTCCCAGAGGCCGTGGACGAGCACGGCTGCAGCCATCAGCAGTAGCCCGCGGCCGACACGGCGTGGCTGGGCGCGGGTGCCGACGAGGTAGAGGATGCCGGCCGCGAAGATCGCGGTGTACATCGCGTGGGAGGCGACCCCGCTTGCGGACCGGAGGACGAAGGTGTGCAGCACCGATCCGACCTGGTCGACCCCGAAGTTCTGGTAGGCGCTGTTCTGGCCGTAGAGCATGTCCTCGAGGACCTGGAAGCCCAGGCCGACGTAGGCACCGACGATGAGTGCGTCGTAGACGGTGCGGATGACCACCGGCGCGAGACCGAGCATCAGCAGGAACACCGCGCCCTTGGCGGTCTCCTCCACGAAGGGTGCTGTGAGGCCGGCCTTCCAGTCTGTTGCCCAGGCTTGGCCGAAGGTCTTGGTGTAGATGTCCATCAACGCGGCATTGCCGGGTAGAGCCATCGCCCACGGGGCGCCGATCCCGCCACCGATGAACGCGGTCGCTGCCAGCAGTGCCGGGGTGCGCTCGTAGCGGTCGAAGTAATGGAGGAACAGCAGGAACACCAGACAGAAGACGCCGGCCGACGCGACCCCGGCGATGTCGGCCTCGGCGAACACCCCCGCCGTGGGGACTGCGATCTGGTAGAGCTGGTGAGCGCCGATGACGACGAGCACCAGGTAGACCCACAGACACAGGTTGCGGGGCTGGAAGAGGTGGAAGCTGGCTCCCCAGCCGGACTCCGCGATCGCCGCCGTACGCCGGGCTAGCAGTTCAGGGGTCGCGGGGATGTCCGGCGTGCTGGCATCGTCGGTCGTGGTGCTCATCAGGACTCATCTCCGCTCTTGGCGAGGGAGTCGATCATCGCGTCGGTCTCCGCCCGCATCGCAGTTAGCTGGGACTGCGGGCCCACGGTCTGGATCTCGATGCCGCGGCCATCGACGACGAACGCGGTCACGACTCCCGCGCCCTCGGGGGTGGTGAACTCTGAGGAAACCCCGCGCAGCCCTGCAGCCGTCGTGACATCACGTGTCTCGCTCGAGACGTGGTACCCCTCCGTCGACGCTCCGGTGATCCGCTCGGCCTGGTCGAGCAGCCGCACCGGGCTCTCGTCGAACGGGCCTTGCAGGATCGAGAACGCCACCCCGTTCTTGACCAGCACGACCTGATCGGCCGCATCCTCACCCCCGCGCGGTTCGTCCGTCGTCCGCAGACCGGCGACCACTCCCCACCCGGGCGGGACCGCCATCGTCACGTCCTCGGTCACCTGGAATGCCTCACCCGTACGTGTCGAGTCGTCCCATGTCACCTGGTCGTCGACCCACGGCATCACCCACGCCCAGAGGGCCAAGACCGCGAACGCAACCAATGCGTACGGAATCGACCTCCGGTCCAGACCCAGCCACCTGTGTTCCACAGGCACCCGTCGATCCACCTGCGACGACGTCATCCCAACCCCTCACGCCATGACGTCCACCGTCGCAGCCCGGCCCCCTGCCGATCTGCTTGGTTCCTCGACGATCCGTCGTGGACGAAGGTACGCCGCGGTGCCCTCGGCTCGCAGCCGATCTGCCGCACTGCGGCTGACGTCACGTTGCTCGGGCGCCTAGGCCCGATCCGTGATCGTTCCGGGCAGGCTGAGAAGGACGAAGGCGCCGGTGGCGGTGAGGGTTCGTAGGGTGTGGAAGATCAGCCACGGCTTCTCGAACGAGGACACGGTGCCGCCGTTCGCCAGGGCGTCGTTCAACGGCAGGTTCGCCGCGAAGGTGATGACGACGGCGGCGACGGCCAGGCACGCGGCGGTGATGGAGAGGGGGCCCCGGTGCCATCCGAGGAGGATCAGCGCCAGGAGCGGGGCGCCCAGAAAGAAGGCCAGGAACACCGGGTTGACGATGACCACGTTGAGCCGGTTCATAACCCGTGCGTAGACATCGTCGGGCTGGCCGTGCAGTGCCGGCATGAAGGCGACCAGGAAGGCGATGTAGATGTCGGCGGTGACGCCGTTGAGCAGCCTCGCGCCGGTGAGTACGACTTCGCTCATGACTGCTCACCCCGGCCGAGATCATCGATGCTTCGAGCAGCGCGGCCCAGGGTCGACTCGACGTCGCTGGTCACGTATGCGTTGCGTCCGTCGAGAACCTCCTCGAAGAGGTACGCCAGT
>DATCVR010000071.1:0-1839 GCA_036566745.1 Jiangellaceae bacterium | reverse complement strand
CGGCAACCCCGATCAGGGCTGCCCCGACACCGGCCGTGAAGGCCTTCTTGAACCCGCCCATGTTGGGCAGCACCGTGATCCAGGCGGTACCCGCACTCACAGCCATCAGGAAGCCCCTCCTTCCAGCCAGTCAGCAGTCTGCGCGAGCGTGTGGTGCGCGGGCGTGTCGTCCGAGCCATGCTCGATCGCCGCGGCGCCCTCGTCGTCGTTCACCAGCCGGGCACCCTCCCCGTCGCTGTCGACCCGGAACGAGGACCGGAACGCCCCGGTCTCCACCGGGGCGATCGACTCCGCGTGCACACGGCCGGCCTCGGCGATCTGTGCCATCGCCGCGTCCATCTCCGGCGTCGCCGCCAACGCGGCCAGTGCGGCTGGCGAGGGTGGCTCGAAGCGCACGTTGCTCGGCATTCACGCCCCCTCAGGGTTGGCGGGGAAAAGTTGTGTGACCATGTCGTCTGCGGCCTCGCGGTGCCGCTTCGCGCGGGCACGGTCGAACGCGGTGACCGGGCGTGGGTACGGACGGACTCGTGACGTTCTCTGGCCCGCAGAAGCGACGACCGCGTTCGCCACTTCTGCGAGCCGATCCACGACCACGGCGAGCGCCTGGACCTCGGGAGTCCACTCCGTCAGAGGCGGGCCATCGCTGCCCTTCGGTGGGTCGCCCACCTGGGCCGCCAGCTCGTCGTCCTGCGCAACCGCGGCCGCGAAGGCGGACGTGCGGGGCAGGTGGTCGATCAGCGTCAGCGCGAACGCCCACCTGCCCTGCTCGTACAGGTCGATGACATCCCAGCCGGACAGGCCGAGGTCTGCGACGATCGCCTCGCCGTACCTCTCCAGGAGGCCGGTGAGGCGAATCAGTTTCCCAGGCCGAAGTGCTCCTGGATGTCCTTGGCGATCGAGGCGACCACGGCATGGTCTTCCTTGCCGACCACTTCGAGGAGGGCATCGGCCTGGTCGCCGCAGATGGCGTAGATGACGTCCTTGGACGTGCCCGAGCGGTACGCCTCCTCGGCCTCAAACATCTGGTCACCCGTCGGGCGAGGGATCTCGATCTTCTCGTCGTCGTCGATCCAGAGGACGAACGGCTCGCCCTTGGCTTCGGCGCGATACCGGTCGAGGCTGTTCGGCTTGCCCGTGGGCTTCCGCGTGTTGCCCATCAGGCGCTCTCGTCCTCGACGGGCATCCAGCCCTCAGACTTCAGCCGGGTGATCGTGGCCGGCTTGTACGCCGTCACGGTCTCCTTGTCCTTGCCCTCACCGCGGTAGAGCTCGACGCCGGCGTCGCTCTGCTGCTTCTTCGCGCCGCGGCTGTTGCTGGCGGGCGGGGTGGGGTCTGCGGGCGGGGTGGGCTTCTGCTGCTCGGTCATGCGCTACTCCTTGCTCAGGCGGGATGTGGCTGTGGATCAGGGGGCCGGCGTGAAGCCCTCGGCGGTGATGACCGAGGAGGTGTAGCCCGGGCCGGCGCGGAAGTGACGCAACGCGGTCCCGAGGGTCGGGTCGTTGAAGAACGTCAGCGTGATCGGGACGTTCATCGCCGTGTCCTGGTCGGTCCATGTGGTCTCGCCGGGCTCGGTGACCTTGCACCGCAGCGCGTGCTCGGCGATGTACATCTCGCCGGTGCCGGTGAGGTCCTTGGCGATGAACAGCGCCCGCAGGTACGGGTACGTCGGGACCTCAGGCTCGTCCCACTTGATCTGCTGGTTGCCGGTCGACGCCGGGATCTTCGAGGCGGTCGCCGTGATGGTGGAGACGCCCTGGGCAAGCTCGAAGCCGGCCTTGCGGGCCTCCATCAGCGTGAAGCTGGCCCGCTTGGTGGCCCGACGTACGTCGGAGCGCACCG
>DATCVR010000070.1:0-22098 GCA_036566745.1 Jiangellaceae bacterium | reverse complement strand
GAGGCCGGCATGCCCAGGCGACCAGCGATCTGGACCGGGCCGAAACGGTGCCGCCAGCGCAGGTGCACGATCTTGCGGACCAGCGGCGCCGGTGTCTTAGCCGGGCTGCGGTGCGGACGAGACGCGCGGTCCACCATCGCGCCCGGACCAAGCTCACGATAGCGATCAGCCCACCGTCTCGCGGTCGGCCAAGCCACGTCGTAACGCTCGGCAGCCCGAGCGATGGACCAGCCTTCATCGACGATCAGACGAGCCAGCCGAAGACGAGCACGAGGAGTCAAGCGGGCAGCCAATACACCTCGTTCGCCTTCACCCATCGGCTCGTCGAAGCCGGTGTCGACCCGTCGGTCGGATCGGTCGGAGACGCCTACGACAACGCGCTCGCCGAGTCCCAGATCGGCCTGTTCAAGGCCGAGCTGATCCAGCCCGAAAGCCCCTGGCGAGGCGTCGAACACGTCGAGATCGAAACCCTGAACTGGGTCGACTGGTTCAACCACGAACGACCCCACGAAGCCATCGACGACCTGACACCCGCCGCCGCCGAACAAGTCCACTAACGCTGCACGAAACCAGCTCACGCCAACCGCCTGAGCCACCAAAACCGGCCTCCGGACACCCCGGGGCGGCTCAGTCCGAACCCTGCTGCGCCCACACCACGAAGACCCGGACGGTCACGGTCCGGGTCTTCGCAGTTGGGGTTCCCGCGGTGGCTCAGCGTGGAGGAGTGCATCCAGCACGGGCAGCACGCACGTGAGATCAGGCTCGTCCAGGCGGTTCCCCGTCGTTCGGACTGACCGGCGGCTTACCGCGACGGCCCGGGCGCGTGAGCAGTGGACCGGCGAGCCGGGGACCCACCAGGCGGCCCTCCAACCGCAGCCCCTCCCGCCGAATGGGCTGTGCGAGGTACTGGCCGAGAATGACTCCGGCTGCCAGCGCGATCGCCGTGGTCCCTGCAGCTGCCAGATCCAGCACGCCATCCTCGCCTTCGGCAAGCAGAGCCAATCCTCGGTAGATGGACAGGCCGGGCAGGAGCGGCACGATGGCGGGCACGATCAGGACCAGCGGCGGCACTCGCACCCAGCTGGCGATCCCATGGCTGATCGTGCCGATCGCTACCGCCGCGGCCGTTGCCGCCCAGGTCTGCCCCAGGGAGAGCCTCTCCACGGCCAGGAAGAGTGCCTGACCGCACCCAGCCACGCCGGCGGCCGCGGCCGCCGCGCGTAACGGCGCGTAGCACGCCACGCCGTACGCGGCGGCTGCCAGCCCGGCGCCGAGGGTCATGGCCGATCCATGGGCCAGGCCCGTGGCCCCGGGCTCCACGCGGCCCAGGTCGGCGCCCGCAAGCTCAGCGACCGTCAGCCCGGCGGCCACCCCGGCGATCACGCCCGTGGTCGCGAGCATGGCGTCAAGCAGTCGGGCACTCGCCGTGAGCGGATACCCGGTCAGCGCGTCGGCCATGGCGCCCATGAGTCCGATGCCGGCGAGCAGGATGATGATGCCCGCGGTCACGATGAGAGAGGGGTCCGCCTGTACCTGTGTCGCCGCGGCGCCCACCGCGACGAGCGTGGCGAGGAACCCACCGGCGGTCTGCTGGTAGAACAGCGGAACCCGGCTCCGCGTGGCCCGCCCGACCAGGTCGACGCCGCACGCCGCCACAAAAGCCAAGCAACTCACCACCGCCCCACCGCCGAGCGTGACCGCCAGCGACGCACCCACGGCACCCCAGCTCACCGTCACGAGCCATTGAGAACGGCGGTGGACCGCGGAGTCGATGGCAGCGATCCGGTCCCGAGCCTCGTCACCGGTGGTCGTTCCGTCCAGTAGGTCCTGCACGAGTCGATCCACCTCGATCAGCTCCGCGTAGTCCACCGGTCGGCGCCTCACCCGCCGTACCAGGATCGAGGCCGGAACCTCGATGCTCGACTGCTGCTGCAGCGACAGCTCCGTGAAGGTGACGTCGGCGTCGACCCCGCGCAGTCCGCAGGCGTGAGCGACCTCGAGCATCGTCGCCTCGACATCGGCGGCGCCCCCTCCGGAGGAGAGCAGGAGGTCGCCGATGCGGAGCGCCAGGTCGAGGCTGCCGTAGACGTCCCGTGGCTGGGACACTGCCATCTGTCGGACGACGCTCGGTCAGGTCGCCACAGCGGCGTAGCGCTGCAGGAACAGTGCCTCGGTCAGGGCCATGGCGGAGATCTCACGTGGGTCGACACTCTCGTTCGGGGCGTGGATCAACGTCAGGGACTCCTCGACTCCCATCAGGATGATCTCGGCGTCGGGGTAGGTGTCGGTGAGGACGTTGCACAGCGGGATCGAGCCGCCCTGTCCGAGGGTTGCCATCGGCTTGTCGTAGGCCTCCAGCATCGCCTCGCCCAAAGCCTGGTACGCCGGGCCGTCGACCGTGGCCCGGAACGGCGATCCGGTGCCCTCCACCTCGATCGTGACGTGGACACCCCAGGGTGCGGCCTGGTGGAGGTGCTCCCTGAGCGCCTTCTCTGCCACGTCGGGTGCGAGCCCGGGTGGGATGCGCAGGTTGAGCCGCGCCGCGGCCTCGGGCACGATCGCCGCCGCCGAGCCGACCACGGGTGGGCAGTCGATGCCGAGCACGGTGACCGACGGCCGTGCCCACAGCATGTCCGAGACCGTGCCATCACCGAGCAGCTGCGCTCCGTCCAGCAGCCCGGCGTCTCGGCGGAACTGCTCGGGCGGGTACGGCTGGCCTTCCCAGCGTCGGGTGTTGTCGAGCCCGTCGATGGTGGTGTTACCGGCTGCGTCCCTCAGGCTGGCCAGCATCGCGACAAGGGCCGCGAGGGCATCCGGGGCGGGCCCGCCGAACATCCCGGAGTGCAGCTCGGAGGCCAACGCCTCGACGGTGACGACCACGTTGACCATGCCGCGCAGGCTGACGGTCGCGGCCGGGTGCCCGACGGCGGCGTTTCCGGTGTCGCAGACCAGGATCGCGTCCGCGCGGAGCAGGTCGGCGTTGTCGACCACGAAGGACTCGAGGCCGCCGGTGCCCTGCTCCTCGGAGCCTTCCACCACCAGTTTGAGGTTCACCGGCACGTCCTGCCCGAGGGCACGGAGGGCGATGAGGTGCATGAGGATGTTGCCCTTGCAGTCCGCCGTCCCGCGTCCGTACCAGCGGCCGTTCCGCTCGGTCAGCTCGAACGGCGGTGTCTCCCAGGCGGCGTCGTCGAGGGGTGGTTGCACGTCGTAGTGGGCGTAGAGCAGCACCGTGGGCGCATCGGTCCGCGCGCACGGCCGAGAGCCGACGACGGCGTTGCTACCGTCCGCTGTCTCCGCCAACCGGGCGTCGGTGAAGCCGAGAGCTGCGAAGCGGTCGAGCACCCACTGTGCGGCACGGTGGCACTCCTCGGGCGGGAACTGGCGCGGGTCGGCGACCGACCTGATGGCGACGAGCTCGGTGAGCTCTTCGCGTGCCTGGGGCATGAGCTCGGTGATGCGAGCCTTCAGGTCCATGGCTCACTCACCCCGCCACGTCGTCGGTCTCGAGGTCTTCGACGAACTCCTTGAAGTCATCCAGCTCCTCGGGGCAGTAGATGTCGATGATCAGCAGCTGGCCCTGGAAGACCCGGCTATCCGCGATGACCGGGCGAGCCCCGGGGCCGGTCGCCCCGTTCGCGAGCTGCGAGAGCAGGACGGCCCGACTCAGTGCGTCGTTCGGGTTTTCGCAGGTCGCCCCTCCGTCGTCGCCGAGGACGCGCACGATCTGGTCCCTGTCGGGTGCCGTCGCACCGGCGTCCTCGATCGCCGCAATCAGCTGGTCGGCCTTCTCCTGCGCCTCGCGGGTCTCTCGGGCCGAGCTGAAGGCGATCAGCCCGGCAATGATGAGGGCGCCGAAGATGATCCCGGCGGTGATGTAGATCCAGCTGCGTTCGCGCTTGCTCTGGCTCTCGACCGGGATGCTCATGACGGGGTAACCTCCTGCGGCTCGGGCTGCTTCCAGGACGGCTTGCGGAGCCGGTAGAAGAGGAACGGAACGAGCAAGCCGAGACCCAGTGCGCCGCCGCCGACGATCAGGAAGTAGACGCCGGCGTTGCCGGAGGCGAACTGCGAGGGTGGGATGAACCCCACGAGCAGCGCGGCCAGCGAGGCCGCGAAGCCGACGCCGCACATCCCGATCAGCATGGGAGCTCGATAACCGCGGGGGTGGTCCGGGTGTTTGCGGCGCAGCTGGATCGCGGCCACGAACATCAGCAGGTACATGATCAGGTAGACCTGCGTGGTGATCACCGAGAAGATCCAGTAGGCGCTGGAGACGTCGGGGATCAACGCGTAGGCGAGGCCGATCGCGGTGGTCACCAGACCCTGGACTACCAGGATGTTCTGCTGGACACCGTTCTTGTTGAGGCGCTGCAGGAAGGGCGGCAGGTAGCCCTCCTGCCGGGAGATCAGCAGCAGGCCCTTCGAGGGCCCGGCCAGCCAGGTCAGCATGCCGCCGAGCGAGGCGGTGACCAGCATGATGCCGACGATCGGGGTGAGCCACTGCCAGCCGAAGTTCGCGAAGACCGCGTCGAAGGCCTGCATCACACCGGCGGTGAGGGACAGCTCCTCGGCGGGCACGATCCAGCTGATCGCCAGCGCCGGCAGGATGAAGATCGCCAGGACCAGTCCCATGGCCAGGAATATCGACTTCGGGAACTCCTTGGCCGGGTTCCTCAGCGAGGACACGTGAACCGCGTTCATCTCCATGCCGGAGTAGGAGAGGAAGTTGTTGACGATGAGGACGAGGCTGGAGAGCCCGGCCCACACCGGGAAGAAGTTCTCGGCGGTCATCGGCGCCGCCGACTCGTTGCCCTGCCCGAGGAACACCAAGCCCAGGAAGACCAGCACGACGCCGGGGATCAGGGTCCCGATGATCAGGCCACCGCTGGCCAGACCCGCCACGCCCTTCGTGCCGCGCGAGGAGATCCAGACTCCGGACCAGTACACGACGATGATGACGCACGCGGTCCACACGCCGCTGCTGGCCAGCTCGGGGTTGAACACGTACGCAAGCGTGCTCGCCACGAACCCCAGGAGGCTCGGGTAGTAGAAGATCGTCATCGCGAACTGGCACCACACGGCCAGGAAGCCCATCGGCTTCGAGATCCCCTCCGAGACCCACTTGTAGATGCCGCCCTCCCACCCCGACGCGAGCTCCGCGGAGACGAGCGAGGTCGGCAGCAGGAACACGACGGCGGGGAGGAGGTACAAGAAGACGCAAGCCAATCCATAGACGGCCATGGTCGGCGCCGCCCGCAGGCTGGCGACCGAGCTTGTGGTCATCATCGCCAGGGCAACCCACGAGATCCAGGCGGTGGCCGGGACCTTGGCTCGCGCCGCCCCCGCTGCAGCGTCTGCGGCGCTCATGTCGACCGCCCGAGACGTCTGGGAAGTCCTCGGAACCTGAGCATGCTCATCACTCCTTGGCCCAACGTGACCGCATTCGTAGGTGGCAGGCTAGGGAGCAGGCGCGGCGTAGCGCATCACCCTTGCCGGGTGAGCCGACGGTGCGGTTCAGGAACCGGCGGCGCTCCCGCGGGCGCGCATGCGGGCCCAGATCAGGTCGAGGCCGACCGCAAGGATCAGGATGCCGATGATCGCGGTGAACGTCTCGGGCTCGTTGCGAAGCGTCTGCACAGCGAACACCAGGAGGACCACCACGGTCAGGACGATCGCCGCCACCAGGATCAGTGTCTTGGAACCCGTCTCGCGGCGCAGCTTGAAGGCGGCGACGGATACGACCAGGAAGATCGCCAGGGCGACTGCGCTGCCCAAGGACGCGATGGCGGTGAGGTCCACGAGAGCTGCCAGCAGCAGCACCAGGATCACCGAGATGACGAGCCCCCGGGTGCCGCCCACCCGGGCGGGCTGCCCGAAAACGGGAGGGAAGGTGCCGGTCTGCGCCAGCTTGGCCGTCGACCCGGCAGCAGCGTAGATGTTGGCGTTCACCGACGACGACGTGGCCAGCAGCGCCGCCACGGCCATCATCGCGAACCCGGCCTGACCGAGTGCGGGCTTGGCCGCCTCGGCCAGCGCCGTCTCGCCGTTGGCCACCACCTCGTCCACGGTCAGGGTGCCGAAGACGCCCAAGGAGATCAGGACGTAGAGCACCGTGGTGATCCCCAGTGCGAGGTACATGGCACGGGGCAGGTTGCGGCTCGGATCGGGCAGGTCGTCGCCGGTGAAGCTGATGACGGTGAAGCCCAGGTAGGCGAAGAACGTCAGGGCGACACTCGACACGATGTCCGTGCTCGGCGGATAGGTCTCGGGTGCCAGGAGTTCGGGGTCCACCTGGACGAGAGTGACGACGATGAACACGGCGAAGACGGCCAGGAGCACGATGACGATCAGGCTCTGCACCCTGTCGATGAACTTCGCGCCGGCGATGTTGACCACCGCGACCAACAGCACCACCGCGGTCGTGAGGATCTTGCTCCACGTGGTCGAGTCGTCGAAGAACAGCGCAGAGCCGTAGCTGCCGAAGGAAACCGATACCATCGCGGTCACGATGATGGCTGCGAAGTAGAGCAACCAGGACGTGACAGCTGACACGTGTCCTCGACCGAAGCCCTGGATGAGGAAGGTGACGATGCCGCCCGAGGAGGGGTAGGTCGCGCCGAGCTTGGCCACCGCGTAGCCCTGGAGGGCCGCGACGGTGCCGGCGACGAGGAACGAGATCCACACCGCCGACCCGGCGACCGCGCCCGCCTCCCCGAGAAGAGCGAAGATGCCGGCGCCGACCATCGAGCCGACGCCGAGGAAAGCCGCCCCCCGCACGGTCATGCCACGTCCTGCGGCGGCCTCGGTGCCCTGCTGTGCGGATGCCATGTCCACCTCTAGCTGACGATGCGCAGGTGACGGTCGGTGTTGTTGAGTCGGCGTCCGTCGGTGTCGGTGACGGCGACGATGTCCTCGATGCGCACGCCGAACCGTCCGCTCAGGTAGATCCCTGGCTCGATCGAGAAGCACATGCCCGGGCGCAGCGCCTGCTGCTCGCCCTCGACCATGTAGGGCGGCTCATGGGTCGTGACCCCGATGCCGTGGCCGGTGCGGTGGATGAACTGCTCGCCGTACCCCGCCTCGGTGATCACCGCCCTGGCAACCCGGTCGATCTCTTGACAGGGCACCCCCGGCCGCACCGCCTCGAACGCGGCCTGCTGTGCCCTCTGCACGATGTCGTGGACGTCGCGGACCTCCTGGGTCGGCTCGCCCACCGTGACCGTGCGGGTGGTGTCGGAGCCGTAGCCGTACATCAGCCCGCCGAAGTCCAGGACCACCGGGTCGCCGTGCTCGATCCTCCGGTTACCGGCCTCGTGGTGCGGGTTCGCGCCGTTGGGGCCGGAGCCGACGACGGTGAAGTCGACCTGCTCATGGCCATGCTCGCGCAGCAGGCGGCCCAGGTCGGCTGCCACCTCGGTCTCGAGACGTCCCTCGAAGGGCAACTCGAGGATCTCGAGGAAGGTCGCATCGGCGGCACCGCCCGCGGCGGCGAGCCGCTCGAGCTCGTCGGCGCCCTTGACCGCCCGCAGCATGGGGAGACAATCGCCGAGCGCCTGGAAGCGCGAGCGTGGGAGGGCGTGCTGGAGGCCGAGCAGGTGGGCCGACCAGGCTGCGTCGGAGATCCCGAACCGGCCGTCGGGCCGCAGGATCGTGGAAGCGGCTTGGTAGGGATCGGCGCCGTCGCTCCAGTCACGCATCTCGAGCGAGGCGGCTCCGGTGGACGCCTCAGCGTCTGGCCGCTCGAGGACCGGGACCAGCAGGGTGGGAGGCCTGGCGTGGGAGAGCACCAGAATCGTGAGCCGCTCAGTGATGGCCGTGGGCTGATAGCCGGTCAACCACACCAGGTCCGGCCCAGGGGCCACGACGACCCCGTCAAGTTCGGCCTCCTGCGCCTGTTCGACGACGCGCGCCATGCGAGCCGCGTAGTCCTCGGCGGTAAAGTCCCGGGGCTCCTCGGCAGCTGTCACCATCGAGAATCCTCCATCCGTCCACACGCTGACGCTACGCAGGTCCCCGGCTGGCAACGTCACCCAGATGGGGTGAGTCAGCTGCGGTTGAAGGCTCGGCTGAAGCGAGTGGCGAGCGAGGCGATGCGTGCCCCACGGAATCCCAGTGTCACGTCGAACGTCGTCTCCAACGGGAGCCAGGGGCGCTGGACGGACAAGTGCGTGACCCTTTGACTCAGATCGCGAAGTAGGTCACGGCGCCGGTGTGGCGGCGGCTGTCGACCGTCGTCTTCTACGTCTGATCAGGCCCGTGCCGGTCCACGCAGGTGGACCCCACACCGCGAAGGCCCGGACCGTAGCGGTCCGGGCCTTCGCGCTGAGCACTTCGCGAAGCGGCAGGGACGAGCGTCTAGCGGGCGAGGGTCTCCGGGTCCACGGCGTTGGCCATGGCCTCGGCGCCTCTGTCGTTGAGGTGCATGCCGTCGCCGCTGTCCAGGGCGGGGTGGATGTAGTCGGGCGCTTCGGGGTTCTCGACGGCGCGGGCCACATCGAAGACGGCGTCGAAGGCGTCGGTGGTGCGGATCCAGTCGTTCACCTCCCGTCGGGCGGCGCGGCCCTCGGGGGTGCTGACTCCGGGGTAGACGGCGCCCGCGAAGGGACCGATCGTGCCGACGAGGATCTTCAGGCCGGCCTCGTGGACGCGATGGGCGAGGTCCGTGAAGCCCGCGATCAGGGCGTCCGAGGTGGCGGGAGGCTCGCCGGACATGCCAGGGAGGCCGAGGTCGTTGATGCCGAAGTGCACCAGGACGTGGGTCAGGCCGGGGATCGAGAGGACGTCGCGGTCGAAGCGCCCCAGTGCGTGCTCGCCGACCTCGTCCCGAAGCAGGCGGTTTCCGGCGATGCCCTGGTTGACGACCCATCCGCGCTCGAGGCGCCGGTTGAGGACGTCCACGGAGCGGTGGTTGGCGCCGGTCGTGGAGCCGACCCCTTCGAACCAGGAGTCGCCGAACGCCACGGCGATGGCGGTGTCGTCCGGGGCGAGCACGTCGACGCCCGAGACGTAGAACCTGGCTTCTACCAGCTCAGCGTCCGGGAGGGTGGCTGACGTGACGTGGTTTCCGCGCACGATGTGAGCGGTCTCCATGGGCCGATGGGAGTAGGTGGCCAGCCCTGTCTCCTCGGGGAGGTAGAGGCTGAGGGCGAGGTCGGCGCCGGGCGCTGCGGGCAGATCGATCGGGTCACTGGCAGCCTCGTCTCCCGGCGGGATGGTGAGCTTCTCCGCGCCGTCGAAGGTGAGGGTGGCCTGCCCGTGCCCGGTGGCGGCCGTCGCGGCACCGATGGTCAGCGGGGCGCGGCCGTAGCGGTTGGTCAGGCGCACCCGGAGGCGTTCTCCGCCGCCAGCCAGGTGGAGCACCTGGCGGACCGTCTGGTCGGCGAAGCCGCGGGGTTCGGTGAGCTGGATCTGCTCGTAGGGACTGATGACGGCGGTGCGGAAACCGGCTGTCCAGAACATGTGTGTGCTCCATTCGTTGCCAGGGGGAGTGCGGCTCAGGCGGGTGTCAGGACGGTCTTGCCGGACAGTCGTCCGGCGGCGGCTTCGTCGTGGACAGCGGCCAGGTCGGTCAGCGGTCGTCGCTCTGCGACGTTGATCTTCAGGTCTCCGGCGTCCACGCGGGTGACCAGCTCGGCGAGCTGGGAGGCGTCGCCGTGCAGGAAGACCCGCACCGTCCGGATCTCGCGGCCGGCATCCTCCGGGCCGGGAGTGGTGGTGCTGATGAAGGCTCCGCCGTCGGCGACCAGGTCCACCAGCTGTGCGGTCTCCTCCGGGCCGGTGGCCGCCAGGTTCAGCGCCACGTCGTACCGCTGCCCGGCGACCGCGTGCAGCAGGGGCGTGGCGGTGTGGTCGACGATCCGGTCCGCGCCGTAGGAGCGGATGCGGTCGCGGCTGCGTGGGCTGGCGGTCGCGGTCACGGTGGCACCGGCCTGCGCGGCGAACTGGACGGCATACCCGCCCACCGCCCCGCCCGCGCCGTTGATCAGCACGCTCTGCCCCGCCGTCACGCCGGCGTGCTCGAACAGCGACTGCCAGGCCGTCAGTCCGGCCGAGGGCAGCGCCGCGGCGTCGGCGAGTTCGACGGTCGCGGGGGCGGCAGCCAGCGACTCGGCGGGCGCAGCGACGTACTCGGCGGCCGCGCCAGGCTCGGTCATCGGCAGGAACGCCACCACCGCGTCCCCCACACTCCAGCCGCTCACGCCGTCGCCTACCTCGGCGACGATCCCGGCCACGTCGAAGTTCGGAACGTGCGGGAGGGCTACCGGGAACACATGCTGAAGCACGCCCGCGCGGATCGCGACGTCCACCGGATTGAACGAGCTGCCGGCCACCCGCACCACTACCTGCCCGGGCCCTGCCGCCGGACGGTTCGCCTCCTCGTAGACCAGGACGTCGCTGTCGCCGTAGGAGTGGTAACGCACTGCCTTCACGATCTCTCCTCACTCGCATGCTTCGAAGTTGAAACATGCAGGAATCTACTCTGCTTCGACTTCGAAGCACACGCCTCGAGCGGGTGACGCTCGTCACAATGCTTTGGATTCGAAGCTGTACGGTGAGGGGATGACCGGCTCCCATCCCGACACGGGCTCCGCCGACGGTCAGACGCTCGGGCCCCGGCAGCTGGGGACTTATTTCGCGCTCATGGAAGCCGTCAGCGTGCTCCAGCACCAGGTCGAACAGCAGCTACGCGCCGAGGGCGACCTCAGCTACGTGCAGTTCCAGCTCCTCGCCCGGCTCGCCGACGCCCATGGCCAACTGACCATGACGCAGCTGGCCGACGGTGTCGTCTACAGCCGTAGCGGCCTGACCTACCAGGCCGGGCTGCTGGAGAAGGCCGGCCTCATCACCCGCGGACCAAGCCCTCACGACGATCGAGCCACCCTGGTCACCGTGACCGAGGATGGCCTGGCCCTGGTCGGCCGCGTCCTGCCCGGCCATGTCGAGGTGATCCGCCGTCTGCTGTTCGCGCCCCTGACCGATGACGACCTGCACCACCTCGGCGACATCATGACCCGCGTGCGCGACCACATGCGCGCCGAGCCGCCCCGCTCCGCTGCCCCCCGCAAGCGCCGCAGCGGCCCGACCTCCCCCGGCCCGACCGCGGTGGAGGCCTGAGTCGGGCCTCCACCGCGGCCTGCGCGTTCAGTCGACGGGCGCGCCGAACCACCGGTGCAGCTGGCTGAGCAGCTCCTGCTGGTCGTCGCCGACCCATGCCACGTGACCGTCCGGCCGCAGCAGCACCGCGGGCACGTCCAGTTCCTCGCTGACGTCGACGACGTGGTCGACCCGATCCGCCCACCCTGCCCCCGAGAGCCGGCCGGTCTGGTCGAGCAGCAGCCCGCGGCCTTCGTGCATCAGCTCGTAGAGGCGACTCCGCTTCAGCGTCACGTCCCGCAGCCGCCGGCCGAGCAGGTCATGCCCCTCGCCGAAGTCGTAGCGGATCCCGATCGCGATGATCTTCTCGACCAGATACCGGTTCACGTCCTCGAAGTCCATCAGTTGCGACAGCAGCCGGCGCACTGCCTGGGGACCCGGCTCGGTGGACATCAGCTCCATCTGGGCGCGGGTGTTGTCCAGCACGTCGGCGGCCACCGGGTGTCGTTCGGAGTGGTAGCTGTCCAGCAGACCCTCCGGCGCCCAGCCTGCGACCTCGGCGGCCAGCTTCCAGCCCAGGTTGAACGCGTCCTGGATGCCGAGGTTGAGTCCCTGCCCACCGACCGGCGGATGGATGTGCGCCGCGTCGCCGGCCAGCAGCACCCGGCCGGTCCGGTAGCGCTCGGCCTGCCGGGTGGCGTCGCCGAAACGAGAGAGCCAGCGCGGCGAGTGCACGCCGAAGTCGGTGCCGGCGAACGCTCGCAGCTGTCGCTGGAAATCCTCGAGGGTCGGCGCGACCGTGCGGTCCGCGGCCAACCCCTCGGCGGGCACGATGACGCGGTAGACGCCCTCCCCGAACGACCCGAGGCCGAACCTCTTCTGGGTCTTGCGGACTTCCTCGACGATGGCGGCGACCGTCGCGGGATCCTCGGTCACCTCCATCTCGCCCAGCAGCGTCTCGGACTTGGCGGGCTCGCCGGGGAAGCCGACACCGAGCAGCTTGCGCACCGTGCTGCGGCCGCCGTCGCACCCGACGAGGTAGCGCGAGCGCAGCTGCGTGCCGTCGGCCAGCTCGACGGTCACGCCGTGGTCGTCCTGGTGCAGCCCGACCAGTTCGCGGCCGCGCCGGATCTCGACGCCGAGCTCGGTGGCGTGCTCGGACAGCAGGCGTTCGGTGATGGGCTGCGGGATCCCGAGGACGTATGGATGCGAGGTGTCGAGCCCTTCCGGGGCGGGCTGGGGGATGCCGGCGAAGAATCCGCCGAGGGGGTACTGGCGGCCGAGTTCGAGGAATCGCTCCAGCAGACCGCGCTGGTCCATCACCTCGACGCTGCGCGCGTGCAGACCGAGCGCGCGGACGACTCTGGTCGGCTCCGTCTCCTTCTCCAGCACGAGCGCATGCACGCCGTGCAACCGCAGCTCGCTCGCCAGCATCAAGCCGGTCGGTCCGCCACCGGCGATGATCACGTCAATCATGAAGCCCCGTCCATCGATGTCGTTGGTGCGGCCAGGTGTTTCGCGCAGTCCGGTGGCCCGCGCGACCCGTACATCGACACCCGCTCGCGCATCGTTCGCTTCCCCATTTCCGCAGGTTGTGGCTTCGGCCGACGATTCTGCGGCACAACCGGGGCCTTGCCGCAAGCCCCCCACTGCGCTATAAGTTGAGAGTGGAAGGGAGTGGCGGTTCCTCCCTTCCTTTTTGCTGTCCGCGCTGGACGGACGAATCGATCGCGGTCGTCGGCCGGGCAGCTGAGCCTGAAGCCGATCCGACGCCGGCCTGAAGCCGCACTCGGCTTTCGTGGGGATGCTGTCGCGTGGTTCTGGCCCCCTCGGCGGCATAGGCGTGACTATCCCGACGACGTGCCGCACGATGAGACGGATCGTCCGGGTGCGCACTCATCGGAGTCGCGTCCCCAGCGGGGCAGCCAGCTGAGGAGGAGATCTCGTGAGCAAGGTCATTTCGGGGACTTCGATGTCGCTCGACGGATTCGTGACCGGGCCGAACGTCACCCGCGAGCATCAGCTGGGCGACGGCGGCGAGATCCTGCACCAGTGGCTGCACCAACCTGACCCACGTGACGCCGAGCTGCTGGACGGGATGCGCGAGGATCTGGGCTCGATCCTCATGGGCCGGCGTTCCTACGACCTGGCCGAGGGGGATGGAGGGTGGGGCGACGGCGGTCCGGCCGGCCCGGCGCCGTGCTTTGTGCTCACCCACAACCCACCCGACCCGGCGACGGTCCGGGCGCCGTCGGTCTTCACCTTCGTCACCGACGGCATCCACAGCGCGGTGGAGCAGGCGAAGGCCGCAGCGGGGGACAAGGTGGTGGGCGTGCACGGCGCCAGCGCGGCTCAGCAGTGCCTTGCCGCTGGCCTCCTGGACGAGATCCAGGTCAACCTGGTCCCGGTCCTGCTCGGCAGCGGCACTCGGCTGTTCGAGCAGCTGGGTGGCCAGTTCCGGCTCGAGCGCCCCCAGGTGGTCGACTCCCCGAACGCCACCCACCTGCGCTACACGGTGATCCGCTGACGTCAGTGCTGCTCAGCCGGCCGAACTCGCCGGGTTCCGGTCGGGAGTTGCGTCCAGGGCGTCGAGGTCCCGCTCGGCGTAGAGCCGGTGTTCCCACGCCTCGCTGAGGACCGCGTTGAGGCAGCGGCGTACGGCGAAGCTCTCGGGCTCCGGGTAGCCCGGCTCCAGGACCGGCTCGGTCATGCCGGCCAGCTGCTCGTCGGTGAGCTCGGCCATCACCTGACGGACGGTGGCCACTCGGTCCGCGCGGAGGGCGAGCGCCTCGTCCAGCGACGGCTGAACACTGCGGTCGCGCGGGACGCTGGGCTCGTCGGGCATCTCGTCGTGGGGCAGGTCCAGCGGGTCCCAGGGCGTCGGCTCGCCCAGCATGGCGCGGCGCACCCAGGCGTCCATGCCGAAGGCGAGGTGGCGCAGCGTCTCGATGAAGGACCACTCGTCGTCGACGTGCTCGTGCAGCAACTCCGGGACCATCCCGCGGGCCCGCGCGATCGTCTCTTCCCACAGCCGTTCGAGGATGCCCCAGGCTTCGCGGTACCCGTTGGCGTCGGTCGGGCGCATCTTGACGCGGTCGGGGTACCGGCGGTCGAGCTCCGCCTCGACCAGGGGAACGACGTCAACGCCGTTGACCCGTAGGTTCTCGATCTCGCCGCTCATGTCGACGTTGACCAGGGCCGCGCCACGGATCATGACCCCCGTCAGGTCGACCAGGTGGAAGCGCGCGTCCGTGAGATCGACGTCGTGGAACCGGGCGGCGGTCAGGTACACGTCCTCGAACCGCGAACCGCTCAGGTTCTCCCTGATGAAGTCAGCCACGTGATCAGCCTCCCAGGAACAAGGCGTGAGACAAGTGCCTGCCCGCCCCCGTGGTCGCTCAGGGCGTCGGGTCCACTCGCTGGACGAGCAGCCCGCCGCCCCACTCCTCAAGGATCTCGGCGCGGCCGACCGCGGCGCCGTCGGCGAAGGCTCGGCGCCGCGTCCGCTCGCCCATCGTGGCGAGATCTTCGAGCTGCTGGGTACCCCAGTCGGACAACCAGTGCAGCGTCTGTCGTTCGCGAGCGTCGGACGGGTCGAGAGCGACGGTGATGCGACCCAGCAGCGCGGCACGGTGAGCACGAGTCTGTTCAGGGGTCGGTACGTTGTCCATGGGTCTCCTCCTGGTGGATCAGGTCGGGGATCAAGGCGCCGCCGCGAGTACCAGCTCGCGGCGGCGCCGTCTTGTTCGATCAACCGACGTCGTATGTAACGACCTGTTAAGTACGTTACAGGTTGAACACTAGCGTCATGGGGTTGCACAAGGCTGTCTACGTCAGGGACGAGGACATAGGGCTCTGGGAATGGGCCGAGCGCTTCGCCCGGAAACGCCGCATGCCGACCTCTGGGCTCGTCATGGCCGCGCTTGAGGCCTACCGCGCCGAGCATGATGACGAGGACGCCTGACGGCAGCCTGCCTGCCGGTGGCTTCCAAGGGGCTGGGAACGGATGCGATGGCTGACAAGGTCGTGTACGTACGGGCTCGGGATGAATGGCTGTGGCAGTGGGCCATCGAATACGCCGAGCGCACCCGCCGACCGCTTAGCGGCGTCGTGCTCATGGCGCTCGAAAGGCTTCACCGTGACGTGAAGGACGTGACGGCGCGGAGGACATCTGACATCCGTGTCTGGATTCGAGGAGTGCACGTTTCGGGTTCGACGTGCTCCGTCGCCAGTCGGCATCGTCGGCGCAAGCGCACGGACGATCGACGCTCGGATCATGGGGCTGACGTTGGCCCGCAGGCCTTCGTGAAGGGTTGTTGATCAGGCTGATCGACGGCCACAAGCGGCGTCGCGTAGGAGCCGTTCGTTCAGCGGATTCCGGAGTCGGGATGGTGGTCGTCCCATTCCTGGCGCGCTCGCGCAATGGAGTCGCGGTGTTCCGCCGACCAGTCCGCCAAGGCTTTCACCAAGTGCGTCAGGCTGTGGCCCGTCGTCGTGAGCTGGTACTCGACCTGCGGTGGGACCGTTGGGTACACAGTTCGGGCGACAAGCCCATCCCGTTCCAGCCGGCGGACCGTGAGGGTCAGCATCCGCTGCGAGATGCCGGGGACGGCGCGCTGCAACTGCCGGAAACGGCGTACTCCCTGCGCTAGTTCGACGACGACGAGGACCGACCATTTGTCCCCGATCCGGTCGAGCACTTCGCGGATCCCGCAGTCCTCGCTCCGCAACTGACGACGGGTTCGATGGTTACCTCCGTGTGCCCCACCGACATCGACGTGCCTCCTTATGCGATCTGGTGCAGAACCGCAGGATGGTCGTGGTTACTGAACAGAACCTACCGGAAGGCAGGAAGACCTCGATGATCCTGGTCACTGGTGCCGCAGGCGCCCTGGGCACGCTCGTCACCGAGCAGTTGGCCCACCGCGATGACACTGTCATCGGAACGCGGAATCCCACGCAGTCCCTGGCTGCGTTGCCTGTGCGCCGTATCGACTTCGACGACCCCGACACCCTTGCCCGGGGCTTCGAGGGCGCGGACGTGGTGCTGATGATCTCCGCAGGGTACGGCGAGGACGACACCGTCATCGCCCGGCACGGCGCCGCTGTTGACGCTGCGGAAAGGGCGGGTGTCGGTCATGTCGTCTATACGAGCCTGACCGCCGATGGTGACCACCTCCCGTACGCCCTGCCCCACCGCTGGACTGAGCGCCGGCTCCGGGCGAGCAGTCTGGAATGGACGATCTTGCGCAATGGCCTCTACGCAGAGTTGCTGGCCTGGCTCGCGCCAGTGTCGGCGGAGGGACGGATCACTGCCCCACTCGGCGACGGGCGGGTAGCCGCCGTCGCGCGCGCGGACCTGGCCGACGCCGCGGTACGTGTGGCGGTGGAGGCCAAGGCCCATGCGGGGCGGATCTACGAACTCGTGGGCGAGCAGGCCATTGGCGGCGCTGACCTGGCACAAGCCCACGGCCCTCAGGTCACCTATGAGCCGGAGACCCTCGCCCGTGCACGAACGCGCATTGCCGAATCGGGGGCCGAGCCGTTCCAGGTGCCGATGCTGGTCGGCACCTACTCCGCCATCGCCGCTGGATTCATGACCCATACCGGCGGCGAGCTGCGCGAACTGCTGGGCAGGGCGCCCCGCTCACCGCTCGCAGCGGCTGTCGCGTAGGCCCCCGGCAGGGCACCACCCAGCCAGGCGAGAGCCGGAGCCACCTGAGTGACTCCGGCTCTCGCCGTATCGAGACGGTGAGCGCTACGCCGCCACGGCCACCGGATCGCGATCACTGTCCGGCGCCACCTCCGCCGGCCGGCGACGCTGGATCCACAGG
Source organism: Jiangellaceae bacterium (assembly GCA_036566745.1). GTDB lineage: Bacteria > Actinomycetota > Actinomycetes > Jiangellales > Jiangellaceae > DATCVR01. The sequence continues at coordinate 5,167 of DATCVR010000070.1, read as the reverse complement.
GCGGCCACGGCTGCGGCCAGCAGGCTGGCCACGCCCACCCACAGTGCGGGCGTCATGCCGTCGCTGAAGGCCTGTGGGCTCTCGTATCCACCGCGGGCGGTGAACACCGAGGCCAGCAGCGCGATGCCGATGACCCCGCCGACCTCGCGGACGGCGTTGTTCACCCCGGAGGCGATGCCCTGCTCGCCCGGCGACACCGAGCTCATCAGGATCGCGCTGGCCGGCGCGAAGAACATCGCCATGCCGATGCCGCACAGCGCGAATGCGGGCACCTGAGTCAGGTAGTCGACGTCCGGGGCGTTGACCAGCGCGAACCAGCCGAGCCCGGCCGCCATGGTCACGAATCCGGCGATCACGATCGGCCGACCGCCGATCCGGTCGGACACCGCGCCGGCGATCGGCGCGACGATCATCGGCATCGCGGTCCACGGCAGCATCCGCAGGCCGGCCTCCTGGGGGGAGTAGCCCTGGATCAGCTGGAGGAACTGGGTCAGCAGGAAGATCGAGCCGAACGCGCCGAGGAACATCAGCAGCCCCGCGGCGTTGATCGCGGTGAAGGTGCGGGACCGGAAGAACCGCATGGGCAGGATGGGCGCGGGTGCACGCAACTCCCAGCGGACGAACGCCACGAGCAGCGCGGCGCCGAGCACGAACCCCGCGAGCACCGAGCCGGACGTCCAGCCGTGCTCGTGGCCGCGGACGATCCCCATCACGATGCCGAACAGTCCCGCGCTGGCCAGTGCCGTCCCGACCAGGTCGAGGCGGCTACCCGCGCCGCGGCTCTCGCCGAGCCGGCGCAGGATCAGCGGGACGAGCGCGATGCCGATCGGGACGTTCAGCCAGAAGATCCAGTGCCACGAGATGTGCTCGGTGATGGTGCCGCCGACCAGCGGACCGCTGGCGATGGCGAGCCCGTTGACCGCGCCCCAGATGCCGAAGGCCATGCCCCGGCGGTTCGCGGGGACCGCGGCGGAGATCAGCGTGAGGCTCAGCGGCAACATCGCCGCGGCTCCGGCCCCTTGCACGGCGCGGGCGGCGATCAGGACATCGGTGCTGGTCGCGAGCGCGGCCCACGCTGACGCCGCGGTGAACAGCGCGACCCCACCGGCGAAGACGCGGCGGCGGCCGAACCGGTCACCGAGCGCGGCCGCCAGGAGCAGGAGGCACGCGAACGGCAGCGTGTAACCGTTCACGATCCATTCGAGGTCGGTGAGGCTGCCGTCCAGGTCCTCCCGGATGGCCGGCAGGGCGGTGGTGACGACGAGGTTGTCCAGGGCGGCCATGAAGGTGGCGGCGCTGGTCAGGATGAGGGTCCACGCGATGCCCGTACGGGCTGGTGGCGACGTGTGAGTGGACACGACGGTCTCCTTGGATAGTGATCAATCAATAACTTTGAGGTTCGTGCGGCACTGCTGGTGGGGTGGTTCGGGGGAGGGGCTAGTTGCGGGACTCGAGGCGGGTCGGGTCGCAGCTGGCCCAGACGCGGTGGTCCTGTGGGAAGCCCATGGCGAGGAGCACGTTGATCAGCATGCCGGTGCCCATGAACTCGCCGGTGTCGTCGTCGTTGAAGCCCAGCCGCTCGTGAACCAGATCCCAGAGCTCCGCCCAGGCGGCGCGGACCTCGCGGCCGAACTCGGCGTCGCCCGATTCCTCCGCCGTGGCGGTGGCTACGTACATCTGCATCTGGAAGAGCAGGCGGTCGCGGTCGGTGACGAGCTCGGTGTAGGCCACGCCCATGGCGTCGTGCGCCTTCTCGGGCGGCAACCCCTCGCTGGCCTCGGCGAAGCGCTGCCGGATGTCGTCGGTGCAGCGCCGCGCCGCCGCCAGGAAGATCGCGCGCTTGTCGGGGAAGAGGCGGAACAGGTACGGCTGCGAGACGCCGACCCGGCGAGCGATCGCGGCCGTGGAGGTGCTGGCGTAGCCACCGTGGGCGAACTCGGTGATGGCCGCGAGGACCACGCTCTCGCGCCGCTCGTCCGCGCTCATCCGGATGCTGTCCTTGGCCATGCACAGAAAGTTAGTGGCCAATCACTAACTCGTCAAGTGGGCGTTCCAGGTTCGGCGTCCGGCCTGTCACAGGGCAGTGCCACGAGTGACCTTCATCGGGGCCGGCCGGCACTCGAACCGACACATATGAGGTGGATCAGCGCGCGTGGACATCGAGGACTTCTTCGCTCAAGGCAGTGGTTTGGTCGCCTTCGCCACCATCGGCATACCTGCACTCGCGGGAGCGGCAGCCGGGTACTTCGGGGCGCTCAAGCAGATCCGTGACGGCAAGCATCCCGACTACGTGTACGTGGAGCCCGACATCGACCTGGCGCAGGAAGACGTCGCGTTCGTCACCACGCAGATCGACCAGGTCGAGCAGCGGGTGGCCGGGATCGCGGACGTGTCGGTGCCCGAGGCCGCGGCCGCGCTCGACGTGCTCGAGAAGGATCTCGCGGCCCTGACTCGGATCGCCGACCAGGCGAAAGTGACCTTGGGGCGCGCCCTGCTGAAGGCCCAGGAAGCCAAGGGCAAGGAGGCGAAGGCCCGCAAGAACGAGCTGGTGAACGACATCGTCGCCGCGATCGCCAAGGTGGACCTCCTCCAGGAGGCGATCGGCCAGATCGGCCAGATGCGTGACGCAGCGGCCGAGCGGGTCCAGAAGCTCGGCACGTGACCGCTGACCTGTAGCCGACCACGCAGCCGGCCACGAGGCGGCATCGGCGAGCGCTAATCTCCGGCGTATGCCCAGCCTCGCCGACGTCGTCGCCGTGCTCGACCGCCACTATCCGCCGCGCACCGCCGAGTCCTGGGACGCCGTCGGGCTGGTGTGCGGCGACCCGGACGCCGAGGTCAGCCGCGTCCTGTTCGCGGTCGATCCGGTGGCTGCCGTGGCCGACGAAGCCCTCGGCTGGGGCGCTCAGCTCGTCGTCACGCACCACCCGCTCTTCCTCCGGGGCGTCCACGGCGTGGCCGCCACCACCCCCAAGGGCCGGCTCGTCCACCGGCTGATCTCGCACGGCGTGGGGCTCCATGTCGCCCACACCAACGCCGACAGCGCCGAAGGCGGCGTGAACGACGCGCTGGCCGAGGCGCTCGGCCTGACCGAGCTGCGACCGCTGGCGCCGCACGACGCCGCCCCTGTCGACAAGCTCGTGGTCTTCGTCCCCGAGCCGGACGCCGAGCCGTTGCTCGACGCGCTCACGACCGCCGGCGCCGGAACCATCGGCGACTACGACCGCTGCGCCTGGACCACGTCGGGCATCGGGACCTTCCGGCCGGGACCGGGCGCCAACCCCGCCATCGGCCGCCGTGGCGAGATCGAGGTGGTGGCCGAGACGCGCCTCGAACTGGTGATGCCCCGGCAGGCTCGTGGCGCGGTCGTCGAGGCGCTGCGCGTGGCCCATCCGTACGAGGAGCCGGCGTTCGACGTCTACGAGCTCGCGATGTCTCCGGGTCGCACCGGCCTGGGACGGATCGGCACGCTGGCCGAGCCGATGCCGCTCGCCGAGTTCGTCGACCGAGTGGCGAGCGCCCTGCCCGCCACGGCCGCCGGCGTGCGGGCCTCCGGCGATCCGGACGCCGTGGTGCGACAGGTCGCCGTCTGCGGTGGAGCGGGCGATTCACTTCTCGATGCCGCGCGATCGGCCGGTGTCGACGCCTACGTCACGGCCGATCTGCGCCACCACCCGGCGTCGGAGTCCGGCGAGCGTGGCGGCCCGGCGCTGGTCGACGTGGCGCACTGGGCGAGCGAGTGGCCCTGGCTCCAACGGGCCGCGCAACGGCTGGCGACCGAGCTGGCCGCAGCAGGCACTACGGTGGAGACCCGCGTGTCGGTCGTGCCGACAGATCCGTGGGTCCTGCACCGCTCGTCCGGTACCTCCGGGCCCGACGAAGGGAACGTCCCCTGAACGCCGATCCTGCCGTCCAGCTGCGCCTTCTCGACGTCCAGGCGCTCGACACCAAGCTCGACCAGCTTGCCCACCGGCGCCGGACGATCCCCGAGGTCGCCGAGCTCGAGACGCTCGCCGCCGAGCACGCCCGGCTGCGTGACGCCGAGGTCGTCGCGGCCACCAGCGTCAGCGATCTCGAGCGCGAGCAGAAGCGCGCCGACGCCGAGGTCGAGCAGGTCCGGGCCCGCAAGGACCGCGATCAGCAGCGTCTCGACGCCGGCCAGGTCGCCTCACCGAAGGAGCTCGAAGGGCTCCAGAGCGAGATCGAGTCGCTCAACCGCCGCCAGAGCGTGCTCGAGGACGCCGAGCTCGAGATCATGGAGCGCCTCGAGGCCGCCCAGAACGAACACGCGTCTCTGGGTGCCGAGCGCGACAAGGTCGGGCAGCGCACCCAGGAGGCCCAGGCCGCCCGCGACGCCGAGTGGACCGAGATCGACAAGGACGCCGAGTTCGCCCGTCACCAGCGCACCGCGCTCGTCGCCGACATCCCGGCCGACCTCGTGGCGCTGTACGAGAAGATCCGCACCGAGCGCGGCGGCATCGGTGCCGCGGCGCTGCGCCAGCGTCGCTGCGAGGGGTGCCGGATGCAGCTCGACCCGGCCGAGGTCGCGCGGATCCGAGGCCTGGCCGCCGACGCCGTCATCCGTCACGACGAGTGCCGCCGCATCCTGGTCCGCACGTCCGAGTCGGGTCTGTGAGCGTGTCTGCCCCACGCAGGCTGATCGTCGAGGCCGACGGAGGTTCGCGCGGCAACCCCGGGCCGGCGGCCTACGGCGCTCTGGTGCGCGACGCCGACACCGGGGCCGTGCTGGCCGAGGTCGGCGTGGCCATCGGCGTCGCCACCAACAACGTCGCGGAGTACCGCGGCCTGATCGCCGGGCTCGAGGAGGCGCGGGCGATCGACCCCGAGGCCGAGGTCGAGGCGCGGCTCGACTCCAAACTCGTGGTCGAGCAGATGTCGGGGCGCTGGAAGATCAAGAACGCCGCCATGAAGCCGCTGGCGCTCGAGGCGAACCGGATCTTCCCGCCCGGGCAGGTCACCTACACCTGGGTCCCGCGGGCGCAGAACTCCCACGCCGACCGGCTGGTCAACCAGGCGCTCGACGGCAAGCCCATCGGCGGTGGGCCCGCCGGACGGGGACCCGTCGGAGGGCGTGAGGCCGGCGGGGCGGCGCGCGAGGCCGCGGCGCCACGGGCGGTCGCCGACGCCGCCGACGAGCCCACCTCAC
>DATCVR010000069.1:0-4164 GCA_036566745.1 Jiangellaceae bacterium | reverse complement strand
GTCGAGCGCTGCTTCAACCGGCTCAAGCAATGGCGCGGCATCGCGATGCGATCAGACAAGACCGCCCGCCACTACCGCGCCGCAATCACCCTCGCCGCCATCCTGATCTGGATCAAGACCGACTTAATCCACACGCCCTAGATGCGCCTCAACGTTAGGCAGGCGCGAGCCGAACTGGTCCATCAGGGCCGGCGGGTAGTAGCGATCCTGGGTCCCCCACAAGAGCAAGGTGGGGCACGCGACAGCATCCAAGTTGGCAGCTGTTGCGGCCCAGTCCACCGCGCGTTCGACCCGGAGCAGGTCTCGTCGCCGCTGTGCCGAACCCCGGCCGGTCCGGAGGGATCGGGCGGCCTCACGGACGACCCCGGGCTCCGGCAGGCGGTCCGAGTTGGCGAGCGACTTTTTCAGCATGTGACGCAACGACCCTGCGGTCATGCACCTGGCCGCGATCTCGCCGAACCCGTGCACGCGCAGCATTCGGAACTCCCATGGGTCTCGACGGTGGAGGCCAGCGGGGGCCAGGAGAGCCAATCTGGTGATGCGGTCGGGGTGGAGTTGTGCGAGGCGCAGTGCGTAGCCGCCTCCCCAGGAGTGGCCAATGACGGCGACCCGGTCGAGGTGCTCAGCGTCGAGGTAGTCGGTGATGGCCGATGCGATACCGTCCACGCCGTAGTCGAAATCGTCAGTGAGGACTACCGTCCGGCCCTGTCCGGGAGGGTCGAGTGCGTGAACGTGGACCCCCGCGGCGTACAACCCGGACACCAGTGTCCCCATCGTCAGCCGCCAGCCGCCGCTTCCAGGGAGGACGAGCACATGGTCCTGCTTACCGGCCTGGGCAGCGAAGAACCGCACGGTCGGCGTGCTGACAAACCGGGCCGAGGGGACGCCGTTGGTCACGTGGCTCACTTCGTCACCCGTCTCGCGGGCCGCAGGAAGCGGGCAACTGTCCGGCGACCGGTTCCTCATTTGTCTCGAACTCAATCTCGACCATGATCTGGAGGTTCATGGTGGACTCCGTTTCAATCCGCGGGGGCGGCGCGGTCGGGCACTCGTCGATCGCCGTCTCCGGCGCGCGGGCCGAGTAGCGTCGGTCCGACTCTTGGATCCGGACGTCGTTGATGCTTGCCTCGCGGCGGCGCATGAGGCCGTCGTCGTCGAACTCCCACAGTTCGTTGCCGTAGCTGCGCCACCACTGGGCGGAATCGTCGTGCCACTCGTACTGGAAGCGAACGGCGACGCGGTTCTCACGCCACGCCCACAGGTCCTTGCGGAGCACGTAGTCGAGCTCACGCTCCCACTTGCGCGTGAGGAAGTCGACGACCTCTCGGCGGCCGGTGAGGAACTCGTCGCGGTTGCGCCAGATGGTGTCCTCGGAGTAAGCGAGGGCAACGCGCTCGGGGTCGCGGGTGTTCCACGCGTTCTCCGCGGCGAGGACCTTGGCGTGGGCGGACCCCTCGTCGAACGGGGGAAGGGGTGGGCGGGTCAACTGAACTCCTTCAGTAGCGCTTCTCGGTATTGGGTCAGGGCGCGGACGCGTCCGTTGGCAATGGCGCCGACCAGCGGGCCGTCGTGGCGGCACTCGCCGACAAACTTGTCGCTGGGGTCACTCTCGACGGGGCGGTACTCGAACGCGGCGCCTGTGAAGCCGACGGACTGGAGACGCCACGAATAGAAGTGGGACCAGAACGACGGTACGGACGGCGGGTGGACGTTGCTGATTCCGAGCAGGGCGCGCTCCTCGGGCGCGTTGCTCGACAGCGTTGGCATAGTGCTCGAGGCGAACCGGACGGCCGCCGAGCAGGGGATACGGCCATCGGGCGACGTCTCTGACAGCGACCACGCCTGGAGCGGCGATGCCCGTCTGATCGACGACGACGCCGTAATCGACGGTGAGGCCGCTGCCGAACAGCCAGTCGGTGTTGGGCCTGGACCCGAGAGCGTGGATGACCGAATCTGCGGGGACGACGGAGCCGTCGTCGAGGTGTGCCTCACGACGCGGGGACGTCCACCGACGCAGAGGACCTTGCAGCCGAGCTGGAGGTCGACGCCGTGGTCGTGATGGAGTTTCGCGGACTGTTTGCCGAGCTGCGCGCAGAGCGCCCTCCCGTGGGCTGCCGAGGCAGCGCTGGCGCCGTGAGGACGGGCCCGGCGGCGAGGCCGGAGTGCGGCTTCGCCCCGAACCACGACTGGCGGCCACGTTGCGTTGCCGGCGACGGCTCCAACGGTGCCGATCAGGTCGTCACGCGATGTCACTGGCCGCAGAAGGTTGCTCAGACCAGCAGCAAACGACCCGGCGCCGGCGCACGCCGCCACAGTCCGTGTCACCGATGCTACAAGCGACGTCCTCCCGGGCCCGCGACTGCCTGCTGTGGGCGGCGCCGCTCGTCGCACTCGCTTCACCCCGAACGCCGTGTGCTGCACGGTGTGGAATGGAAGCAGCTTCGGAACCTGTTGCCGGCAGGTCCAGTCGAATGCCTCGACATCGATCAGGAACGCACGCTCGATCCGGGCCGGGTAGTCGGGCGCGGCGAGCCGACTATTCACCCGGGGATCGCCTCGGGCTCGACAAACCCCGCCCGTCCGAAGATCTTCATCCCGGCCTGGGGCTGAAAGTCGATGAGGAAGAGGGAGACCCGTGAGTCGTGGTCCACGTCCCTCCCGGGTGATGTACTGGCGGTTCCCCGGAAGTCCGCGAATCCTAGCGTGGTCTCGTCGATGACCTTAAGGAAGCTGGGCGGTCCGCCGCGGCGCTGCATATAGGGCCACCCGGTCTCACCGACCGATGCGAGGACGAGCTGTCCCGGGATTCGATGACGGCGGCCCCATCCGGCCCGATGCTGTTGGGTCCGTGAATCAGACGCGGCCAAGCGTGCGCCGGCACTGCCATGCGTGGCTTGGTGCTGCGTCACGAGCGGCGTGAAGGCGACATTTAAGTAGTACCTGGTCATGACCTGCTCACCAGTGCGGCCCGGGCCCGCTGAAGCCGCGGGAGGATCAGATAAACGACCACTGGCACAACCAGGCTGCTCAGGACGAGCGTGCGTGCGATCAATGGGAATTCAGCGAGCACGTCCTGGAGCAGCAGTTGCAGCGCGGTCAGTGTTGGGAACACGGCGAGCCAGATCATGATGGCTTGATGGAGACGAGGAGGCGAAGTGGTCGCGGTGGTCGGCGACTTCGGGCGTGGAGTATCCATGTGGTCCCTCTCGGTCGAGAGCCGCACGCGGCCGTGGCTGCGGTCCACGGCCGCGTGCGGATTCTGCAGTTAGTGCTGGTGGTGGACGGTGGGGAAGTCGATCTCGGTGTGCGCGAGACGGTTGAAGAAGTTGGTGTAGTAGTTGAGGGCGACGTTGGCGACGATCTCGGCGATCTCCTGGTCGGTGAGGTCGGCCGCACGAGCGGCGGAGAGGTCTGAGTCGTCGACGTTGCCGCGGGTGTTCACAACCGCGGCGGCCAGGCTCAGCGCGGCCGCGGCCTTGGGGTCGTCGGACTTGCCCGACCGGGCCTGGCTGGCCTCGTCGGCCGAGACGCCGGCGACCTTCGTTGCCAGGTAGGTGTGAGCGGACAAGCAGTAGTCGCAGCTGTTCTCCTGGGCGACCAGGAGCGCGATCCGTTCGCGTACGGCGCCGGTGAGGACTCCCTCGCCGACGGCCCCGTTGAACTGGACCCACGCCTTGAGCGCGGCAGGGCTGTTTGCGAGCGCCTTGGCCATGTTGGGGGTGACGCCGAGGGCGGCCTGCACGCCGGCGAGCAGTTCGGCGGCGGCGGGCTGTGCGGCGCTTGCCTCGATCAGGGGCAGTCGGTTCATCTCAGTGTTCCTTTCCGGCAGATCGGCGTGTGTGCGCCGCCCACCCGGTGACTAATGATTACGTTGCTGCCAACCGTTAGACCTGAGTGGGTATTCCCGCCTGTAGGAACTCTGTTCAGGCAGCGTTCAGAGGGTGGTCAGGGTGGCAATATTGCGTCGGCGCCGGCGGAGGAAGACCTGGCGTCGGTGCACTGGCTGGTCTGGAAGGTCCCGTGTTAGAGCTCGTTTCAGAATGCTGGTGGGAGTTTGCGCCAGCAGATGATGGCGCAGGCGAGTTGGGTGAGGCCGGGTGGAGGTCGGTGCGGACCTCGTAGCGTGTTCGGAGTCGTTTGAAGTGGTGGAGCCAGGCGAAGCTG
>DATCVR010000068.1:0-29038 GCA_036566745.1 Jiangellaceae bacterium | reverse complement strand
ACCGCCATCTACTGCACCGGACCCGACAACCCCGGCGGACCCCACGCCGCCGCCACCTTCGGACTCACCTGGCCCACCGCCCGCCAACGCTGCTCCCGCGCCATCCGCAAACTCACCACCGCCATCCACACCGACACCCACACCCTCGCCACCATCTAGCCCAGGCCGGGACGGCGGGTCAGTCCCACCAGCCCACCGCGCGCAACGCCTGGCGGGCGAGTTGGCTCGGGCTGTGGTCGGCCACCGCGATGACGTGCTGGGCCACCTCCGCCGGGACGACGCGCTGCGCCACCCGCACCGAGGCGTCCACGAACCACGACGGGTCGTCCGGCTCCCGGGCACGGAGCCGTCGCAGGGTCTGCTCCGCCGGAGCGTCCAGCCAGACCACGGCCGGCCGGGCGCCGGGGACCGCCGCCACGAGCCGATCGAGGACCACCGGCGCCTCGACGACGCGCGAGAAGATCAGCCGCGAGCACCCCGCGGCGCGGTAGTTGGCCCACACCGAGGCGATGTTGCGATGAAAGGACGCGTTCGTCGTGGTCGTCCTTCCTCGACGGCGTCCAGAACGTCTCCATCCAGTCGAGGTCGATCAGCGCGTGGGGGACACCGTGCTCGCCGAGGAGGTGCGACGCCGCACGCCCGACGCTGGTCTTTCCGGCACCGATCGTGCCGGTGAGCACCAGGACCGGCACCGGGTCGACGGGTGTGTCGATCTGCATGGAGGACATCTCACCAGGGCCGCCACGCCCGCCCATACCCAGCGTGATGGTCAGTCGCCCTTGGGCTCCTCGACATCCAGGAGCTCGGCCACCGCCGTTCGGAGTGCTGCGGAGTCGGTGGTGTCCCACTCGTCGACGATCGCGCGGAGCCGCGTGCGCCGACGTGACCACGTCGCAGTGACGACCTCCGCGCGCGCGACCGCATCGGCGTGGCCGCGTTCGTGTCCGCCGAGCTGGCGGTGCGCGTCGGCGAGGTCACGTGCATGCCGCTCGGCCTCGGCTCGGCGGTTCCGTTCGTGCTCCTCGACTGCCTCTTGAAGGTGAGTCGCGGCGCGTTGACGTTCCCGCTCGCGGGCCTCGTCGTGTGCCTGGCGTAGCTCGGCGAGCATGGTCGCGTGGGCGGCGCTGAGCTCGTCCGTGCGCCGTCGTTCGTCGTCGCCGCGCCGGCGCTCGTCGGCGAGTTGGTCGCGCAGTGTGGACAACTCGCTCAGGACGGCGGCCAGGCGGCGCTGAAAATCCTCGGACTGGCTGGCGGCGGCTTCGGCGCGCGACTCGGCCCGCCGAGCCTGGTCGTGAGCGTCGTCTCGCTGGGTCTCGGCCCGGAGCGCGACTCTCTCGGCCTCGCGACAGGCCTCGTCGGCCCGTTCGCGCGCAGCCTCGGCCTCCCGCTGAGCCTGTTCGGCCAGCGTGGCGGCGGCGCGAGCGTCCGCCGCCTGGTGGGCCGACTCCTCCGCCTTCTCCTCGGCCACGGCGCGCAGGCCCCGCTGTTCGGCCGCGTCTCGTTCGGCGGCGTCGCGTTCCCGATCGGCGACGGCGACGTCGTTCGTCAGCTGGGTGTGAACCTGCCGTAGTGCGGCGATCAGTCGCGTCGCCGGCTCGATCGCCTCGGCGATGTGCTCGGCCAGCTCGGAGGCGCCGCCGAGCGAGTCGTCGTCGTGCTCGCGCAGCGAGGCGAGCAGTTCCTCCGCGTGTCCAGCCTGCTTACACGTGAGGCCCTTGGTGCCCCAGGTCTTGCCGTCCTGGCAGTAGCGCGCCCGGTTGCCAGGGCCGCTCGCGGCGGGGAGCAGCTGCCGGCACCGGCTGAACGCGCACAGTCGGCGCTGGTCAGCGGGCGATGGGTCGGGGCCGGGGTTCGCGGCGCCGGGGGTCTTCGGGTCCTGCTCAACCGTCACGGAGAGTCCAATCGATGTGATTACGCAGACGTAATTCGAATAATGATCATCATAACTCAATAGTGCGGGCCAAGATCAGCCTTCGATAAGGTCGCATATCGTGAGTGACGAAGCGCTCGGTCCGGGCGAGCTGGTGGGCGCCTCCGACAGCGGGCATGTGGAGCTGGCGGCACGCGAGCGCCTGGCGCGGCTCGACGCGGTGGCCGAGGCGTACGTCGCCGAGCAGCGACCCGCCAACACTCGACGTGCCTACGCCGGTGCGTGGCGCGTCTGGGAGGACTACACCCGCGACGCCGGCATCCCGCTGCTGTCGGGGAGCGTGGGCGCTTTGGTGGGGTTCGTCCGGTGGTTGGAGACGACCAGGAGCGCCTCGGTGGCGACCATCGATGCCCGCCTGGCCGGCGCCGTCTCCGGGTTACGCCACTACCGCGTGGCGGTCGATCGCCGCGCCACGATGGCGGCCTGGCAGGCCCTGAAGGGCTACGAGCGGCGGCTGGCCGAAGACGGCGTGGTGCGGGGCCGGGGCCGGGCCACGCCGGTGACCCTGGCGCAGCTGCGAGCGCTGGTGGCGGCGTGCCCCGACACCGTGGCCGGAGTCCGCGACCGCGCGATCCTGCTCGTCGGGTTCAGCATCGCGGCCCGCCGCAGCGAGCTGGCCGGCCTGCGCCTCGAGGACGTCACGCTCGACGGCACCAACGGCCTGGTCGTCACGCTGGGCTTCACGAAGACCGGACCCGACGAGCGCATCGTCCTCTACGGCGTCCATCGGGAGACCTGCCCGGTCACCGCGTGGCGGGCGTGGGTCGAGCTGGCGGACGCGGCGAGCGGGCCGGCGTTCCGGCGGATCGACCGGCACGGCCACGTGTTCGGCACCGGGCTGTCGCCCCAAGCGGTCGGGGCCATCATCACGCGCTGTGGTGAGCGGGCCGAGCTGCCGTTCCGCATCACCGGCCACTCCCTGAGGGCCGGGCTGGCCACCGAGGCGCGGCGCAGCGGCGCCGACCACAAGGCCGTCTGTGACCAGGGCGGATGGTCGTACGGATCGAGAGCCGTGCACGGCTACTTTCGTTCCGTCGACCGCTGGAGCGAGAGCCCGATGCGCAACATCGGCCTGTAGCGGGCGTTCGGGCGCTGAGCCGGGCGAGCTCAGACGTGCTCGGAGACCAGCACCGCGGCCGTGTCCGGCTCCAGCGCCTCGAACACGTGCGCTTCGTCAGCGGGGTAGGCGACGTAGTCACCCGGCCGCAGCTCGACCGGGTCGTCCACGGGTCCGACGCGAGCCCGCCCGGAGCTGAGGACCACGTGTTCGACGACCCCGCGCATGTGCGGGTCGGAACGCCGCGGCGAGCCGGGCTGCGACGTGACGAGGTAGATGTCACGACGGGCGTTGGGCGGACAGGACGACAGGATGGTGGCGAGGTAGTCGGATTGGTCGGAGGCGAGTGCCGGGCCCTCGCCGGCGCGGATCACCTGCACGGCCGCCCGTGGCGGGTCGACCAGCCGGGCGAAGGGCACGTCGAGGGTGATGCTCAGCGCCCACAGTGTCTCGATGCTCGGGTTGCCCGTGCCGGACTCCAGCTGGGACAACGTCGACTTGGCGATCCCCGCCCGGCGGGCCACCTCGGCGAGTGACAGCCCTGCCCGCTGGCGCTCCCGCTGCAGCGAGGCGGCGATCACAGCGATCGGGGCGGAGTTGCTCTGCGCCATGCGTTCGCTCCAGACGTCGATGCGTTCGATTTGACGAACACCTGTGCAAGCGTTCACCATAACGGACTATGCGTTCGATGTGGAAAACGCTCGAGAGGGACCAGGTGCGGGACATCGCGCTGGTCTGCCTCGCCGACCTGATCGTGGCGGTCTCCTTCGGCGCCATCGCGGTGGGCGAGGGACTTCCGCTGTGGCTGCCGATGCTGCTGTCGGTCGTGGTGTTCGCGGGCGCGGCGCAGTTCATATTCGTCGGGCTCGTCGCCTCCGGGGGCAACCCGATCGCGGCGGTGATCGCCGGCCTGCTGGTCAACGCCCGGCACGTTCCGTTCGGCTTCGCCGTGGGCGACGTGCTCGGGACGCGTTGGCTGCCCAGGGTCCTCGGCAGCCACCTGATGGTCGACGAGACGGTCGCGTTCACCCTCGCCCAGCCCGACGCCCAGCGGCGGCGCGCGACCTACTGGGTGTGCGGGGTGGCGCTGTTCGTGTGCTGGAACGTCGGGGTCGTGATCGGTGCCTTCGGCGGCGCCGCGGTCAGCGACACCGACGCCCTGGGCCTCGACGCGGCCTTCCCGGCGGTGCTTCTGGCGCTGGTCCTACCGGCCCTGGGCGACGCCGCCACCCGGCGCGCCGCGCTGGTCGGCGTCGTCGTGGCGCTGGCCACCGCGCCCTTCCTGCCGGCCGGGCTGCCGGTCCTGCTGGCCCTGGTCGGCGTGCTGGCCGGGTTCGGCGGCGGCCGGCGCTCGGAGCTGGACGGGACGGTGGCGGCATGAGCGGGTCGCAGGCGCTGGTGCTGGCCGTGCTCGTCCTGGGCGTGGGCACCTACGCCTTCCGGTTCGCCGGGCCGCTGCTGCGCAGCCGCGTCGAGCTCTCGCCGCGGACGGAGAAGGTCATGTCAGTCTCGGCCGTCGTGCTGCTCGCCGCCCTGGTCGCGACGTCCGCGCTGCTGGCCGGGCAGGAGTTCGCCGGATACGCCCGCCCGGCCGGGGTGGCCGTCGGCGGGGTGCTCGCGTGGCGTCAGGCGCCGTTCGTGGTCGTCGTGCTGGCGGCCGCAGGCACGGCCGCCGCGCTCCGGTGGCTGGGCGTGCCGTAGCCGAAATACGCGCTGCCGCGATGATGTCCGCATGACCATGTACGAGCGGGTGACGTTCGAGGGCACCCACGGCACGCTCGCCGGAGCCATCGACCTGCCCGGGAAGCCGCCGGAGGCGTACGCGCTGTTCGCCCATTGCTTCACCGGAGGCAAGGACTACCCGGCGACCCGCCGCATCTGCCGCGAGCTGACCAAGCGGGGCCTGGCCGTGCTGCGCTTCGACTTCGCCGGCGTGGGGGAGTCGGGCGGGGAGTTCGCGGAGTCGACGTTCAGTTCGAACGTGGCCGACGTCCGGCACGCCGCCCGGTACCTACGCGATCACCACGAGGCCCCGACGCTGCTCGTCGGGCACTCCCTGGGCGGCGCCGCGGTCCTGGCCGCAGCCCCGGACCTCCCGGAGGTCGCGGCGGTGGCCACCATCGGGGCTCCTGGAGAGCCCGCGCACGTCGCCCACCTGTTCGCCCATGCCCTCGACGACATCACGGCGAACGGGGAGGCCGAGGTGATCCTGGGCGGACGAGCCTTCCGGATCCGCGCCGATTTCATCGACGACCTGCGGGAACAGGAGCAGGACGCGAAGATCGCCCAGCTCGGCCGGCCGTTGCTGATCATCCACGCGCCGGAGGACGAGATCGTCGGGATCTCCAACGCCGAGCATGTCTATCGCGCCGCGCGGCATCCCAAGTCGTTCGTGGCCCTCGACGGCGCCGACCACCTCCTCACCGATCGCCGGCAGGCGCACCGCGTCGCCCAACTGATCACCGCGTGGGCCGACCCGTATCTGCCGGAGACGTTCACGCCCGAGATCGACTAGACGAGTGATTCCTTCTGGTCGTAGGCGATCAGCGAGCGGGTGACCGGCTGGCTGGTGCGGTGGTTGTGCCAGATCGCCGCTGTCATGGCCAGGATGCGCTTGGCGACGCGGACGGCCACGCCTTGGAAGGTGCGGCCACCGTGTCGTTCCAGGTTGAGCTGGCCTTCGTGGGTGTCGCTGACCGATTCGCTGAGCTGGCGGACGGGTTTGGGCAGGTGCTCGCCCGGCCGGGCTGCTCGCCGCGCATCGCCGGCCGCAGCAGCTCGATCCCGTGCCCGGCGAGCGAGGTCGAACCAGCGGGCGCAGCAGAGTCTCGGAATCACCGGGCCCTTGATCTTCCTTCCCGCCGGAAAGCGAATACACCGACGCCGGCCCGCCCGTCAAGCCGCACGCCCGGCCTCGACCGCCCGTGGCCATGCGTTTTGACGGCTTGAGGGTCTGTACGGAGGGGAACCCCATGGCAGATGGCGAGGAGCCAGGTGTCGGTCTGCCGGGCGGCAGGTGTGGTCAGGCCGCAGCCTGTGCCGCCCGGGTGCGGCGTAGGTAGTAGGCCACGGTGACGATTCCCAGCAGCGGCCCCCACGCCAGCAGTGGTCCGTAGGCGGCGGTGAAGGTGACGAGGGACCAGCCGGCCAGGTGGGCGATGGTCCCGTCGGGCATCTGGAAGTCGTTGAACGAGGGCATCCCCTTCAGCAGGCCGACGGTGAGGACGATGGCGCCCAGGCCGGCGGGGATCACGGCGGCCAGTGTGGGCACCCGGCGGCCGCCCAGGAAGGGGATCCAGCGCGGGACCACCTCGCCCCATCGGCTGACCAGGCCGACGGTCAAGAACGCCAGCCCCTCGCTGACCACGCTCAGGATGACCATGTAGAGCAGGCCCGGCATCCCCAACGGTCCACTGGTGTCGGCCTCCTGGTGCCAGGGCGGGCCGAGCGGGGCGCCCAGGCCGAGCGCGATCCGCCACGCCGCCGACGGTAGCGGGGTCAGGGAGGCGGCATAGGCGGCCAGCACCACCCAGCGGGGAACCCCCGCGGCCCGTTGCCCGTGCAAGCGACGCACCACCGCCGCCGCCCTCCCCGCTAGGCCCGGGGGAGCCGCGCCCGAAGCGGCTGCCGTCACGACCGGCTCCCGAGCCGAGAAGCAGCAACCAGGAAGGCGACAGGCATGTGAACCTCCGTAACCGGTGGCGGTGTCGCACACAGTCAACGGTCTCCACCGGCCCACCAGCCTCCCCCCGCACGGTGACCCGCCTCCCCCGGCAGAGGGTGCGCCTCACCTCGTCCAGCACGGGCCGGACGTCGTCCTCGGGCTCACTCACGCCTCCAGCATGAGCCACCGCCTCTGAGGGCCAGGTGCCCGTGGCGAACAGGAGGGGCGCCGTGCCCGGACGGGTCGTAGACGCCCTGGAGGATGCCGGTGACCCCATGAGGAATCACTCGCTGGGGATCGAGGAAACGTCGCAGCGGAAACCGGCGAAGACCCGTTCGTGGGCCCTGTGGGAGATGTAGCCGGGCGGGCCACCCGGCCCGCCGGCCACACCTGCGCTAGTCCCCGGCCAGCACGGTAAAGGTGAATCCGACGCGGGTTGAACGGCGCAATGGAACGTCGCACTTGATCCGGCGCACCACCTCGCGCCTGCTGAGATCGAGCGCGTGCGCGATCAGCCGATCCGGGCGCACCGGCACCGGATCCTCGAAGACGACCTCCACCTGGACCGGCCACGTGTCGCCGACCCATGTCGGCGGGATGTCCAGCCGCCAGGCACCCGTCCAGTCGAGAGTGAAGCGGTTGCGCCGCGCGAGCAACGGATCCAACAACCTGGACGCCACCAGTTGCGGATCGTTGACCTGGTAGCCGCGGAGCTCGGCTGGGTCGAAGGAACCGACCGGCGTTCGCTCATGCACGGTGAGCTTGCTTGTCCGATCGCAGGAGACGCAGCGGACCAGCAGCCACACGTCCAGCAACTTGCCGTTGGCGTTGACGCGGAACCTGCCCTCGCCAGCGGTCGCGGACGCCGACCGGCAGTCCACGCACCGCAATGACACGAGAGGCAGCCTGGTCCGACGAACGACCCAGGGCAGCACGATAGGAGGGAGTAAGGACATGAACTCTCCAGACCTGACACGAGGCCGGTGACGCGCGACCTCGAACGCTGAATGACCGAGCGCACAAGGGCAGCCCGGCAGAACCGACGGATGCGTCGGCTACGGGTGAGCGGAAGGTGTCAGGTCTAGCGAGCAGGCGGGGTCACGCTGGTTCTTCCTCTGTCCTCACGGAGACGGCTGTCGGGAACGTACGGGAGTGGGGACGGAAGGCTCAAGCGATTTGTCACCCGATGTCTGCGCCGGTGGCCCGCAGAGCCCTTAGCCGAGCCGGTACGTGTACGACGTCGCCCAACCAGACCTTCGAATGACCCGCAGCGGCTGAGGGCTACCGCCGTTTCAGCTCCGACGTCCCTCGATCGACGGGCGGAGGGGCGTAGTCTTCTCGGCTGGCCCAGTCGATCCGCTGGCCCAGGTGAACCTCCGACCCGACAGGACGAACGACCGTGCCCGCTACCCCAGACGACCACGACCACGCGTCCGGCTTCGGTGCCGGCGAGATCGACGCGGCGTCCGAGCGGATCCGCGACCACGTCGCCCACACCCCGCTCGAGCGCTCCGCCCGGCTCTCCCGGCTGGTCGGGGCCGAGGTGATGCTCAAGCGCGAGGACCTCCAGGGGGTCCGCTCGTACAAGTCGCGCGGCGCGTTCAACCTGATGCTCCAGCTCACCGACGCCGAGCGCGAGGCGGGCGTGGTCTGCGCCAGCGCGGGCAACCATGCCCAGGGATTCGCCAAGGCCTGCCACGACCTGGGCATCTCCGGGCGGATCTTCGTTCCGCGCACCACGCCGCGCCAGAAGATCGATCGGATCCGCGAGTTCGGCGGCGCGGACGTCGACCTGGTCCAGGCCGGGGCGACCTATGACGAGGCCTCGGCGGCCGCGGTCGACTGGGCGCGGACGTCCGGCGCGGTCAACGTCCATCCCTTCGACGATCCGCGGACCATCGCCGGACAGGGGACGGTGGCCCGCGAGATCCACGACCAGCTCGGCGCCTCGCCCGACATCGTGGTGGTGCCCGTGGGCGGCGGCGGGCTGCTGGCCGGCATGGCCACCTACTTCGCCGAGCGTTCCCCGCGCACCACGGTGGTGGGCATCGAACCAGCCGGTGCTGCCTCGCTGGCGGCCGCGCTGGCCGCGGGCGGTCCGGTCGAGCTGGAGTCGATCGACACCTTCATCGACGGTGCGGCCGTGCGCAAGGCGGGTCGCCTGCCGTTCGAGCAGGTCGGCCGGCTCGGGGTCGAATTGCGCGCCGTGGACGAAGGCAGGGTGTGCACCGAGATGCTCACTCTGTACCAAGCCGACGGCATCATCGCCGAGCCCGCCGGTGCGCTGGCGCCCGCGGCCATCGGGCCGGCGGGCGGCAAGGCGACGATCGCCGTCGAGCCGGGCAGCACGGTCGTGTGCGTGATCTCCGGCGGCAACAACGACATCTCGCGTTACGCCGAGGTCGAGGAGCGCTCGCTCGTCTACGAGGGACTGCGGCACTACTTCGTGGTCGACTTCCCGCAGGAGCCGGGCGCGCTGCGGCGATTCCTCGACGAGGTACTCGGCCCGGACGACGACATCTCGCTGTTCGAGTACGTCAAGCGCAGCAACCGCGAGACCGGCCCGGCGTTCATCGGAGTCACCCTCGGCGCTCCGGAGGGCCTCGACCCGCTGCTGCTGCGGATGGACGCCTCGCCGCTTGACATCCGCCGGGTCGAACCCGAGTCGCCGCTGTTCCGCATCTTCGTCTGACCAAGGATCCGCTGGCCCGGTTCGACGTCTGACCGGGGCGTCGCGCACCATGACCGGATGCAGATTCGCGTCGCGGGACCCGGCGACTGGCCGCACATCTGGCCGTTCCTCCACGAGATCGTCGCGGCCGGAGACACCTTCGCCTACGACCGCGACCTCGGCCACGACACTGCGCGCGAGATGTGGATGGTGGGTCCGCCCGGGCGCACAGTCGTAGCCGTGGCCGACGACGCGACGGTCGTGGGCACGGCCAACATGTACCGCAACAAGGGTGGCGGCGGAGCCCACGTCGCCAGCGCGAGCTACATGGTCGACCCGGCCCATGCCGGTCGGGGCGTGGGCCGGGCGCTGGTGCGGGACTCGCTGGACTGGGCCCGTGCGGAGGGCTTCCGGGGCATGCAGTTCAACGCCGTGGTCGAGACGAACACCGCGGCTGTCGGGCTGTACCGCTCGCTCGGCTTCGACGTGATCGGCACCGTGCCCGAGGGCTTCGACCACCCCGAGCAGGGCTTCGTCGGGCTGCACATCATGTATCTCGCGCTCTGAACCGCACCGATGTCGTTGATCTTGGAGTTTCGGCGGGATCACACGAGCAAATCGCCCAACATCTGCGCCAAACTCCAAGATCAACGACCGAGGGCAAGGACCGGTGCGCGATCGAGCCGGAGGAACGCCGGCACCGGCTGCTCGATCCGGGAGCCCTCGCCGAGCTGCGCGGACAGCCGTGCGGCGCCGTCGGGGATGAAGGGCGCCAGCTCCGACGCCAGCAGGCGGCACGCGCGTACCAGCGCCGCCAGCACCTCGTCGAGCTCGCGCCGGGAGGCGCCGTCGGCGCGTTCCCGCCGGGCCAGCTCCCACGGGCGGGCCGTCTCGACCAGCCGGTTCGCCTCGTCGACGACCCGCCATACGGCGTCGGTGGCGGCGCGCAGGTCGAAGGCGCGCAGAGCGTGGTCGATGCGCCCCGGCAGCGCCTGGCACGCGCCGGTCAGGGCACCGGTGAGCGCGGTGTCCGCCACGCCGGCCGCGGTCGCGTCACCCTGGGTCGCGCCCGCACCGTCCGGCACCCGGCCGTCCCGGAACCTGTGGACCAGTGACAGGCTCCGGTTGACCAGGTTGCCCAGGCCGTTGGCGAGCTCACCGTCGTGCCGCGCCACCAGCCGCTCGACGGTGAAGTCGGTGTCGCCCACGCGCGGCACCTCGCGGACGAACCACCACCGCAGCGCGTCGGTCCCGTAGCTCTCGGCGAGCTGCACCGGATCGACCGTCGTGCCCGCGCTCTTGGAGATCTTGGCTCCCTCGGCGCTCAGGTAGTCGTGGACGAAGATCGTGGTGGGCAGCGGCTGGCCGGCCGAGAGCAGGAGCGCGAGCCAGTACACGGCGTGGAAGCGGACGATGCCCTTGCCGATCACGTGGACCCGCGCGTCCGAGCCGTTCCACCACTCGCGGTAGGCCGGGCCGTCGGTGCCGTAGTCGAGCGCCGTGACGTAGTTGGTCAAGGCGTCCCACCAGACGTAGACCACCTGGTCCGGGTCGTCGGGCACCGGAATGCCCCAGCCTGCGGCCCGCGCAGCCGGCCGCGAGACGCTGAAGTCGGCCAGCCCGGCCCGGATGAACGCCAGGATCTCGCGGCGCTTGGACGCGGGCTCGATCCGCACCGTCGACGACTCGATCAGCCGCAGCAGCCGGCCGGCATACTCCGAGAGCTTGAAGAACCAGTTCTCCTCGGCGATGAGCTCGGGCGTGGTGCCGTGCTCGGTACACCGGCCGTCGACCAGCTCGTCGGAGGTGTAGAACTGCTCGCAGCCGGCGCAGTACAACCCCTCGTAGCGCCGCCGGTAGAAGTCGCCGCGGGCGGCACACTGGCGCCACAGCCGCTCGACGCCGGGCGCGTGGCGCGGGTCGGCGCTGGTGCGGATGAAGTCGTCGGTGGACAGGGACAGCGTGTCGCGCAGGCCGGCGAAGCGTCGCGCGTTGGCGTCGACGAACTCCCGCACGTCCACCCCTGCCTCGCGAGCCGCCGTGACGTTCTTGAGCGCGTTGTCGTCGGTGCCGGTGAGGAAGCGGACCTGCGCTCCACGGAGTCGTCGGTGGCGGGCGAGGACGTCGGCCTGCACCAGCTCCAGGGCGTGCCCGAGGTGGGTTCGCCGTTGACGTACGGGATCGAGGTGGTGACGTAGAAGCGGTCGGGCGTAGCCGGGGTGGTGGTCATGATCGGTGTCCTTCCCGCCCTGCTCAGGCGGGGTCGGACAGCAAAGAGGCCCCCGCGTGGCAGGGGCCTGGTGTGGTGCGAGAGGTGGATGTCAGCGCACGCCGAGGGGCCCCGTGAAGGGGCGCATCATTCGCTGGGCGTAGCGCTGCATGACTCGATGATAGCGACTCCGTCAACGAGGTAGGACGGTCATCGGGAGCGCGTCCGGCCGCGGCACCTCGGCCGGAACCTCGCGCACCACGTGACCCTCGGCGACGCGCAGCCGCCAGCGAGCCGCGACGGTGGCCACGGCGATCATCATCTCGGTCCAGCCGAAGGCCTCGCCGAGGCACTTGTGCCGCCCCGCCCCGAACGGGATGAACGTCTCGTGCGACGGCGCGGCCCCGCCCGGCAGCCATCGGTCGGGGTCGACGTCGGTCGGCCGCGGATATGTCCGCGGGTCGCGGTGAAGCGCATAGGGGCTGTACGCGACCTCGGTGCCCGCGGGGAGGTGGACGCCTCCGAGCGCGACGCTGCTGGTGGCTCGGCGGGTGAACAGCAACGTCGGGTGGAGCCGAAGGACCTCCTGCACCACCCGGGCGGTGTACTCCAGCCGGGCCACGTCCTCGATACTCACGGGTCCGGTGCCGACCGTGGCGTCGAGCTCGGCGTGCAGCCGGGCCTCCACCTCCGGGTGGCCGGCCAGTTCGTGGAACGCCCACGACAAGGTGGTGCCGGGCGTCTCGGTGCCGGCGAGGAGCAGCGAGATGACCTCGTCGCACACCTGCGTATCGGTCATGGCCTCGCCGGTGGCGGCGTCGCGGGCGTCGAGCAACAGCGCCAGCAGCTCGCCGGAGCCGGGGTCGTGATCGCCACGGCGGGCCGCGACGAGGTCGTCGACCAGGGTGCGCAGGCGCTGGGCGGCGGCGTCGAATCGCCGGTTCGCGGGGACGATCGGCCAGCGGTCGAATCGCGCCGGGGTCGCCATCCGGACCGGGATGCCGGCCATGATGGCGGGGACCAGGTCGTGGATCTCGCCCGACGTCGCGGGGTCGAGCCCGCCAGCGAACAGCGCGTCGACGGCGATCCCCAGCGTGAGCTCGTGCATCGCGCGATCGACGGCGACCACTTGTCCGGCCCGCCAGGAGTCGGCGAGCTCGCGGGTGCGATCGCCCATGACCTCGGCGTACCCGGCGATCCTGGCGCGGTGGAAGGCCGGCTGGACGAGTCGTCGCTGCCGTAGGTGGTAGCCGCCGTCCGAGGTGGCCAGCCCGTTGCCGAACAACGACCGGGCGCGGTCGTAGATCCGTCCCCGGGTGAAGCTCGCGGCGTGGGTGGTCAGCACCTGCTGCTGAAGGCTGGGGGTGGTGACCACGTACACCGGCATCGGGCCGAGATCGACGCGCACCAGCTCGCCCACGTCCGTGAGCGACCGGAGGAAGCCGAGCGGCTCACGCCACAGCGCCCACAGATGACCGGCGAGGGGGATCCGGCCCGGCGCTGCCGGCACGGACCGCAGTGCGGTGTCGGTCATGGTGATCGCTCGTCTCAGCCGGTGATGACGTCGTCGAAGGTGCCCCGGATCCGCGGCAGGTCGAGGTCGTAGCGGTGGCTGTGCTGGATCCACACCAGGTTCGCGTAGGCGTAGGTGCGCAGGTCGCGGGCGAGGGCGGCCGCATCGCCGGCGGCCTCGGGCGGCAGGCCGAGCCGCTCGGCGAGTTCGGGCAGCTGCCGCTCGAGGTCGAGGAAGAGCCGCTGGCGCTCCTCGGCGCGCCGCAGGACGCGATCGACGGCCTCGGGCAGCGTGCAGCCCTCGCTGGCGGCCGTCACCCGCACGACGTTGCAGGTCTGCGCGTCGGCAAGATCCTTCTCCAGGCCGTAGACGTCGTTGTGCCAGGCGGTGATGTCGGCGAAGCACCAGACCAGCTCGCGGAAGGGCCGGCTGTCCCGCAGGGCGTCGGGGACATGGCGCCGGGCGACCTGCTCGAGCACGTCGACCTGGAACACCATGGCGATGGTGTGGCGCCGCATCATGATGAACGTCGCGGCGTCGGGGACACGGCCGGTCTCGTGGTACCGGTTCTGGAACGCGACGGCCTCGACGTAGTCCAGGAAGTCCGCCTCGATGCGCCGCAGCGCGCTGGGGGAGAGCCCGGCGACGAGCTCCGGCCAGTAGTCGGCGAACCCGGTGATCACCGCGTTCGCGGCCTGGCCTGTCGTCGTGCGGGCGGTCCAGGTACCGGCCATGACGGCGCGCAGGTCACGCAGCACGCCGCGCGTCCGCCTCTGCCGGTCGCCCCGATCGTCGTTGTCGTACTGGTCGTCGGCCAGGGACCCCCAGCAGAACCACTTCAGGCCCAGCACGAGGCTTGCGTGGTCGGCCTCAGGTGTGGCGATGCCGTGATAGAGGCCGAACTCGAACGAGCGGAGGTGGTCTTCCTGGGCCTGGCTGGTGATGAAGCCGATCCGCCGCAGCCACTCGACCGTCTCGTCCTCGGCCTGTCGCACGGCAGGGTTGACCGGCGGATACGGCGGATCGTAGAACCCGCCGACCAGTGCCGAGGCGTCGATCATCGGCATGGTGCGGTCTCCCTGCTACACGCCCTCGCCGCCCTGTGGTGCGTCCGTGGGGGCGGGCGTCAGGGCGGTCGGCAGTGGAGGTGACGATATAGCGAACGCGCCCAGTGCGGGGAGAGTTTGTGACACGGCCTGGTCACGGCCGGTCGACGATCCGATGACCGGAGTGTGACCGGGTCAGTCGAGGCGGTAGCCGTGCCCGCGCACGGTGGTGATCCGGCGCGAATGGAGACCCAGCTTCTGCCGGAGCCGCCGGACGTGGACGTCGACGGTGCGGGTGGTCGACCCGGGTTGCGCCGGCCACACCCGCTCGAGCAGTTCGGAGCGGCCGATGGCACGGCCCCGATGGTGGGCGAGGTAGGAGATGAGCTCGAACTCGCGCATCGTCAGCGCCACCTCGGCGCCGTCGACGACCAGCCGCCGGCCGGCGGGGTCGAGCCGCACGCCGTCGGCCGCCCAGGTGGTCAGCCGGCGCTCGGCGGCTGCCGCGCTGGCCGCGACCACCGCGCTGTCACCCGCGGTCGTGGCGATCCCGGCATCGGGTTCGGGCTGCACGAGCATCGCCGTGCGGGTCTCGGCGTGGGGGAGCAGGCTCCGGGCGAGGTTGCGCAGCTCGTCGGCGACGTGGGCGAGCCGCGGCCCGGACGGCAGGGTGCGATCCGGATCGAGCTCGACGAACAGCATGAGGCCCACGGGCGGCGCCGGCTCGGGGTGCCGATGCTGCTGCCGGGGGAGTGTCGGGTGGCTGGTGGCGATGGGCATGCGCCGACTCCTGAGTCGCGTGGTGGATGGCCGCGGAGTCAGCGACAGGATTGCCCGGCGACGCGCATCGGATCGACGGCGTGACGTACGGTCAGGATCACGGTCTGCACGACGTAACGGTCCTATTCGGCTGATAGGAAATCAACGTGCGTATCAATTCATGAGACGCCGGTCCGAGATGCGAGATGTCAGCGCATGAATTGGTTTGCCGTGCAATGTCGGAACGCACACGGGTCGCCGCGCCGACGTGCCCACCTCTCCCGTGGATCGTGGACTGCCGTGGCGAACCCGGTCCGTCGCGCCGGACAACTCCCGGAGAACTCCAAGATCAACGGGCAAAGCTGGAGATGGCGGGTGGTCTCCGGTGCGAGGATCGAATGGAGATGCCCACGGACCTGACGGTGATCCTCGACGATCGCCCCGGCGAGCTGGCCCGCCTCGGCGAATGCGCCGGCGCGGCCGGGGTGAACATCGCTGGCCTGGCCGCCTTCACCGGCGACGGGCGCGGCGTCGTCCATGTGCTGGTCGACACCGATCAGGGCGTCGCGCGGCTGCAGGCCACGCTCCGCGCCGCCGGCATGGGGGTGGCCGACGTGCGCGAGGTGCTGGTGGTCGACGTCGCCGACCAGCCGGGCACGCTCGGCGAGCTGACCCGCCGCCTCGCCGACGCCGGGGTCAACATCGACCTGGCGTACACCACCTTCGGCGGAGTGCGGATCGTGATCGCCACCGACGACATGACCAGCGCCCGCGAGGCACTGGCGCGCTGATCCGGCGCCCGGGCTTCCCCGGGACGACCTTGACGTGATTCCATCACCAGGTGAGTGCCGCCTGGTGACGGAGGAGACACGCATGGTCGTCGACGGGTTGTTCGGGGTCACTCGGCCGGACGAGGGGGGCCGTTACGCGGTCAGGTTCGAGCGCAGGTTCCGCGCCGATCCCGTCGCGTTGTGGTCCGTCATCACCGAGCCCGACCAGCTGCGCCACTGGCTGGCACCGGTCAGTGGCGAGCTCCGCGAAGGCGGCGAGTTCGAGGTCGGCTTCGTCGAAGGCGGCCGGGCGCGCGGCACGATCGAGACGTGTCGGCCCGAGTCGAGGCTCGAACTCAGCTGGGCCATGGACGGCGATCCGGCCGGGCGTCTTGTCGTCGAGCTCGAGGCCGACGACGCCGGCTCCCGCCTGGTGGCCGACCACGCCGGCATCGTCGAGCACGAGTACCTCCGCTACGCCGCCGGGTGGCAGACCTACCTCGAGCAGATCGATCCGCTGCTGAGCGGGCACGACTACCCGGACTGGTGGGACCGCTACCGCCACCTCCGGCGCCGCTACGCGGAGCGGGCGGCGGTCGAGCCCACCGGCTGAGGCGAACCACCAACCTGAGGCGAGCCACCGGGCCGAGGCGATTCACCCGACCCGGTGCAGGGCCTTCTCACGGCGCTCGGCCACGGTCGAGCCCGACTCCCGGCGCGCCATCCGACGGAGCACGACCGGCGCGAGGAGCACTCCGGCCACGGCCCAGACGCCCAGCACGCCGACGGCCTCCAGGTGCCGCCACGACTCGCCGATCTCGACGGCCACCGCGCTGTCCGGCAGCAAGGCCGATCGCATCCCGAGGCCGAGCCAGTAGATCGGGAAGAGCTGCGCGATCCACTGCAGCCAGTCCGGCATCGCGGCGATCGGGTAGAAGATCCCGGAGATCGCGATCAGGCCCAGCATCGGCAGCGTGATCAGCCCCTGGCTCCTGGCGCTGGTGAACACCGATCCCAGCACCGCGCCGATCGGCAGCGCGGCCACCATCCCCAGCGCCAGCACCCAGGCCACCGTCAGCCAGGAGCTCAGGTCGCCGATGGCCAGGCCGGGAACGATGATCATGGCGGGGACCAGGAAGATCGCGAGGTCGGCGATCAGGCTGCCCGACACCGAGACGATCTTGCCCACCAGGTAGCCGAGCATCCCGTTGGGGGTGGCCTTGGCGCGCAGCAGCGTCCCGTCCTCCCGGTCGGCGGTGAGTTGCTGGCTCATGCTGATCATGCCCAACGCGACGTTCATCCCGAGGATGCTCGGCAGGACCAGGGTGGCGAGCAGGATGCCGCTGCCTCCGAAGGAGACGTCGCGCAGGAAGTACGTCACCGTCAGCATCAGCGTCGGCCAGAAGACGTGCCCCCAGAGCTCCGCGCCGTTGGTGAACGACTGCCTCAGCTCGATCCGGCCGCGGGCCCAGCCCGCACGCAGCGCCGTCGCGGTCGGGTTCATCGCGCCGCCCCTTCCGCAGTGCGTCCCGCCACGTCGTCCTGGCCGGCTTCGGCCTGGTGCACCAGGGCGAGATAGGTGTCCTCCAGCGATGACCTGCGGACCTCGAGGTTCGCGATGTCCACGCCGTACTGCTGGAACAGGTCGAAGACGAACCTCGTCGACTCAGGCGTGGACCGTACGAACTGCCGTCCCGCGTAGGTCCAGCGCACCTCGTCCTCGCCCGCGATCCGCCGGGCGAGCTCGTCGGCGGTGCCGTCCGCGACGATCCGCCCGCCGTCGAGGATCACGATGCGGTCGGCGAGCTTCTCGGCCTCGGTCAGATCGTGGGTGGTGAGCAGGATCGTGGTCCGGTGCTCCGCGGCGAGGCGGTGCACGAGGTCGTGGAACTCACGCCGGGCCTCCGGGTCGAACCCCGCGGTCGGCTCGTCGAGGAAGAGGAGCTCAGGACGGCCCACGATGCCGATGGCCACGTCCAGCCGGCGCCGTTGCCCGCCCGACAGGGTCCGGATCTTCGAGTTCTCCTGCTCGGTCAGACCCACCACGGCCACGAGTTCGTCCGGGTCCCAGGGCCGGGCGATCCGGTCGGTGGCGTAACAGGCGTAGTACGAGCCGAGGTGCGCGAGCAGTTCGCGCACTCGCCACTTGCCGTGGTCGCGCCACGACTGCAGGACGACCCCCACCCGTGCCCGCCATCGCTCGGTGCCGTGCGCCGGATCGCTGCCGAGCACCTCGACCCGGCCGGCCGATCGCATCCGGAAGCCCTCGAGGACCTCGATCGTGGTGGTCTTGCCCGCCCCGTTTGGCCCGAGCAGTGCGATGACCTCGCCGTGACGGGCGCGGAAGGTCACGTCGCGGAGGACGTCGGTGGCGCCGTAGCGCATGCGCAGCCCGTCGACGTCGAGGGCGAGCTCCTCGCTGCCCGCCGTCGCGTCCGCGCTTAGATCTTCAGTCATGCGCGAAAGCTATGTTGCGTTCATCAGGACCACAACACGTGCGGGAGCTTCAAGGGGCTGTGAACAGTCTTTCTAGTGTGATCGGTGCAATGGCATGTCAATAAACGCACACCCGCTCCGCGCCAGGCGTTGCAATGTGCTGATGGTGAATGCATACTGAGCTGGACCATCGACCAGGGGAGGCGGCGCCGATGCCGGGAGGAAGGTTGACCCAGGACGACCGCCGGCACATCGCGTCCGGGCTGGCCGACGGGCTCGGGTACGCCGAGATCGCCAGGGCGCTGGGCCGCCCGACCTCCACCATCAGCCGCGAGGTGGCCCGCAACGGCGGCCCCGCCGGTTACCGCGCGGAGCACGCTCACCTCGCCACGAGCCGCCGAGCCCGGCGGAGCGCGCTCGCTCTGCCCCAGGAGTTGCCGACCGCGGTCGATGCCTTCGGGCGCGACCCCGAGGCGGTGCGCGACTTCGTCGACCGGTTCGCGGCGCTCATGGTCCAGACCGGCGTGCCGCGGATGGCCGCCCGTGTGCTCGCCTGCATCGTCACCACCGACTCAGGCGGCCTGACCGCCGCCGAGCTGGTCCGGCAGCTGCGGGTCAGCCCAGCGTCGGTCTCGACGGCGATCAGGTACCTCGAGGGCCTGGAGCTGATCCGGCGCGAACGCGAGTCGCGGGGGCGCCGCGAGCGCTACCTCATCGACGACGACACCTGGCTCCGGACGTGGCTGACCAGCGCTCGGACCAACGCGATGCTGGCGGAGACCGCCGAGCAGGGCGCGAAGGTCTTCGACGCGGGTACGCCCGCCGGGGCCCGGCTCGACTCCATGGCGCGGTTCTTCACCAGCCTCAGCGACGACATGGTCGGCGGCACCACCGCCGAGGCCTTCGCCGACCCGCTGACCGTGCTCGCCGCGCTGGTCCTCGTCGCCGCGCCACGCACCGCGGACGAGCTGGCCACCGCGCTTGGCTGGCCGCCGGAGCGCGTCGCCGAGGCCCTCATCGTGGCCGAACGGCACCCGGACGTCACCGATCCCGTCGTCCTCGGCCGTACCGCCGCCGGCGCTTACACAGTGGTCGCGAAGCCCGACCGGCTCACCTCCGCCCAGCGCGAGGCCCTGGACCGGCCCTGACGTCACGACGGGCGCGGCGCCGCGTCGGCCGCCCGGACGAAGCGCGCGGCGAGCCGGCGGAGGTGGTCGGCGAGCTCCGGCGGGTCGATCACCTCGAAGTCGACGTCGAGCATCGCGATGTACACCGCCACGAGGTCGAGGGTGTCCGAACCGCCGTGGAGGATGCTCGTCGCGTCGTCGACGGCCTCCACCCGCACCGGAGGCGGCAGCCGCGACGCCATGGCGTGGGCCGGTGCGTGCAGGAGCACCCGGATCCGGTACCGCCAGGCCGCCGACCCGATCCCGCCCGCGACGTAGGCCGCCACGCCGCCTTCGGGTGGCTCGCGCGGCGTGAAGCGCGGACCCGTGGGCGTACGCGGCGTGATGCGGTCGACCCGGAAGGTCCGCCAGTCGTCGCGGTCGACGTCCCAGGCCACGAGGTACCACCGCCGCCCGGCGTGGGCAAGCGCGTGTGGCTCGACCACGCGCATCGACACGGCGCCGTCGTGGCGGCGATAGTCGAAGCGGAGTCGTTCGTGGTCGCGGCAGCTGGCGGCCAGGACAGTGAGGACGTCGGGATCGACGGTGGGTCCGGCGCTGCCCACGGCAACGGTGCTGGTCTGTAGCGCATGGACGCGATGACGCAGGCGCGCGGGCAGCACCTGTTCGAGCTTGGCCAGCGCGCTCAGCGACGTCTCCTCGATGCCCGACACCGAACCACCCGCCGCGGTGCGCAGCCCCACCGCGACGGCCACGGCCTCGTCGTCGTCGAGGAGCAGGGGCGGGAGGTTGCTGCCCGCGGCGAGCCGATATCCGCCGGCCACCCCTGGTGAGGCGTCGACCGGGTACCCGAGGCTGCGCAACTTGTCGATGTCGTTGCGGACGGTGCGGGTGGTGACCTCGAGGCGCTCGGCCAGCTCGGGCCCGGTCCAGCTGCGCCGCGTCTGCAGCAGCGAGAGCACCCGAAGGAGTCGAGCCGATGTCTCCAGCATTCTTCGAGATTGCCACACAATCAGGAACGAAGCTTTCCGCATCTGATTCTACCGTGGTGGTCATGGAGAAGCCCGGAGACCATCCTGGGCTCGTCGGAGAGGACCAGCCATGACCGAGACCCCGCCCGTTCGCCCGTTCCGGATCGACATCCCGCAAGCCGATCTCGACGACCTTCACAACCGCCTCGACGCCACCCGGTGGCCGGCCGAGAGCCTGGGCGCCGAGTGGAGCCGTGGGGTGCCGGTCGCGTACCTGCGCGGGCTGGTCGACCACTGGCGCGACGGGTTCGACTGGCGCGCCGTCGAATCCGAACTGAACGAGGTGCCGCAGTTCGTCACCGAGATCGACGGCCAGGACATCCACTTCCTGCACGTCCGCTCGCCCGAGCCGGATGCGATCCCGCTGGTGCTCACCCACGGCTGGCCGAGCTCGTTCGTCGAGTTCCTCGACGTCATCGGGCCGCTGACCGACCCGCGCGCCCACGGCGGCGACCCGGGCGACGCCTTCCACGTGGTGGTGCCGTCGCTGCCCGGCTTCGGGTTCTCGACGCCGCTGGCCGGCGAGGGCTGGGGGAACCTGTTCCGGGTGGCCAGCGCGTGGGCCGAGTTGATGAGCTGACTCGGCTACGAGCGCTTCGCCGCCCACGGCACCGATATGGGGTCGGGTGTGGTGGGGATGCTGGGCATGCTCGCGCCGCACCGCCTGATCGGCACCCACATCACCGGGATGGGTCCGTACCCGTTCGGTCCGCCCCTCGGCCTCGACGGTCTCGACGAGGCCGACCGGGTGCGGGCGGAGCGGTTCAACCAGTTCCAGCAGGACGGCATCGGCTACCTCCAGATCCAGGCGACCCGCCCGCAGACCCTGGCCTACGGCCTGACCGACTCGCCGGTGGGACAGCTGGCGTGGATCGTGGAGAAGTTCCAGGAGTGGACCGATCCCGCGGCGCGGCTGCCCGAGGACGCCGTCGACCGGGACCGGCTGCTCACCAACGTGGCCATCTACTGGTTCACCGCCTCAGGTGCGTCGTCGGCGCACATCGTCTACGAAGGCATGCAGGCCTTCCGCGAGTTCGTCGCCCAGCAGGAACAGCCAGCCGAAAGGTCCGCCGGCTCCGACGGCGCGGAGGAGGCGGCCGCGGACTGGGCCGCGGCAGGGCCTGCACCGGCGGCGGGTGGAGCGGTGTTCGCCGGCGACAACGCGATCCGCTCGATCGTCGACCCTGCCGGGCAACTGTCGCACTGGTCGGAATACGACACCGGAGGGCACTTCGCGGCGATGGAGGTGCCGGATCTCGTGATCGGTGACCTGCGCGACTTCTTCCGCGGGCTGAGGTAGCGGCCCGGTCGCGAGCCCGCCTCGATCCACGCGCCACCGGCCAGCTGCGCGGGACCCGCGTCAACGATGCTCGGGGTTGGGGAAGTCGAACCGGCACCCGGCATCCCACTGCGAACGCTGGTTGCCGTGGGCCGGCACCCCGCCCGCGTCCTTGAGCATCCGCGCGAGGTGCAGGAGGTTCCAGGTCATGAAGGTCGCGTTCCGGTTGGTGAAGTCGTTCTCCGGCCCGCCGGATCCTTCGTCGAGGTAGGACGGCCCCGGTCCGGCCTCGCCGATCCATCCTGCGTCGGCCTGCGGCGGGATGGTGAAGCCGAGGTGCTGCAGCGAGTACAGGACGTTCATCGAGCAGTGCTTCACGCCGTCCTCGTTCCCCGTGACGAGGCACCCGCCCACGCGTCCGTAGTAGGCGTACTGCCCGGCGTCGTTGAGGTCGGCGGAGTTCCCGTAGAGCCGTTCGACCACCTTCGTGCACACCGAGGACTTCTCGCCCAGCCAGATCGGCGTGCACAGCACGAGGATGTCGGCGGCCATCACCTGGTCGAAGATCGCCGGCCAGTCGTCGTGGTCCCAGCCGTGCTCGGTCATGTCGGGGTACACGCCTGGCGGGATGTCGTGATCGACCGCCCGGACGAGGTCGACCGCCACGCCGTTGCGGCGCATGATCTCCATCGGGATGGCGGCCAGGCCCTCGGTGTTCGACACCGCGGGCGACCGCCTGAGCGTGCAGCCGATGAACAGCGCACGAAGATCGGTGAAGTCCCAGGTGCTCTGGTCACACAGCGCTTCCTGCGCCTCGGTGAGCGTCATGTCGTCCCCCTCGTGGCGTCGCGACCGGCCGGCCACCATCGTGCCGCGCCCAGGACATTCGTACTGCCGAAGTCAGGACATCGACATCTGGAGCCCGACGGGCCCGTCTCCGTAGCGTCGAACGCGACGAGATCGGGCGGCATCCCCGCCGGCCCGGCCGATCGAGGAGGTACGGATCATGGCACTCGACCAGCCGCCGGACGTGAACGTGGCACCGACGAGGACGCGGGGTCGGCGCGTTGCCCCGGTGGTCGCAGCGGTGCTGGCCGCGCTGGCTGGCTGGGCCGTCGCGGGCCCGCTGATGGGCATCGAGCTGGTGGCGGCCTCGAGTGGTGGCGTCGTGGAGGTCGGGGCGGTGTCGGTGGGGCTCGCGGCGCTGGTCGCCGGGCTGCTCGGCACGGGGCTGCTGGCGGTCCTCGAACGACGCGCGCGGCGGCCGGCACGGACCAGGACGATCATCGCGGTGGTCGCGTTCGTGGTGTCGCTCGCGGGTCCGGCCGGAGCCGGAGAGGCCGAGGTCGCGGCCGTGCTGGGCGGGTTCCATGCGATCGTGGCAGTCGTGCTCATCACGATGGTGCGCCGCACCGCCGGCCCGGATCGCGGGATCGCCGCATGACCACGGCCCGGAACCAGGCAGCGCCAGCCGTGCCGGTGAGCTCCGCCGATCCGGTCGGCGACGTGGTCGCGCCGCTGCGCGGGACGGTGGTCGAGATCGGCGCGGGCCGGGGTGCGAACGTCGCGGTGTTGCACCCGAGCGTGCGCTGGATCGCCGTCGAGCCGAACCTCGATCGCCGCAGGGCGTTGCGTGCGGCCGCCGAGCGGCGGGGCGGCGGATCGCGGGTGATCGTCGGGCGGGCCGAGTCGCTTCCCCTGCTGGACGGGTGCGCCGACGCGGTGCTCTCGACCCGGGTCCTGTGTTCGGTCGACGATCCTGAGGCGGCCCTCGCGCGGGCCGGATTCGCGACGGTCGAGCTCCGCCACCACGAGCAGGGCCGGGGCCTCGACCCGTGGCGGCCACACATCGCCGGACATGCCCGGCGTCGGACTGCCGAACCCAGCGATCACGAGGTAGCCCGATGACCTCCATCGACGACCTGCGGCGGCCGGGATGCTCGGACGTCCCCGCCTCCGTCCACCGTCGGCTGGCCGCCACCCGTGCCTGGCCCTGGGGGCTGTTCGTCCTGGTCCCGCTCGTACTGCTCGCGCCGGCGAGCACCTTCGGCGATCTCGATCCGGCGTGGCCGGGCTGGCTGGCGCTGATCGTCGTGGCGGCGAGCTTCTCGATGGCCGTTGTGGCCTCCCAGAGCCGCCGGCTGCGGCGCAGCCTCCTGCCCGAGGCGATGCTCACGCTCCTGACCGCGACGGTGGCCGTGGCGACGGTCACGCTGGCTCCGGAGTGGGGCACGTTGGGCACGCTGCTCGGCCTCGCGGCCGGTGCGACCGTGCGGATGCGCTGGGCGCCCGCGCTGGTGGTCTCGATGGCCGTGGGCGCGACGATGCTGGTCGTGGCCGCCGGCAGCACCCTGTCCGACGCCATCTGGAGCACCGGCGTCACGACCCTGCTCGCCGGCGTGGCCACCCTCGGCTTCCGCCGGCTGATCGAGGCGGTGCGAGCGCTCGACCGCAGCCGTCAGGAGCTGGCCGAGGCCGCGGTGGTGGCCGAACGCCTGCGCTTCTCCCGCGACCTGCACGACCTGCTCGGCCACACGCTGTCGGTGATCGTGGTGAAGGCCGAGGCGGTCCGGCGGCTCGGGACGAATGACCCGGAGGCTGCCGCCACCCACGCCGCCGACATCGAGACGATCGGCCGCCGCGCCCTGGTCGAGATACGCGAGGCCGTCGAGGGCTACCGTCCTTCGGCGTTCGCCCCGGAGCTCGGCCGCGCCCGATCCGCCCTGGCCGCGGCCGGGATCAGCTCGGATGTGCGCGGCGCCGGGGCCTGGCAGGACGGTCCGGCGG
This sequence comes from Jiangellaceae bacterium, assembly GCA_036566745.1. Taxonomy (GTDB): domain Bacteria; phylum Actinomycetota; class Actinomycetes; order Jiangellales; family Jiangellaceae; genus DATCVR01. Next base: position 4,759 of record DATCVR010000068.1, on the reverse strand, counting down.
GCGAGGCCGACGCCGTCCTGGGCTGGGTGCTGCGCGAGGCCGTGACGAACGTGGTGCGGCATGCCGGGGCCCGACGATGCGTGATCGAGGTGGAGCTGACCGACGACGCCGTGCGACTGCGCGTCGACGACGACGACGGCCGGGGCGGTGCACAAACGGCGGAGCGCTCCACGCGAGGGCTCCGGGGGATGCGGGAACGCGTCGACGCCGCGGGTGGCCGGCTGAGCTTCGCGGACCTCGCGCCGGGGTTGCGGGTGACGGTCGAGCTGCCGGTCCGGACCCGCTCGGTGGCGGAGGTGCGGCCGTGATCCGGACCCTCATCGCCGAGGACCAGGGCATGATGCGCGGCGCGCTGGCCGTCCTGCTGGGCCTCGAGCCGGACATGGAGGTGGTGGCGCAGGTCGAGCGCGGGGACCAGATCGTGCCGGCGGTGGTCGACATCACGCCGGACGTCGCACTGCTCGACATCGAACTCCCCGGAGGTGACGGCATCACCGCTGCGGCGGAGCTGGCCCGGGTGGCGCCGGAGTGCGCGGTGGTGATCGTCACGACGTTCGGCCGGCCGGGGTACCTGCGCCGCGCCTTCGACGCCGGTGCGCGGGCGTTTCTCGTCAAGGACGGCCCGGTCGAGGACCTGGCCCGGGCAATCCGCGACGTCCTCGCCGGTCGCACCGTGGTCGATCCGTCCCTGGCCGCGGCGGCGCTGAGCGCGGGGGAGAACCCGCTGACCCAGCGGGAGACCGACGTGCTCCGCTCCGCCGCCGACGGCTCGACGGTGGCCGACGTCGCCGCCCGGCTCCACCTGTCCGAGAGCACCGTGCGCAACCACCTCTCGGCCGCGATCGGCAAGACCTCGACCCGCAACCGGATGGAGGCGGTCCAGGCCGCGCAGCACAACGGCTGGCTGTGAAGCCGCGGCGCCCGGCGCTCGCCGACCCCGCGTGCCCGCTCAGCCCATCGGCAGCCGGGCACCGATCGCCTCGGGCCAGACACCGGTCGCGGCGATCTCGGCGGCCACCCGGGCGAGCTCGGTGTAGGCGGCGCGCATCGGCCCGGGACCGACGCTGATCCGGGACACGCCCGCCTCGGCCAGTTCGTCCGCCGAGGGCATGCCCGGCCAGGCCATCAGGCTCAGCCGTCCGTCGAAGGCGGCGGTGAGCTTTCGGACGTCGCCGAGGTCGGCCGCGCCGAGCGCGAAGACACAGTCGGCGCCCGCGTCGAGGTAGGCGAGCCCTCGGGCCACGGCGTCGTCGGTGTCACCACCGGAGACGAGCACGTCCGTGCGGGCGTTGAGCACGATGGGCACGCCCGCGGCGTCGGCCGCCGACCTCACCGCGCGCAGCCGCGCGACCTGGTCGGCGAGGTCGCGCAGGCCATCGGTGCCGCCGGGATCGTCGGCGGCCACGCTGTCCTCGATGTTGCAGCCCACCGCACCGGTGTCGATCAGCCGGCGGATCGAGACGGCGACGTCGTCCGGGGTGCGGCCGTGGCCACGCTCGAGGTCGGCGGTCACCGGCAGCGACACGGCGCGGCAGATCCGCTCCACCGTGACCAGGAGGTCGTCGAGCGCCAGGCCCTCGCCGTCGGGCACGCCGTGGGCGGCCGAGATCGACCAGCTGGCGGTCGCGATGGCCATGGTGGCGGGCTGGGCGGCCACGACCTGTGCGCTCGCCACGTCCCAGACGTTGACCAGGCGCAACGGCCGTCCGGACACGTGCAGCGACCGGAGCTGCGCGGCCCGGACGACCTGCGCGGGATCGGGCCGGCCGGTCATGACTGCTGTCCTCGTCGCATGAGCCACACCGAATCGGGACGCGTGGCCGGTGTCAAGCAGCGAGCCCGACGCAGGGTCATGACGTGGGGCGGGTCACCGCGGCGTGGAAGCACCCGAACTCGACCGCGCGGATGTGGACGACGGCGACCGCCGGATCGGCGAACAGGTCGTCGAGGGCCGCTTCGGCCACGGTCTCGGCGTGCTCGGCGACCGGGGACACCAGTGACCCTCCGAGGATGTGGCCGTCGCTGCCGTAGGCGCGGAAGACCCGGCGGGCGGAGAGCACCTCGGCCGGGAAGCCGTCGGCGGGTCCGTCGCACGGATCGGCATGGACGAACACCGGTCCGACCTCGTCGTAGGCGCCCGGATCGGCGTCGGCCTGCTTCGCCCAGCGCCGCAGGGGAGCGTAGGAGACGAGGGTGATCTTCTCGCCTGGGACGCTTCGGCGGAGGCAGCACCGCAGCGGTGCGCCACCTTCGTCGTCGACGTAAGGGTCGCGGTGCCGGCCCGCGTCGTCGGTCTCGCGGAGCTCGGCGAGGACGTCGGTCGGGATAGGGCGATACGTGTAGCTGCTCATGTCTTCGATGGTGCTGGCTCCTGGCCGCGATCACTGGCGGGAATCGGACGTCGCGTCGGAGCCCGTGGCGGGCGGGCTAGGGGAGCTGTTCGGGCTCGAGGTTCAAGGTCGCGAGCCACTGCTCCTGCCACGTCGCGGTCGGGCACGGCCACTGCGTGGTGGGACCACACGCGTCGCACGTGCGGCCGCCCTCGTCGCCGACTGGACGATGCGTCGCCCGGGGTGTCGGGGCGAATCCGCTGAGGTCGGACGTATCGGGATGGGTTTGAGACATGGGATTCCCCGTTCGGTCGATGGACCACCGACCGCGGGTCCTGCGTGACGGCGCGAGGGTCCCCGAAGCCGGTGGCTGGCTTCGAGAGTGTCCGGATGTGGCCAAGCTCACCAGGGGATACGGTGACGTGGCGTGACGGCGCGGTTGACTCGATGACGGTGGAGTAGAGATGAAGGACGACACCCCGGCCGGCCTCCGCGCGGTGGCTCATGCTGTGCGCACGCTTCGTACGGTTCACGGGCTGACTCAGGATCAGTTGGGTAAGAAGATCGGGTATTCGCGGTCGCAGGTCAATGATGTGGAGCATGCGCGGGTGTGGCCGCATGCGGATTTCGTGACCGGGTGTGATCGCGCGTTCGGTACGGGGACGTTGCTGGTCGGGTTGCACGGTCAGGGCCGTGACCAAGGCTTGCCGTCCTGGGCCGCCGCTTTGGTCGAAGCCGAAGAGCAAGCTGTGACGATCCGGTCGTGGCAGCCGGTGACCATCTCTGGCCTAGTGCAGACACGCGACTACGCCAGCGTCATCCTCGATGCGGGCCAGTTCGGCGAAAGTGCGGGCGATGAGCTCGAACGGATGATCGCGCGCCGGCTTGACCGCCAGAAGATCTTCGGCGCCGGCCGGTTGAGGTCCTACCACCTGATCATGGGCGAGGCGGCGCTCCACCAGATCGTCGGAACCATCGACGTGATGACCGAACAACTGACGCACCTGTTTGGCCTGATGAGAACGCGGGTAATCACGGTTCAGATATTGAACTACGACGCCAGCGCCTACGGCCCCCCAGGTCCGATGACCATATTTGATCTCGAAGACAAGAACCGCGTGGTCCATCTCACCGGCCCCCTCAACGGTGAGACCACTTCCGATCCAAGTATGATTTCGGAGGCCGTAAAACGATTCGACCTCATGCGCTCAGAAGCAGCATCGTTGCGGGAAAGCGCACGGATGATCGAATCGCGGATCGAGGAGCTCAAGACATGACGGACGACGAGTTTTTGGTGTGGCGGAAAGCGTCGTTCAGCAACCAGGACCCCACGGAATGTGTCGAGGTCGCAGATCTGGCTGACGGCGGCCGTCTGGTGCGCGATTCGAAGAACCCGTCGGGCGGAATTCTGCGCTTCACGGCGGGGGAGTGGTCGGCGTTCGTGCAGGGCGTCCACGCCGGCGAGTTCGGCTGAGAGCCCCCGGCCGACGTGGCTCCGTTCTCAGATCGAGGATGGCGCTCGCGTGCCCTCCGGCCCGGGTGCTTCGAGGGCGGAGATCGCCCTGCTGAGCTGGGAGGCGCGGCCTGCGTCGGTACGCGTGGTCACGAGCTTGAGGATCATGGCGTACTGGTCGGTCTTGCCGAGCGCCTCGAACGCCCGGGCCGCCTGAGGATTCGCCGCGAGCGCCTCGGCGAGGTCGGGCGGGATGGTGGCGTTGCGTTGCGACTCGTAGGCGGCGGCCCACCTGCCGTCGGCCTTCGCGGCCTCGACCTCGGCAAGCCCGGACGGACGCATCCGTCCCGCGGCGGTCAGTTCCTCGACCTTGTCGACATTGACCTGTGACCAGCGACTACGTGGCCGGCGGGGCACGTATTTCTGGAGGTAGTAGAGGTCGTCGAGAGATTTGCGCTGGCCGGAGATCCAGCCGTAGCAGAGGCCGACGTCGACCGCCTCGTCCGAGGTCAACGACGGAATGCCAGAGCCCTTCTTCGCCATCTTCAGCCACACGCCGACCTTCAGGTCGACGTTGTCGTCCAACCACACCTCGAACTCCGGAGCGTCGCGGAACGCGATCACCGGAGCTTCGTCGGCGCCAGGATTCGTGGGCACGCAGGGCTCCTCTCGTGGACATCGCGACGATACCGGCCGGATCCGACAGGCCGGAATGATCACGTTCAGCAGGTGTTCGCCTGCGCCACCATGCCTGCAGGCCTCGTGATGCAGGCGATTCCCTGCTGAACGTGATCATTCCGCGGGCTCGATATGGTGACGGGGGCCTGCGATGACCTCGTGGTCGCCCGGACAGAGAGGCTCATCGCATGCACCCACCCGCCGACCCGACCGTCCCCTCGATGGTCCACATTCCAGGTGGCGCGGTGGACCTTCGGGACGACCGGCGCCGAGTCCGCTGGCGGGTCGAGATCGCGCC
>DATCVR010000067.1:0-17971 GCA_036566745.1 Jiangellaceae bacterium | reverse complement strand
GCGTGGCGCTGGCCCTGGTGTCGGGCGTGGTGGGCGGCCTGGTCGTCGAGTTGGTGGGCGGCTCCGGGTCGAAGCACCGCGAGACGGTCACCATCATCGGCGCCGACCCCGCCGGGCTGGGCAGCCGCCCGCCCGACACCGTCTCCGGGGTCGCCGACTCCGTGCTGCCCAGCGTGGTGTCGGTGTCCGTGGCCGACGCCACCGGGTCGGGGTTCGTGATCTCCACCGACGGCTTCATCCTGACCAACAACCACGTCATCGCCTCGGTGGCCGACGGCGGCTCCATCGAGCTCGGGCTGTTCGACGGGCGCCGAGTCGACGCCGAGATCGTCGGCCGCAGCCCCAGCTACGATCTCGCGGTGCTGCGGACCGAGGCCGGCGACCTCCAGCCGGTCGTGTTCGGCGACTCCGCCACGGTGGCCGTCGGCGATCCGGTCATCGCCGTCGGCAGCCCGCTCGGGCTCGAGGGCACGGTCACCAGCGGCATCATCTCCGCACTCAATCGCCCGGTCACCGCGGGCGGGGCGTCCGAGCAGTCCTACATCAATGCACTCCAGACCGACGCCGCGATCAATCCGGGCAACTCCGGCGGGCCGCTGGTCGACGGCGCGGGGCGGGTCATCGGCGTGAACTCCGCGATCGCCACCCTCGGCATGGGCGTCGAGGTCGGCAGCATCGGGCTGGGCTTCGCGATCCCGATCGACCAGGCCCAGCGCACCGCAGAGCAGTTGATCACCGACGGCGAGGCCGTCTACCCGGTCATGGGCGTGCTGCTCGACGACGCCTTCACCGGGCGTGGCGCACGCGTGGCCCAGGACTCTGAGGACGCCCCGGCGGTCACTCCGGACGGCCCGGCCGCGGCCGTGGGCATCGAGGCCGGCGACGTCATCACCCACGTCGACGGCGATCCCGTCGACACGCCGGGCGAGTTGGTCGTGGTGCTGCGCTCGCACGAGCCGGGCGACGACGTCACGCTGGTGGTCGAGCACGACGGCGAGCCGCGCGAGGTCGTGGTGACCCTCGGGTCTGCCGTGGGTTGACCTCGCACGTACCCTTCACCTAGGTACGCTCCGGAGCAGGGGAGTTCGTGGTGTTCGACATCGGAATGGGCGAGATCCTCGTCCTGCTGATCGTCGCCCTGCTCGTGTTCGGCCCCGACCGCCTGCCCACCATGGCGAAGCAGACCGCGTCGTTCATCCGCGACCTGCGGGCGATGGTGGCCAACGCCCGCCGCGACCTCTCCGACAGTGTGGGCGACCTCGGCATCGACAAGGACGACCTCGCGACGCTGTCGGATCTGCGCAACCCCAAGTCGTTCGTCCGGCAGAAGGTGCTCGACGGCGTCGACCTCGGTGTCGACGACCTGAGCCTCGGCGACTCCGTGCTCGACGAGCCCACACGTCGCCCCAAGCCGCGGGCGGTCGCCAACGGATCTCCGGCCAACGGATCTCCGGTCGCCGGAGTCACCGGCACCGCAGCGCCCGCAGCCGTCCCCGACGCGCCGCCACCGTTCGACCCCGACGCCACCTGAGCGCCGCCGCGCCGCCGCGGCATCCACCTCTCGCGGGATGACTCGCAGCCACCGCTCATCGACGTCCACGGCTGTCGTGGAGGTCGTCGGGTGGCGAGATCCGCTGGTCGGGCTACTCGCCGTACCCGTCAGCTGCTCGTCGGCCGGAGGTTTCCGGTGCCGGGAACGGCTGTCCCGCCCGGTTTGTTGCGAGTCGATTACGGGGGCTCGACAGCGAAGTAACCTAGTGATCTAATCAATTTCATGAGTGTAGGTGAGGTCAACCGCCGGACGCTGGCTGACGAGCTGGCCGCCGGAGTCGTCGACCTGATCCATCGGCAGGGACTCGAGACCGGTGGTCAGCTCGACACCGTTCGCGCCCTCGCCGGCAGCTTCGGCGTCGCCGTGCCCACCATGCGCGAGGCGCTGCGCAGGCTCGAGGCCATGGGCGTGGTCGTGCTCAGGCACGGTTCCGGCGTCTACGTCGGTGCGAACGTCCGCCGCTCGGTCCTGCCCAACCTCCTGAGCCAGGCGCCCACCGGCGAGCGGCTCATCGATCTCCTCGAAGCCAGGCGGGTCATCGAACCCCCCATCGCGGCCATGGCCGCCGCCGTTCGCGACCATGCGGGTCTCCAGCGGCTCAACGACGCCCTGAGCGAGGCGCAGCGATGCCTGCTCGAGCAGCAAGACCGGCTCTGGCTGGTCAACCTCGACTTCCACCGTGCTCTCGCGGCCGCCGCGGGCAACACCGTGCTCGGTGAGGTCGTCGACTCCATCTGCCTGGTCCACGCCGAGGAGCAGCGGGAGATCCTCCGCCTCCACGGCGACGAGTCCCAGGACTTCGACGAACACCAGCGCATCACCACAGCCGTGGTGGCCGGCGACGTCGACGCCGCCTTCGAGGCCACGAAGGATCACCTGACCAACGTCATCGACACCATCCGCGCCCGGCAGCAGCGCGACCAGCGCTGAGCCCACGACGGCTGCCCACGGGAGCGTCCCGCGGGGGTTCACCGTCCCCTGCCCGATCCGCACACATCCGAAGCACAACGAGGTGGTTCACCATGAGACTTCGTCGTACCGCACCGCTCGCGGCGATCGCCGCATCCGCCCTCGTCCTGGCCGCCTGTGGCGGTGGTGACGACGGCTCGAGTACCGGAGATGACGGCGAGCAGTCGGGCACCGTCAACTTCTACACCGACAAGGCCGCATGGGAGCCGCAGTTCCAGGAGGTGTCGGACCTCTCGGCGGACAGCATCGGCCTGAGCATGGAGTTCACCGGCTACTCCGACGCGAACCAGTACGACGCCTTCATCCGGCAGTCGTTCCGGACCGACGAGAAGCCGGATCTCTTCACCTGGCACACCGGCAGCAAGCTGGAGGAGCTGGTCGGCGAGGACCTGCTCGAACCCACGAGCGACATCTGGGCTGAAGCCATCGAGAACGGCGACGCCACCGAGGACCTCAAGCAGTACTTCACCGTGGGCGACGAGCAGTACTGCGTGCCGACGCTGGCCGCGTACTGGGTCATGTACTACAACACCGCGGTCTTCGAGGAGCACGGCATCACGCCGCCCACCACCTGGGACGACCTCATCGCCGCTGCCGACACCCTCGTGGCGGCCGGAGTCACGCCGTTCTACCAGACCAACATCCTGTTCTCCTTCGTCTGGTTCCAGACCCTCCTCGCCGGCTCCGACCCCGAGCTCTACAACGACCTGGCCAGCGGCGACGCGAGCTACACCGACGAAGGCGTCGTCGAGGTCATGGAGCTGTGGGGCGACATGATCGACAAGGGCTACTTCCAGGATCCCGGCGTGCAGACGGACCCGCAGACGCTGCTCAAGAACGGCGACGTCGCGATGGTCAACTTCGGCACGTTCCTCAGCGGCCAGCTCAACTCCATCGGCGCCGTGGCCGGAACCGACTACGACTTCTTCGTGGTGCCCAACGTCAATCCGGACCTCGACAAGACCGTGCTGCCGTTCGAGACCGGACCGCTCTGCACCGCTGCCAACGCCACCAACTTGGACGAGGCGAAGGAGTACGCGCAGTGGTGGATGGGCGAGGAGGCGCAGACCGCGTGGTCGAACGCCCGAGGTGACGTGTCGTTCAACCCGAACGCCAAGGTGAACGACGAGAGCCTCGCAGACCTCAACGAGCAGGCCGGCACGGACGACATCCAGCTGGTCAACCGCTACTTCGAGGCCACGCCCACGCCCATCCTGACCGCCGCCCTCGACGGCTTCGGCGCCTTCGTCAGCAACGGCGGCGACCCGATGCCGATCCTCGAGACGATCCAGGCCGAGGCCGACGCGTACTGGAGCAGCCAGGGCTGACGTCCTGGCCCACCGGACCCGCACGGGAGGAGACGAGCGCATGGCGGCGCTGATGACAGCCGCACCAGCCGGAACCACGGCAGGCAGCAGCAAGGGCAAGGTCCCCTACCGGTGGTCGGCGCGGGGCTTCAGCGTCCCGGCGATCCTCGTCGTCGCCGTGCTGCTCTACCTGCCGTTCATCTGGACGGCCGTGATCAGCTTCACCGAGTACAACGGGCTCGGCTCTCCCGCGTGGGTCGGCATCGAGAACTACCGCGAGATGTTCGCCGATCCCAGCCTGCTCACCTCGCTGCGCAACACCGTCATCTGGGTCGTGGGCACCATCACGGTGCCGGTAGGCCTGGGGCTGCTCGTGGCGGTCCTCACGCACGGGAGGAGGTTCGGCGGCTGGTTCCGGCTGCCGTTCCTCATCCCGTACGCGATCTCCGGCGTCGCGGTGGGTGTGGTGTGGAAGTTCGTGCTCGAGACCGGCGGCGGGCTCAGCCAGGCGCTCGACGCGCTCGGCCTGCCCGGGGGCGACACCCGCTGGCTGATCGACTCGCCGACCAACACGCTGGTCATGATCGGCGCGGCCGCATGGCAGGCGACGGGCGTCAACGCGTTGCTCTTCGTCATCGGCTTGCAGTCGATCCCGCAGGAGCCGCTGGAGGCCGCGCGGCTCGACGGTGCCTCGGGATGGACGTTGTTCCGGCACTTCCTCTGGCCGATGCTCCGGCCGCTGACGACCGTGGTGGTCGGGTTGTCGATCGTGGCCAGTCTGAAGACCTTCGACATTGTCTGGATCATGACCCAGGGCGGGCCGGGCCGGAACTCCGAGACCCTGGCCCTGACCATGTACCGCGAGACGTTCGTGCAGAGCAACTACGGCCTGGGCTCGGCGATCGCGCTGTTCCTGAGCCTGGTCACCTTCGTCGCGTCCATCACCTACCTGCGCCGCCAGCTCTCCGAGCGGCACGCGATCTGAGAGGGCGATCGCGATGACGAAGGTTCTCCGGCCTCTGGTCCTGTCGGTCCTGGGACTGATCTGGCTGGCCCCGATCTACCTGCTTCTGGTGAACTCGTCGAAGTCGTCGGCGGACTACGCACGGGACAACGTCTGGCGCTTCGTGGGCGAGTTCGCGCTCTTCGACAACATCGCCGACGCCTGGGACAAGGCCGGCCTGGCAGACGCCGTCACGAGCACGGCGATCTACAGCGTCGTCGCGCCCGCGCTGGCGGTGCTCGCCGGCGCGGCCATCGGGTTCGCGATCGTCGCGCTGAAGCTGCGGCACGGCTTCTTCTGGTTCGTGCTGGTCTTCGGCGGCACCGTCTTCCCGCTGCAGATGGTGCTGATGCCGCTGTTCGTCGGCTACGCGCAGACCGGCGTCTACGACACCCGCCTCGGGCTGATCGCCGTCTACACCGCGATCAGCGTGCCGTTCTCGGCGCTGGTGATGCGCAACTTCCTCGGAGGCATCGCGCACCACGTCTTCGAGGCCGCGGTCATGGACGGTGCCACCACCTGGCGGATCTTCTGGCGCATCTACCTGCCGATGTCGGGCAGCGCCCTGGTGGCGGTGTTCATCCTGCAGGCGACGTTCATCTGGAACGACCTCCTGCTGGGCCTGACGCTGAGCCAGTCGTCCGACGTGCGCCCGTTGATGACCGCGCTGACCAGCCTGCAGAGCACCTACGGTGGTTCCGCGCTGCCGACCGTGCTGGCCGGCGGCCTGCTGGTGTCCTTGCCCACGGTCGTGCTGTTCCTGTCCACCCAGCGGATCTTCACGCGGGGTCTCAACCTCGGCCAGTTCTGAGCGGGAGGGCTCATGGCAACGGATCGACGGGTCTCGGCAGTCACCGGCGGCGGCGCCGGCATCGGGCGAGCCGTCGTCGAGCGGCTGGCGGCCGACGGCGACCTCGTGGTGGCGCTCGACCGCGACTCCGCCGCTCTGTCCGCACTCGCGAGGCGGGCCGACGAGGCCGGCTGGGCGGTTGAGACGCACCTGCTCGACGTCGCCGACGACTCGGCCGTCGAGCGGGTGGCCGCGGCGCTGGACGAGCGCCACGGCAGCCTCGACGTGCTGGTCTGCGCCGCCGGGATCCAGCGCTACGGCACGGTCGAGGAGACCAGCCTGGCACTCTTCGACGAGGTCGTCGGGGTGAACCTGCGCGGGGTCTTCTCGGTGTGTCACTCGCTGATGCCGCTGGTCAAACGCGGTGGGGGCGGCTCGGTCGTGGTCGTCTCGTCTATCCAGGCCTATGCCTCGCAGGCCGGGGTCGCCGCCTACGCCGCGACCAAGGGCGCCCTCCTGTCGCTCGTGCGGGCGATGGCTGTCGACCATGCCCGCGACGGGGTGCGGGTCAACGCGGTCTGCCCGGGCTCGGTCGACACGCCGATGTTGCGGTGGGCGGCGGAGCTGTTCAGCGACGGCCGCCCGGTCGACGACGTCGTGGCCGAGTGGGGCCGGACCCATCCGATCGGCCGCGTGGCCCAGGCCTCCGAGGTGGCCGCCGCAGTCGCCTACCTCGCGAGCCCGCAGGCCGGCTTCGTCACCGGCGCTGACCTCAAGGTCGACGGCGGAGTGATGGCAGCGCTGGGAGTGGCGCTGCCCGAGTCCCACCCGGGGAAGGATCGATGACATTGCGGATCGCCGACGTGCGTGCGACCACCGTGACGGTGCCGCTGGAGGCGCCATTGCGGCACAGCAACGGCGCCCATTGGGGGCGCTTCGTGCGCACCATCGTGGAGGTCGAGGCCGACAACGGGTTGATCGGCCTGGGCGAGATGGGCGGCGGCGGGCAGAGCGCCGAGGAGGCCGTGCGCGCGTTGCGCGAATACCTCGTCGGGCACGATCCGGCGCGAACCGAGGCGTTGCGGTTCATGCTGGCCAACCCCACCGCGAGCCTCTACAACAACCGCACCCAGTTGCTGGCCGCCATTGAGTTCGCCTGCCTCGACCTCCAGGGCCAGCACCTCGGGGTGCCGGTGCACGAGCTACTCGGCGGCACCGTCCGTGACCGCGTGCCCTTCGCCAGCTACCTGTTCTTCCGGTATCCCGGGCCCGACGGCTCCGGCGAGGTCCGCACGCCCGAGCAGCTGGTCGAGCACGCCCGGGCGCTCAAGGCCGAGCACGGGTTCAGCGCCCACAAGCTCAAGGGCGGGGTGTTCTCGCCGGAGTACGAGCTGGAGTGCTACCGCGCTCTGGCGGCGGCCTTCCCGCAGGACCGCCTGCGCCACGACCCCAACGGTGCGTGGTCGGCGGAGGACGGCGTGCGCTTCGCCAAGGCCATCGAGGGCCTCAACAACGATTACCTCGAGGACCCGACGTACGGCCTCAACGGGCTGCGACGGGTCCGAGAGAAGACCAGCCTGCCGATCGCCACCAACACGGTGGTGGTCAACTTCGAGCAGCTCGCCGCCAACGTCCGCGACCCCGCGGTGGACGTGATCCTGCTCGACACCACGTTCTGGGGCGGTATCCGCGCCTGCATCAAGGCGGCCGGGGTCTGCGACACGTTCCAGCTCGGCGTGGCCGTGCACTCCTCGGGCGAGCTGGGCATCCAGCTGGCGACGATGCTGCACCTCGGCGGGGTCGTGCCCAACCTCTCCTTCGCCGCCGACGCGCACTACCACCACCTCACCGACGATATCGTCGAGGGCGGCAAGCTCACGTACCGCGACGGCGCCATCGACGTCCCCACGGGCCCGGGCCTGGGCGTCAGCCTCGACCGCGACAAGCTCGCCGAGTACGCCGAGCTGTACAAGGAGCTGGGCGGCTACCCGTACGACCGCGACCCGGGCCGCCCGGGCTGGTACCCGCTGCTGCCGAACAACGACTGGGCCGACCCGACGGTGAGCGGTCCGGTCGACCTGACCCGCACGTACGACCCTGGCGGGCGGCCCTGATGGCGCAGTTCGACCTGCCGCTGGAGGACCTCCGGGCGTATCGCTACCACCGCAGCGAGCCGGTCGGCCTCGATGCGTTCTGGGCCCGCACGCTCGACGAGGCGCGGACCTACGACAGCGACGTCACCCTCGCTCCGGTCGACACGCCGCTGACCACCCTCGACGTGTCCGACGTGTCCTTCGCCGGGTTCGGCGGCGAGCGGGTGCGCGGCTGGCTGGTCCGTCCGGCCGGTGCCACCGGACCACTGCCGGTGGCCGTCGAGTACATCGGCTACGGCGGCGGGCGGGGCCGGCCGTGGGAGCGGCTGATGTGGGCCAGCTCCGGCTTCGCGCACCTCGTGGTCGACACACGGGGGCAGGGCGGGGTGTGGAACGTCGGCGACACGCCGGACCCGCACGGCACCGGGTCGAGCTCGCCGGGGTTCCTCACCAAGGGCATCGACTCGATCGACGACTACTACTACCGGCGGGTCTACGCCGACGCCGTGCGGGCCGTCGACGCCGCACGTGCGCTGCCCGGGGCCGACCCCGCGCGGGTGGTGGTGACCGGGTCGAGCCAGGGCGGCGCCATCGCGCTGGCCGCGGCTGCCCTGTCCAGCGACGTAGCTGCGGTCGCGGCGCGGGTGCCGTACCTGTGCGGTGTGGCACGCGCCGTCGTCGTCACCGACCGCGACCCGTACGCCGAGCTCCGCCGCTACCTCGGTGTCCACCGAGAGCGCGCCGAGGCGGCGCTCCATGTGATCGACCACGTCGACAACGCCTTTCTGGCCGCCCGGATCACCTGTCCGGCGTGGTTCTCGATAGGGCTGATGGACGACGTGTGCCCGCCGTCGTCGATCTTCGCCGCGATCAACGCCATGACCACCGAACCCGATGTCGTCATCCACCCCTACAACGGGCACGAGGGTGGCGGCATCGACGACGACGGGCTGGCCGTCGCGTGGGCGCACCGCGTGCTCGGCGCGCCTCGTTCCACCCCCGCCGCCCCCTGACCTGCCCATTTTCGACCCGACGCACCGCCAGGACGGACTCCCATGGCAATACGGCTCATCCCCACCGTCGACGACTTCGTGGGCGACGTCGTCGTCCAGCGCTTCGACGACATGGTCAACCCGCCCGGGCTGACGAACTTCCTCGGCGTCGCCCAGGTCGACCACGACGTCGTCGGCGTGCGCAGCGTGAACTTCGCCCCGGTGTCCCAGGGCGACACGATCACCGCGCTCCTGTCCGTCGACCGGCGGCTGTTCCGGTCCTACGGCGAGCCGGTGTCCCTGCGGTGGCGCCCGGACCGGGTGGACCGCGACGCTGTGGTCGACGGGTGGCTGATCGAGAGCGTGACGGTGACGCCTCCGGGCGTGCGGGGCGTGGCGATCGACATCCGGGTGACGAACGAGACCGGCCACGAGCGCGAGGTGCGCCTCGGCCTGGCCATCGCCTCGGGCGTGACGCAGTCGCCGAAGCCGTGGCTGGCGGCCACGCCGCCGGAGGAGACGAACACGCTCGCTCCGGCGGCCGGACGCCGGGCGTTGGTCAGCCGGGCGCGCGACACCGCGGCGGTGAGCGTGCAGGGCGTCGACGCCGCCGACGCCGTGGTCGGCGACCGGACGATCGAGGTGGTCGCGAGGGTGGCCGCTGGCGCGTCGTACCGGTTCGGGTACGTGCACGTCACCGACGCCGACGAGGATGCCGCGCTGGCGGCGTTCGACGCCGTGGCCGTGGACGTTCCAGGCGCGGTCGCGGCCTCGGAGCAGCACTGGAACGCCGTGATCGAGGCCGCGTTCACGCCCGGCAACGACGAGTTCAGCGGCCACGTCCCCACCCTGTCCACCTCGAACGACGCGCTGCGCCGGCTGTACTGGTGGGGCGTGCTGGGCGTCATCTGGTTCCGGCGCGACAACCCGGTGAGCGTTCTGGGCCGGACCTACGACACGCTCATGCCGCGCTACTGGCAGACCACCACGTTCATCTGGGACTTCAGCCTCAGCTCGATGGTGCACGCACTGCTCGACCCGGTGCCGATGCGCCGCCAGATCGAGCACTGGATCCACACCGACATCCACCGCCACTTCGGCACCGAATGGCAGACCGGCGGGCCGGTCGGCTACTGGTACTCCGTCAACGACTACGCGATGACGCGGCTCGTCCGCGACCTCGTCCGCTGGAACCAGGCGCCGGAGTTCCTCGAGGTCTCGCTGGCCGCTTCCGACGGCCCCAGCCGTCCGGTCGCCGAGCACCTGCGTGAATGGGCCCTGGCCTGGGAGCAGTTCCGCGGCGAGCACGCGCTGGCCGACTACGGCGAGATCGACAACCTGCTCGAGTGCGTGAGTTCGTACGTCCACGAAGTGGCGAGCCTCAACGCCGCCAACGTGTGGTGCATGCGGGCGGCGGCGGAGGTGGCCGACCTCCGCGGTGACGGCGCCGGCGCGGCCGAGCTGCGGGCCCGGGCCGACGCCCTGGTCGGCGACGTGCAGGAGCTCTATGTCGACGGCGCGGGGTTCTGGCACGCCCGCCAGCCCGACGGCCGGCTGGTCCCGGTGCGGCACTGCTACGACTTCACCACGGTGGGGATGACGATCGGGGCCGACCTGGGCGACAGCCAGCGTGCGGAGATGGTCGACTTCTTCCAGCGCGAGCTGCAGACACCGTCGTGGATGCGGGCGATGTCCCCCTACGACGCCGACGCCTCGTTCAGCCTGCGTCCCGACCACCAGTGGAACGGCGCCTACCCGGCGTGGCCCGCCGACGCGGCACGGTCGCTGATCGAGCTGGGCCGCCCCGACGTCGTCGCCGCGTGGTTGCCCGGACTCGCGCGCACCGCCAACCAGGGCCCGCCCGGGCAGGCGCACTTCGTCGAGGAGGCGGCCGAGCCGGTCAACGGCGGCGCCCGCAAGTCGCCTCCGCAGTTCCCGTACCTCATCGACTGGGCCTGCTCGTCGGCCGGATCATGGGCGGCGCTGGTGGTCGAGGGCCTGTTCGGGTTGGAGGTCGCGCTGGACGGCACGGTGTCGGCCGCGCCGAAGCTGGCCGACGTCGACCCGGGGGCACGGCTGCTCAACGTCCGGGTGGGCGACGAGCTGGTGGACGTGTCGGCAGCCGGTGTGCGACCGGCTGCTGGCGGGCGCGCTGCCACCGGCCTGCGCCTTGTGGAGGGATAATCACGCTTCGGACCGGCTGGAAGGGTGGCTTTCCCTCCAGAAGGCGGGTCGCCGGAAGTTCCTCGCCAACCTTCACGCTCGCCCGGTAGCGTCGAGCGTCGTGGAGATCTCGGTCGACATCGACGCCCCGCCCGACATGGTCTGGTCGGTGCTGGCCGACGTCGAGCGCTGGCCGGAGTGGACCATCTCGATGATCTCGGTCACCCGCATCGACGATGGCCCGCTGACGGTTGGCAGCAAGGCGCGGGTCGAGCAGCCCAAGCTGCGTACGGCGGTGTGGGAGGTCACCGACCTCGACGCCCCACACTCGTTCACCTGGGTGTCCCGCTCGCCCGGCATCCTGACCACGGCCGGTCACCTCCTGCGCCCGTCCGCCCACGACGGCACGACTGTCACGCTGTCCGCCGCCATGACCGGCGTCCTGGCTCCGCTGCTGCGCCGGATGCTCGGTACCCGGGTCGAGCGCTACGTCCATGCCGAGGCCAAGGGCCTCAAGCGCCGCTGCGAGGGCTGAGGCGCACAGCGGGTTCCCAGCATCGCCGAAGCCCGGCCACAGCTCCGGCGGCGACGGTGGATGTCACGCGCCACCCGGTGCGTGAGCCCACCAAGGAGGGATGTGGCCATGTCCGACACCATCACGCCGCCGACGGAGCCCAAGCGCCGACTCCGGACGTTCGGCGTCGTCAGCGCGCTGTCCGGAGTGCTGCTGCTCGGCGGATACGGGATCGCCTCGGCTGCGACCGATTCCAGTACCGCCGGCTCGGAGGACTCGACCTCGTCGGACTCGACGGGCTCGGAGGAGTCGATCGAGGACCTGCGGGAGAACTCCACCGAGGACCCGACGGGGTCCGACGACGCCACCGAAGACTCGACCGAGGACTCGACCGAGCAGGAGAGCGACCGCCCGGCGCCCGACGGCGAGCGTGCTCAGGACGGCGAGCGTGCTCAGGACGGCGAGCTCGGTCAGAGCGGAGAGCCGTGCGACGAGGCGCCGGCCGACCAGGAGTCCGGCACCGCCACCAGCTGAGGACGCCTCGTCCCGTCCCGGCTCCGGGATGCCCCGCCCTCGTCGTCGAGCGGCGGGGCATCCCCGCGTGAGCCGGTCGGGGAGCCGGCCTCACAGGGTCCTCACAGGGAAGTCTCAGCCGCGGTTCAGGGCGGAGGTCTACAACTGGTGACATGACAACACCGGCTGTCTCGGGCGACACCGGCGCGGCGCCGCTCGTCCGACTCGACGGTTCGCCGCTGCGGGTCCTGGTCGTCGACGACGAACCCAGCCTCGCCGAGCTGCTGACCTCGGCGCTGCGCTACGAGGGGTGGCAGACCTCGACCGCCTTGACCGGGCATCAGGCCGTGCGCCGAGCGCGGGAGGACGCACCGGACGTCATCGTGCTCGACGTCATGCTCCCGGACGTCGACGGGATCGAGGTGATGCGCCGGATCCGGGCCCGCGACCCGCACGTGCCGGTGCTGTTCCTCACCGCGAAGGATGCCGTCGAGGACCGGATCGCCGGGCTCACCGCGGGCGGCGACGACTACGTGACGAAGCCCTTCAGCCTGGAGGAGCTGGTGGCCCGGTTGCGCGGCCTGCTCCGGCGTGCGGGCGCCACCGCCGCCCGGCAGGACGCCGTGCTGGTGGTCGGCGAGCTGGTCATGGACGAGGACGCGCACGAGGTGAGCCGGGCCGGGCAGCCGATCGACCTCACCGCGACCGAGTTCGAGCTGCTGCGCTACCTCATGCGCAATCCGCGGCGGGTGCTGTCGAAGGCGCAGATCCTGGACCGGGTGTGGCAGTACGACTTCGGTGGGCAGGAGAACATCGTCGAGCTCTACGTCTCGTACCTGCGACGCAAGGTCGACCGTGGTCGCGCCCCGATGATCCACACCGTGCGGGGCGTGGGCTACGTCCTCCGGCCCGCCACCTCGTCCGCGGCGACGGCGCCTCCCGCGGCGACGGCGCCTCCCGCGGCGCCGGAATGACCAGGACCGCGCGGGCGGCGTCGCCGCACTCGCTGCGACGCCGCCTCGTCTGGACGGCGATCGCGCTGGTGCTCACGATCACGGCGTCGCTGGCCGTCGTGTCTGCGCTCGCGCTGAACTCCTCGGTGCTCGAACAGCTCGACGCCCAGCTGGACCTGGCCAGCGAGCGCGCCGCCCGGGCACCGGCGTTTCCGCAGGAACGCGACGACGGGCAGGACCAGCCGTCGCAGGTCCCGTCGTCGGAGGGCACCGGCGGGCCGCCCGGCGGCTCGAACCTCCCACCCGGCCAAGCGGCCGGGACCATCGGGGTCTTCTACGCCGACGGGGAGGTCGTCGACGCCGGCTACGTCGACGACAGCGGCACGTTCCAGACGTTGACGCCGGACCAGCTCGACGCCCTCGAGTCGCTGCCGCGCGACGACCGGATCCATGCGGTGGAGCTGCCCGGGCTCGGCACCTTCCACGCCGTCGCCACCACGACGACCCACGGCGAGCCGGTGATCACGGCCATGGGCACCGGTGACGCGGACGCGACGGTCCGCTCGTACGTCCTCCTCGAGGTCGCGCTCGCCCTCGCGGGCGTGGCCGTGGCGGCGGTGGCCGGGAGCTTCCTCGTGCGGCGGGCGCTGGCCCCCCTCGACCACGTCGCGGCGGCGGCGACCCGCGTGTCGGAGCTGCCCCTCGATCGGGGTGCCGTGCTGGCCATCCCGCGGGTGGAGCCGGGCCTCACCGACGACCGCACCGAGGTGGGACAGGTGGGTTCGGCGTTCAACCGCATGATCGACCACGTCGAGGACGCCCTGTCGGCGCGGCACGACTCCGAGATGCAGGTGCGCCGGTTCGTGGCCGACGCCAGCCACGAGCTGCGCACCCCGCTGGCCTCGATCCGCGGCTACTCCGAGCTGGTACGGCGCTCGCCCGAGGAGGTGCCGGCCGCGACGATGCGGGCGATGGGGCGGATCGAGTCGGAGGCGATCCGGATGACCGCCCTGGTCGAGGACCTCCTGCTGCTCGCCCGGCTCGACGCGGGCCGTCCGCTCGAACGCGAGCGCGTCGACATGACGGCGCTCCTGGTCGACGCGGTGGCGGACGCGCACGCCGCGGGGCCGGGACACCGGTGGCGTCTCGATCTGCCCGGAACCGCGGAGCTGACCGTCGTCGGAGACGAGGCCCGGCTGCGCCAGGTGCTGACGAATCTCCTCGGGAACGCCCGCGTCCACACCCCCGACGGCACCCGCGTGACGGTCGCAGCCCGCGCCGAAGCCGGCGAGGTCGTCCTGCACGTCCAGGACGAGGGCCCCGGCATCCCGGCCGAGTTGCGACCCGCGTTGTTCCAGCGGTTCAGCCGGGCGGACACCGCGCGGACCAGCACCGGCGGCTCCACGGGACTCGGCCTGGCCATCGCGCAGGCGATCGTCCACGCGCACGGCGGATCGATCACCGTCGAGAGCCGCACCGAACAGGATCCCGGCGATGCGGCCACGAGCAGCCGGTTCACCGTACGCCTGCCGGCCGCGCAGTAGCTCGTCCCGCCCTCTGGAGGGTTATCCACCCCTCGCGAGCCCTCGAAGCGTGGAAAACCCTCCAGAACCGGGGCGCCACCTCCCCCCAGCTCGACGCTCGCAAGCGAGAGCAGTGAGATCGCCTCGTGGGTGGCCGACACCTTCGACGCCACGACCGTGGACGGCACCACCGTCGACGACCTCACGTCGTGACTCCGGGTTGGTTCAGACGACGAGCTGCCGATCCAGCGCTCAGCCGGCGGGGGAGAGGCTCAGCGACATCCCCGCCAGGCCGCGCTGGCGGTGCGAGAGCCGCCGGGCGATCTCGCGCAGGGTGACCGAGGCGGGCGCGTCGGGCTCCGACAGCACCAGCGGCACACCGGCGTCGCCACCTTCGCGCAGCCGGACGTCGATGGGCACCTCGCCGAGCACCGGCACGCTGGCACCCAGCCGCCGCGACAGCCCGGCGGCGACGTGCCCGCCCCCACCGGTCCCGAAGACCTCGATGCGGTGCTCGGGGCCGCAGTGGGGGCATGGCAGGTACGACATGTTCTCGATGACGCCGGCGACCTGCTGGTGGGTCTGCAGCGCGATCGACCCGGCCCGCTCGGCGACCTCGGCGGCCGCGAGCTGGGGGGTGGTGACCACGACGATCTCGGCGTTGGGCAGCAGCTGGGCCAGCGAGATCGCGACGTCGCCGGTGCCCGGGGGGAGATCGAGGAGGAGGACGTCGAGGTCGCCCCAGTAGACGTCGGTGAGGAACTGCTGGAGCGCGCGGTGCAGCATCGGGCCGCGCCAGGCCACCGGGGCGTCGCGGTCGGGCTTGAACATCTCGGTGGAGATGAGCTTCACGTCGTGGGCCGGCACCGGCATGATCATCTTCTCGACGACCGTGGGCTGGCTGCCCTCGACGCCGAGCATGCGCGGGGCCGAGTGGCCGTAGATGTCGGCGTCGACCAGGCCCACGCGGACGCCGTCGGCGGCCATGGCGGCGGCGAGGTTGACGGTGACCGACGACTTCCCGACGCCGCCCTTGCCCGAGGCCACGGCGTACACGCGGGTGAGACTGTCCGGCTTCACGAAGGGGATCTCGCGCTCGGGAGCGCCCCCGCGCAGCTGCTGGGAGAGGTTGCGGCGCTGGTCGGCGGACATCACGTCGAGGACGACGTCGACAGCCGTGACGCCGTCGAGCGAGGACACCGCCGCGGTGACGTCGCGGGTGATGGTGTCGCGCAGCGGGCAGCCGGCGACCGTGAGGAACACCTCGACCCGCACCCGTCCGTCGCCGGCCACGTCGACCGACTTCACCATGCCGAGATCGGTGATGGGGCGCTTGATCTCGGGGTCCTTGACGGTCGCCAGGACCGTGGTGACCTGGTCGGTCGTGGGCAGGGTGCTCATACGTCGATGCTACGTCGAGTCATGGGTGCGTCCGCCGCGGCCCTAAGATCGACCGACGATGGCCAGTGCATCCGACACCCCCGACCGCGTCACCCCCGAAGAACTCGAGGTGTGGCGGACCTTCATTCGCGTCCACGCCCAGGTGCTGAGGCGCCTCGAGGCCGATCTCGTCGAACGGCACGGCCTGCCGCTGGCGTGGTACGACGTCCTCGTCCGGCTGCTCGAGGCCGACGAACGCCGGCTGCGGATGACCGAGCTGGCCGACCGGGTGATGCTCTCGCCCAGCGGGCTCACCCGGCTGGTCGACCGCATGGTCGACGAGGGCCTGGTCCGGCGCGAGCAGGCCGAGCGTGACGGCCGGGGCTTCTACGCCGTGCTCACCGACGTCGGCTACGAGCGCCTGCGCGAGGCCACGGGCACCCACCTGCGCGGCGTCCGCGAGTACGTCATCAGTCGCTTCGAGCCCGACGAGCTCGCGCAGATGTCCGAGCTGCTCCGGCGCATCGACGCCTGAGCCACCAGGCTCAGGACACCACGGGGTTCCAGGAGCCGGTCACGACCGCGAGCACCACGGCCACCGCGGCGACCACGCCGGAGACGGCCACGAGCAGCGCGTCGGCCCTGGTCAGTCGGCTGATCCGCGCCGAGGTCCGTGGCCCGGTCGAGTCGAAGCCCCGGGCGTCCATGGCCGTCGCCAGGTGCGTGGCCCGGCGCACTGCGCCCACCAGCAGGGCGAACAGCTTGCCGGCGAAGAGTCGCACCGCGGCCAGCGGATTGCGCCCGGTCTCCAGGCCCCGCGCCCGCCGCGCCCGCCCCAGCGCATCCCACTCGGCGGCCAGCAGCGGTGCCAGGCGCAGCGCGGCGAGCGAGCCGTAGGCGAACCGCGGCGGCACGCGCAGGTGCTGGACGAGGGAGTCGGCGAGGTCCACCGGGTCGATGGTGGAGACCGCGAGAACGCCGGGCAGCGCGATGGCCGCGACCCGCAGCCCCGACACCACGCCCACGGCCAGGCTCTCCGTCGTGACCAGCAGCGCTCCGGCGTCGATCACCGCCGCCCCGCCCTTGAGGTCGGTGAAGATCGCGTTGCCCACGGCCACCATGACCAGCGCGACGCCCAGGGGGACGAGCGTTCGCCCCAACCCTGACCAGCGGATTCCCCAGGCCGGAACGCTGGCCAGCGTGGCCGTCAGGATCACCGCGGACGACACCGCGTCGACCCCGACCAGGAGGACGAGGGCCGGGAGGAGCGCGGCGGCGAGCTTCGCGACGGGGTTGCGCCGGGCCAAGGGAGCGGACGGGTCGGCGGCGCTGGCCGCGTGCACGAGGCTCATCGCAGCCGGCCCTCGCGCATCTCGACCCGCTGGTCGGCCAGGACACCGGCGAACACCTCGTCGTGCGTGACCGCCACGAGTGCGGTGCCCTGGTCGCGGAGGTCGCGGCAGATCCGGACCAGCTCGGCCCAGGTGCGGGCGTCCTGGCCGAACGTCGGTTCGTCGAGGACGAGCAGGTCGGGAGCGGTGGCCAGGGCGGCAGCCACGGAGAGCCGGCGCTTCTCGCCACCGGACAGGGTGAACGGGTTGGCGCCGGCGAGGCGATCGAGGCCCAGGCGGGCGAGCAGGTCGTCTCCGCGGCGCGCGGCGGCGGCCGGATCGAGGCCGGCGCGCTGGGGCCCCACCACCAGCTCCGCGCGCACGGTCGGCGCGACGAACTGGTGCTCGGGGTCCTGGAACACGGTCCCCACCCGGCGGCAGAGCTCGCGGGCCCGCCACGCGTGCAACGGCCGCCCGGGTGCGTCGAGAAGCCGCGCCGCGCCGGTGTCGGGACGCACGAGCCCGCCCAGGATCATCGCGAGGGTGGATTTCCCGCTGCCGTTGGGGCCGGTGATCACGCACGCCTGACCGCGCCGGACCTCGAGGCTCACGTCGTCCACGGCGGGGTGGGCGGCGCGCGGGTAGGTGAGGCGGAGGCCGTCGGCCCGCATCAGGCCCGGGCCGCCGGGGCCGGGGGAATGCGCCGGTGGTGGCGGTCCCCAGGGGCTGGGCACCCACACCCCGGCGTCGGCCAGGGCGGCACCGCGCCGGGCGAAGACGTCGGCCGGTGTGCCGTCCTCGATCACGCCGCCACCGGCTCCGAGCACCACGACCCGGTCGACCAGGTCGACAGCCGCGGACACGCGGTGCTCGACGACGACCAGCGTG
>DATCVR010000066.1:0-9065 GCA_036566745.1 Jiangellaceae bacterium | reverse complement strand
CTCAGAGCGAGCTGGCCTGGTCGATCAACTCCTACACGCTCGTCTTCGCCGGCCTGCTGTTCACCTTCGGGCTGCTGGGTGACCGGTTCGGCCGCAGGCGGATGCTCGTCATCGGCCTGATCCTCTTCGGGGTGGCCTCGGCGGTGTCGGCCTATGCCGGCTCGCCCGAACAGCTCATCGCGGCCCGGGCGTTCATGGGCCTCGGCGCCGCTGCCGTGATGCCCTCGACGCTGGCGATCATCAGCAACGTCTTCGCCCCCGAGGAGCGCGGTCGCGCCATCGGCATCTGGGTGGCCTCCGTCGGTATCGCGGTCGTGCTCGGCCCGGTGCTGGGCGGTGCGCTACTGGAGCAGTTCTGGTGGGGCTCGGTGTTCCTCATCAACGTGCCGGTGATCGTGATCGGCCTGGCGCTCATCGCGTGGATCGTGCCGGAGTCGCGTGACCCGCGCCCGTCGCGCCTCGACCCGATCGGCGTGGGCTTGTCGATTGTCGGCCTCACCCTGCTGGTCTACGGGATCATCGAGGCCGGCGAGCGGGCGTCGTTCGCCGACCCGGTCGTGTGGGCGTCCACCGCCGGCGGCATCGCCGTCCTCGCGCTCTTCGTCTGGTTCGAGGCGCGCAGCGACCATCCCGCGCTCGACGTCAGCCTCTTCCGCAACCGCACCTTCTCGGCGTCGGTCACGGCCATCGGGATGGCCTTCTTCGCCATGATGGGCGTCTTCTTCTTCATGACGTTCTACTGGCAGATCGTTCGCGGGTACACGCCGCTGCAGACCGGCCTGCTGTTCCTGCCGTTCGCCCTGGCTCAGCTGGCGTTCTCGCCACTCTCGTCGACGATGGTGCAGCGTTTCGGCATTCGCGCGGTGACCTCGACCGGGCTCGGCCTGGTCACGCTCAGCCTCGCCGCCATGGCGGTGGTCGACGCCGACACGCCCCTGTGGTTCCTCGAGCTGGTGTTCTTCATCCAGGGCGCGGGCATGGCCAACGTGATGCCGCCGGCCACCACCGCCGTCATGTCGTCGGTACCGCGGGAGAAGGCCGGAGTCGGATCGGCGGTCAACAACACGATGCGACAGGTCGGCGGAGCGCTCGGCGTGGCGGTCCTCGGAGCCGTGCTGTCGGCGCGTTACCGCTCCGGCGTCGAGGACTCGCTCAGCTCCCTCCCGGACGGTCTGCACGACGCCGCCGTGGAGTCGCTGGGCTCGACGATGGCCGTCGCCGAGCGGGCCGGCATCACCGACGCGGTGCGTGGCCCGGCGTTCGCCGCCTTCGTCGACGGCGTGCACGTCGTGGCCCTGCTCGGCGCTGTGGTGGCCGCGCTCAGCGTGGTGGTGGCGCTGCGGTTCATGCCGGGCAAGACCTCGCCGCAGGCCGGCCCGCCGCCGGTCGACGAGACCCGACCGTCCGAGGAGCCCGCGACCGTCTAACTGGTGATCCGGCACCGAGTTGGTCAGAATGTGACGTGAGATGACAGAGATCACGCAGGTAGAGAAGAAGAGCGGGCGCCCGCGCAGCGAGGACGCCGACAAGGCGATCATCGAGGCGACGCTCGACCTCCTCGCCGAGGTAGGTGTCGGAGCGATGTCGATCGAGAGCATCGCCTCGCGTGCCGGCGTCGGCAAGACGACGATCTACCGGCGCTGGTCCGACAAGGAGAGCCTGATCTGCGACGCCATGGTGGCCCTGAAGGGTCCGCCGCCCCAGCCCCACGGGGAGACGTTGCGGGACGATCTCATCGAGCTCGGCGACGCCGCCGCGCGCGGCCGTGAGTCCGCGCGGCGGCGCAAGCTCTACGCCTGCTTCGTCGGCGAGATGAGCCGTCACCCCGCGCTCATGGAGCGGTACCGGCAGGCCGTCATCAAGCCCCGGCGCGACGTCATCCGCGGCGTGCTCGACCGCGCGGCCCAGCGTGGCGAGCTGCGCGCCGACCTCGACGTCGAGTTCATGATCGACCTGGTCACGGCACCGCAGATGCACTGGTCGCTACAGCACCCCGAGGACGACCTCACTCGTGAGCTGATCGAGCAGTTCGTCGACGGGGTGCTGGACGGCCTGCGGCCACGCGACTGAGAGCCCGCGCCGCGGCGAGGCTCGGGCGTCAGCAGCGGTCGACCCACGTGTGGGAGGAGCCGCGGTCGCCAGCGGACGAGCTGGAGTAGCGTCCCTCACCGGGGAAGAGGCCGAGTTCGTTCCTGCACCGAGCGACGAGTTGATCTTCGGCGAACGTCGGTCGCTCGTCACTGGAGGGAACGAACCCGGTCGAACTGGCCAGCCCAGGCCCGCGCGCCACGGTGTCACTCGCGCATCCGGCGCATATGGCGACCATGACGGCACCCCACACCACGCAGCGACGCATCGTCGTCCCTTTCACATCGATCGATTCGGATGTGAAGGAGGGTGCACGGCCGGACTTAGGTCGATCTTGCGCCGCACCGAGGCCGGGAGCGAATCAGCTGGTCAGCGGCCCGAGACCTCCCGAGACTGCGGCGATCGCCTGGCGCGCGGGCGTGCCCGAGCCGTCCCGACGGCCCACGGCCTCCGGCAGCTCGATCGGGACGCCGCTGGCCGCCGCGGCGCGAGCTGGGGCCCGCCCCGCCCACGCCAGGACGAGCGCGTCCTCGCCCTTGAGGAAGCGGTGGCACCGAACCCCGCCGGTGGCCCGCCCCTTGGAGGGGTAATCGGCGAAGTCGGTGACCTTGACCGTCCCGGCCTGGGCGCCGGGTAGGGCCGAGGACGAGCCGGCCACGGTCACCAGTGTCGCCTCGGTGGAGCCGTCGACGGCTCCGAAGAACTGCACCCGAGCGCCGCCGGCGAGCCGGATGCCCGCGACACCGCCGCCGGAGCGGCCCTGGGGTCGCACGGACGAGGCGGAGAACCTCAGGAGCTGGGCGTCGGAGCTGACGAACACGAGGTCTTCCTCGCCGGTGCGCAGCTCGACCGCGCCCACGACGCGGTCGTCGTGGTCGAGGCGGATGATCTCCCAGGCGTCCTTGTTGGACGGATGGTCGGGGACGACCCGCTTGACCACGCCGCGTTCGGTGCCCAGCGCCACGCCCTGCGACTCGGGGTCGAGGGTGGTCAGGCACACCACCTTCTCGTCGGGATCGAGTTCGACGAACTCGGTCATCGGCGCTCCACCGGCCAGGGTGGGCGACGCGGTGGGCGGCAGCGCCGGGAGGTCGAGCACGGACAGCCGGATGATGCGCCCGGCCGTGGTGACCAGCCCGACGTACCCGCGCGCCGTGGTGGCCGCGGTAGAGACGACGAGATCGTGCTTGGCCCGCCCGGACCCCGGAGGTGGCAGCTCCGTGCCCGCCGTGCGGGCGAGCAGGCCCGTGGAGGACAGCAGCACCTGGCAGGGGTCGTCGGCCACCTCGAGTGCCGGCGCGGCGGTGGCGGCGCGCGGCGCCGGGACGGACGAGCCCTCGAGCAGGACGGTGCGCCGCGGCGTGGCGAACTTGGCCGAGATGTCGGCCAGCTCGGCGGAGATCGACTGGCGCAGCAGGGCGTCGTCCTCGAGGAGGGAGGTCAGCTCGGCGATCTCGCGGCGGAGCTTCTCGGCCTCCTTGTCGAGTTCGAGCCGGTCGTACTTGGTCAGCCGGCGCAGCGGGGTGTCGAGGATGTAGCTCGCCTGGATCTCGGACAGGTCGAAGACGGTCATCAACCGCTCGCGGGCGGCCTGGGCGTCGTCGGAGGACCGGATCACCGCGATGACCTCGTCGATGTCGAGCAGCGCGACCAGGAGGCCGTCGACGAGGTGGAGTCGGTCGGAGGCCTTGCCCCGGCGGAACTCGGTGCGGCGGCGGACCACCTCGAGGCGGTGGGCGACGAAGACCTCGAGCAGCTCCTTGAGGCCGAGGGTGCGCGGCTGGCCGTCGACCAGGGCGACGTTGTTGATCGAGAAGGAGTCCTCGAGCGGCGTGAGGCGGTAGAGCTCCTCCAGCACCGCCTCGGGGACGAACCCGCTCTTGAGCTCGATGACCAGGCGCAGGCTGGTGTTGCGGTCGGTGTAGTCGACGACGTCGGCGACGCCGGCGAGCTTCTTGTTGCGGACCAGCTCGACGATGCGCTCGCGCACCCGCTCGGGACCGACCATGTACGGCAGCTCGGTGATGACGATGCCCTTGCGCCGGGCGGTGATGTTCTCGACGCGGGCCGTCGCGCGGGTCTTGAACGCGCCGCGGCCGGTCTCGTAGGCCTCGCGGACGCCGTCGAGTCCGACGATGCGACCGCCGCTGGGGAGGTCGGGGCCGGGGACGAACCGCATGAGGTCGTCGAGGGTGGCGTCGGGGTGGGCGAGGAGGTGGCGGGTGGCCTCGACGACCTCGCCGAGGTTGTGCGGCGCCATGTTGGTGGCCATGCCCACGGCGATGCCGGTGGCGCCGTTGACCAGGAGGTTCGGGAAGGCCGCCGGCAGCACCTCGGGCTGGAGGTAGTGGCCGTCGTAGTTGGGCACCATGTCGACGACGTCCTCGTCGAGGGAGCCCGTGAGCAGCATGGCCGGCTCGGCCATCCGGCACTCGGTGTAGCGGTAGGCGGCCGGCCCGGCGTCGAGCGAGCCGAAGTTGCCGTGGCCGTCGACCAGCGGCACCCGCATCGCCCACGGCTGGGCCATCCGGACCAGCGTGTCGTAGATGGCTGTGTCGCCGTGGGGATGGAGCTTGCCCATGACATCGCCGACCACGCGGCCACACTTGACGTGGGCGTGGTCGGGGCGCAGGCCCATCTCGTTCATCTGGAACAGGATGCGGCGGTGGACCGGCTTGAGGCCGTCGCGCGCATCCGGGATCGCCCGGGAGTAGATGACCGAGTAGGCGTACTCGAGGAAGCTGCCGCGCATCTCGTCGGAGACGTCGACGTCGAGAATCGTCTCCTCGAAGTCCTCGGGCGGGGGAGTGGTGGAGGTCTTGCGTGCCATGCAGCCATTGTCCCGCCTGGCGAGGGCGGATCGACGCAGCGACCCGCCCTGGCGCAGTCACCCGGGGCTGCGACGTCTCAACAGCTGTCGAGCAGCACGTTCAGCGCGTCGTGCTCGGCCTGGTCGATCGTGAGCTCCTACACGTACTTCACATCGATCCACTCGCGGGCGAAGATGCAGTGCACGGCGGTGTTCGGCGGCGTCCACTCCGCCGGGTCGTGGTCGCTCTTGGCCTGATTGCTGCTGCCGGAGACCGCGATCAGCTGGGCGTGCTCGAGGTCGTTGGCGAACTGCTCGCGCTCGGCCGTCGTCCAGGCCGACGCTCCGGAATGCCACGCCTCGGAGAGCGCGACGATGTGGTCGATCTGGACGTCGGCCGGCGACTCCACCCACGCGGCGTCGTACACGCTGTACCAACGTCCGGCGGTCGGATAGCAGTCGTCGTCGACGACGACGCCCGATCCGTCGCGGGCGAGCACGACCTCGCGGGTGTTGCAGTTGTCGCCCTGGCTGCTCCAGTGCGGGAACTTGTCGCGGTCGTACCCGTCGGAGGAACCCTCCGGCGTCACCCGATCTCGGTGAGGTGCGCGCGGCTGGTCGCGGCGTCGGGCGGATCCGGCGGGTAGGCCGTGGCCGGCCCGGCCCCGAGGAGCGTGGCTACCACGACGAGCGCGAGCACGAGGACGGCTGGGATCGCGGGCCTCCATACGGGCCGATGCGAGTCCGTGTGGGCTCCGATCGCGTGCTGCGTCACCATGGCGGTCTCCCGGGCGTCGGGTGCGTGGTCGATCTTCATCGAAGCACGGACGGGCGACGGAGAGGTGAACCTTCGCCGGCGCGCCGGTAGCGGACACCCGAGTCAGGGTGCCGGGCAGTACACCCGGGTCTTGCCGCCCACGTGCTCGCGGCGATGCGCTGTCATGAGCGCTCCGCAGGCCGGGCATGCGGTGGTGTCCGCAGCTGCCTCGGGCGCGACGTCGTAGGGGCCGACCTGGGCCGGCCCGAGCAACGGGAAGAACATCCGGTCGAGCCGGCCGTGCCACGACAGCCGTCGCCTGCGCGTGGGCCGATCCGTCTCGCCGTGCTGACCTCGCCGCCGGGCCGCCATGTCGTCTCCAGTCGTTCGCGGGACACTGCCGGACGAGAGACATCGTATACGAAGAGTTAGTACACTAACCACTACCCGGTATCCTGCCACCGGAGCCCGACGAGCCACCGTGAGGAGTCAGCCATGTCCGCCGAACGTTCGGATGCCGACCCGCTCGCCCTGGACCGGCAGGTGTGCTTCGCCCTGGCGGTCGCCTCGCGCAGCGTGATCGGGATCTACCGGCCGGTGCTCGAGCCCCTGGGACTGACCCATCCGCAGTACCTCGTGATGCTCGCGCTGTGGGAGCAGGCGCCGCGCTCGGTGAAGGACCTCGGCGTCACCCTGCGGCTCGAGCCGGCGACGTTGTCGCCGCTGCTCAAGCGGCTGGAGGCCACCGGGTACGTCACCCGTGAGCGCAACGCCGCCGACGAGCGCCACCTCAGCGTCGACCTCACCGCGGCGGGCCGGGCGCTGCGCGCGCAGGCCGAGACGGTGCCGCCCCGCATCGTCGAGCGCCTCGGCATGGAGCTGTCCGAGCTCGAGGACCTCCACACGGCGCTGACCCGTGTCATCGAGGCCACCCGCTGACGGACCAGCTCAGCCGAGCAGCTCCCGGGCGGCGGGAACGACCTCGCGGGCCCACCGCAGCACCTGCGTCTCGTCGGCGTTCTCCGGCCAGTACACGAAGGTGTCGAAACCGGTCTCGGTGGCGAGCCCGGCCAGGATCCGCGCCCAGCCCGGTGCGTCGGTGCGGATCGGCTCCTCGCCCTCGAGTCGCACCGCCGCCGGCCCGTCGGTGATGTCGCCGACGAGCTGCGCCATTCGGATGACCGCCGACGGATCGCGTCCCGCGTCGGTGGCGGCTGCCGTGATCCGCTGCTGTGACGCCGGCCACTGCTCGTACGGGAGGTAGTGGGGGATCGGGGCGGCCCAGCCGTCGGCGAGGCGGCCGGTGAGCTCCTGGGCGCGCGGCCCGACGCTGCCGATCCAGATGCCGATGTCGTGTGCGGGCGCAGGTCCGGAGCGCACCCCGTCGGCCCGATGGAACTCGCCGTCGACGTGAACCCGCTCGCCAGGACGCCACATGGCGCGGATGATCGCGATGCCCTCGCGGAGCGCCCGCAGCGCCTCGGCCCCGGTGAGCGACGCTCCGCCCATGGCGACGATGGGTCGCGCGTAGCCGCCGGCACCCAGCCCCAGCTCGAAGCGGCCGTCGCTGAGCAAATCGAGGGTGGCTGCGGCCTTGGCCATGACCGCCGGCGCACGCAGCGGGAGGCTCGCGACATCGGGGAAGACGCGGATGTACCGGGTGTCGGCGAGGACCGCGGCCATCAGGGCGAACGTGTCGACCTGGGCCGCCGCGTACGGGTGGTCCTGGACGCCCAGGAGGTCGAGGCGCTCGTCGTCGGCCAGCCGGGCGAGGCGGCGCACGGTGCCGAGCTGGTCGGTTTCGGGCGTGAGCTGGATCCCGAAGCGGTACGTCACGCCGGGAGCCTACGACCCGGCGCGTGACCTCAGCGAGACCGGGAGAGCCGCACGACGAACCGGGCGCCGGGTCCGGCATCCTCGACCCGCACCGATCCGCCGTGAGCGGTGACGATCTCACGCACGATCGCCAGCCCCAGACCGGTGCCGCCGTCGTCGCGGGCCCGGGCGTCGTCGAGTCGGGCGAACCGGTCGAAGACCCGGGCGCGGTCGGCCTGGGCGATGCCGGGGCCGTCGTCGGTGACCGTGAGCAGCACCTCGCGGGCGTAGCCGTCGACGGAGACGCTCACCTCCGACTCGGCGTGCCGCACGGCGTTCTCCAACAGGTTGCGGATCACCCTCGCCAGCCCGTCGGCGTCGCCGCGGATCTCGACCGGGGGACCCGGTGTCGCTCGCACGGGCACCCGCCGGTGGGGGAGCCGGGCCGCCTCGTCGACCGCGCAGGCTCGGAGGTCGATCGCCGTGTCGCGGGCCGCGCGGCCAGCCTCGTCCACGCGGGCGAGGACCAGGAGGTCGTCGACCAGCCGGCCCATCCGCTCGACCTCGACCAGGGCCTCGCGGGCGGTGACGTGGGGATCGACCGCCTCGCGGTGGGCCAGCGCCACCTCGAGCTGGGTGCGCAGCGCCGCGATGGGGCTGCGCAGCTCGTGCGCGGCGTCGGCGACGAACGCGCGCTGGCGGGCCGAGGCGGACTCGAGGCGGGCGAGCATGTCGTTGAGGGTGGTCGCGAGGCGCCGGATCTCGTCGTCGGCCTCGGGCACCGGCAGGCGGTCGAGCGCCGCGGTGCCACTGATCTCCTCGGCGCCGGCCCGGAGCCCTTCGACCGGCCGAAGCGCCCGGCCGATGCCGATCCAGCTCAGGCCGGCCACGGCGGCGGTCAGGATCAGCCCGCCGAGGCCCACGCCGGTCTTGAGGATCCTGGAGCTGCGCTCCTGCTCGGCCAGGGAGACGGCGACGACGACGGTCTGCGGATCGTCGGGCGGCCCGGCGGCGACGCCCACGACGCGGTACGGATCGGGCTGCCCCAGGCGGGTGCCGTCGAGATCGATCGCCTCGCCGTCCCGCACCGCGGCGAGCTCGTCCGGCCCGATGATGGGCGCCAGCCGGTCGCCGCCCGGCGTCGAGGCCCGCACCCGGCCGTCCAGGTCGACCACCTGGGCGACCGCCGCCCCGAACGTGGGTAGCGGGTCGGTCAGCCGCCCGGCGTCGACCAGGGCCGCGATGTCGCCGCCGTCGGCCCGGGCGGACTCGTCGAGTGCGCTCAACAACGCGCGGTCGAGGGCCACGAGCAGCAGCAGGCCGCCCGCGACCAGGCCGAGCACGGCCACGACGGTGGCGGCCAGGGTCAGCCGGGCCCGCAGGCTCAGCCGGCGCACCCAGCTCACTCGCTCACCCGCCGTCTCCGGCCAGGCGGTAGCCCGCGCCACGGACGGTCTGCAGCGCCTGGCGGTCGAACGGCACGTCGATCTTGCGGCGGAGGTAGCCGACGTACACCTCGACGACGTTCGGGTCGCCCTCGTAGTAGGTGTCCCAGACGTGTTCGAGGATGTCCCGCTTGGACACGACCTCGTCGCG
>DATCVR010000065.1:0-34306 GCA_036566745.1 Jiangellaceae bacterium | reverse complement strand
GGACCCGCTCCGACGACGATCACGTCGGCGGCGGTGGCCTTGGCGCTCATCACTGTTCCCCGGGTCACGAGTTGGGTGTTCGGGCGGTGCTCGCGGGCAGCTCGTGAATTGGTTCACGAGCGCACACTCGGGCCACAGTCTAGGGGTATTCCCTGACCGCGGACGAGCACCCCCCACCCCACCTGACCTGCGGATTTACGCATGATCGGTGTTGCTTAATTCGGGCCGCCCGGAGTGTGGGCGACGGCCCAGGTCAGCGGATGTCGAGAACGTTCGCTCCGGTCGCGTCCCAGACGACGCTCGGGCCGTCCTCGAGGTTCACGGTGATGGTCACCGGGTAGTCGGGGAGGATGTCGCGCTCGATGTAGGTGTGGCCCAGCGCGGCGTCCGGCGTGCCTGCTGCCGCGGGGGTGGCGGCCATGGCCTGGGCCACCGCCTCGGAGGTGACGGCGTCCAGTGCGAAGAAGGTCGCCTCGTCCGTGTCGCTGTCGGAGAGGTCGCGGTACGGCTGAAGCGGGGAGATCGCCCCGCCGCGTGCCGTGGCCTCGGCGATCGACCGTCGCTCCCCCGGTGCCCGCACCCACAGCCGGACGTCGCCGTCGCCGAAGACGGTGATGGAGTTCGCCTCGGTGATGCCGGCGTCCGCCATCGACTGCCAGAGCTGGGACAGCCCTTCGGCGGTGTGCGTGTCGAGGCGCTCCTCGGCGATCGGCGGGAGGTCGGCTGGGTCGGCAGGGTCGGCTGGGTCCTCGGCCGCATCGTCGGCGGAGTCGTCGGCCGGCGCCTGGGCGGAGTCGGGGCTCTGATCCGGCGCCTCCTGGGCGCCCAGCACGGCCACGCCGCCCACCGCGACGGCAGCCGCGACCACTACGCCGGCGATCAGCCGGGCGGCGCGAGCCGAGGTGCCGGGCGGCACCACGGCGACTCTCGGCGGCGCGGCGTCGCCCGGGAGGTCGTCGACGAGCGAGTCGAGGTCGGCGATCGAGGCGGCCTCGTAGAGCAGCGCGGTGCGCGACTCCATGTCGGCGGAGTCGATGCGGCCCTGCGAGTACGCGTCGGCGACCACGGCGGCGTAGCGCTCGCGGTCGGCGTCGGAGGGGCGCCACCGCATCTCCGGGCTGCTCATGACGAACCGTCCTCGAGGAGATGCTGTCCGGTGGCGTCCCAGACCACCACGGGCGCGCTGCCGTAGGCGTCGGACTCGAGGTGCGCCCAGATCTCGAGCTGGTGCCCGTCGGTGGAGCTGCGGGAGACCTGGACGGTGCTCACGGCCCGTCCGTCGGCACCGGCGACCGCGGCCGCCCGAGCCGCGATCGACGCGATCACCTCAGGGTCGAAGTCGGCCGCGGCGAACACCTCGTAGCCGTCGAACACCGTGCCGCCGGGTGTGGCCTCGGTGATCTCGCCACCCCTGTAGCGGACCTCGTCGTACTGCAGGGCCTCGGGCGACACCTGGGCCTTGATCACGGCGTTGTCCGGCCAGATGGCGACCTCGGAGAAGGCGGTGTAGCCCTCGGCCGCCAGCGCGTCGAGCATGCGGGTGACCTCGCCGGGGGCGAACATGTCGACCGCCGCGGGAGCCTCGACCTCCTCGGCGGCCGCGGGCGGGCCGGCCGGACGCTCGACCGGATCGTCCCCGCCTCGGGTGACCAGCCAGGCGAAGCCTCCGCCGATGACCACGGCAGCCGCCAGTGTCGCGCCCCAAGCGGCCAGCCGCCGACTCAGCGGCACCGGCGGGGGAGGCTGCGGCGGAAGGTCGTCGACGAGGTCGTCGAGCTCGCCGTAGGTGGCGGCGGAGGCCAGCCTCGAGACCCGGCGGGCGAGCTCGGCGTCGTCGATCCGGCCGTCGGCCCGGGCCTGGTCGAGCACCGCGCGGATGCGTTCACGATCGGCGTCGGAAGCCCGCAAGCGCAGCGTCTCGCCACTGCCATTCCCACCCGTCACGGGATGATCGTAGTAGTGCGGCGAACCCGGGCATCGGCGGCGGCGGGCCGACGTTCTGGGCGCCACCGCGACACCACGAGGGGCTCCCCCGCACCACCAGGCCTGCAGGGCTCGTGGTGCGGGGAATGATCACGTGGACGTGATCATTCCGGCTCAGGTGGTGCGGACCGCGTGGTGCAGCGCCACGACTCCGCCGCTGAGGTCGCGCCAGCGGACGGCGTCCCACCCCGCCGCCCCGATCCGCTCGGCCATGCCCCTCTGGTCCGGCCAGGCGCGGATCGACTCGGCGAGGTAGACGTAGGCGTCCGGGCTCTTGGAGACCACCCGCGCCACCGGCGGCAGCGCCCGCATCAGGTACTCGATGTAGACCGTGCGGAACGGCGTCCAGGTGGGATGGCTGAACTCGCAGAGCACCATCCGCCCGCCCGGCTTGGTCACCCTCAGCATCTCGCGCAAGGCGGCGTCGGGATCGTGGACGTTGCGCAGGCCGAAGGAGATCGTCACGGCGTCGAACGAGGCGTCCGCGAACGGCAATCGGGTCGCATCGCCCGCCACGAACGGCAGGTGCGGGCGCAGTCGCCGGCCCTCGCGGAGCATCCCTATGGAGAAGTCGCAGGGCACCACGGAGGCACCGGCCGCCCGGAACGGCTCGCTCGACGTGCCCGTGCCCGCGGCGAGATCGAGGACGCGCTCGCCCGGCCCAGCGGCGACCGCGCGCTCGACCGCCCGGCGCCACAACCGATCCTGACCCAGCGAGATGACGTCGTTGGTGACGTCGTACCGGGCGGCGATGTCGTCGAACATCGCAGCGACCTCGTGCGGCTGCTTGTCCAGAGAGGCTCGGGTCACGTCCGCCAGCGTACGTCGCGCCACCGTCACGGCGAGGAGGGCGGTCTTCCGGATCATTCGGCAATGGGGACGTACCCTTGGCATTCGTGACGACTCTGCCCGCGACCGCACCCGTGGTGGTCCGAACGGTCGAGATCCCTGACCCCGGTCCGCTGCTGTCCACGCTGCCCGAGGGCGCGCCGCTCGCGTGGGTGCGGCGGGGCGAGGGGATCGTCGGCTGGGGCGAGGCGGCCCGGTTCGACACCACCGGCGCGAACCGGTTCGCCGCGGCCGATCGGTGGTGGCGGGGCTTCGTCGAGGGGGCGGTGATCCGCGACGAGGTCGGGGTGCCCGGATCCGGCCCCGTGGCGTTCGGGTCGTTCGCCTTCGCCGACGATCCGGGATCGTCCGCGCTGATCGTGCCCCAGGTGGTGGTCGGGCACCGCGACGGGCGCTGGTGGGTCAGCACCATCGGGCTCAGCGGCCACCTCCCGCCGGTGCCGACGTTGCCCGACGTCGTCGCGCCCAGGCGTCCCGGCCTCGTGACGTTCTCCGACGGTTCGCGCAGCGGGGCGCAGTGGCAGACGATCGTCGCCGAAGCCGTGCGCCGCATCGGCGCGGGCGAGCTCGAGAAGGTCGTGCTCGCCCGCGATCTCGTGGCCGAGAGCATCCGCCCGGTCGACCTGCGCTGGTCACTGCAACGCCTCGCCGAGCGCTACCCGCGATGCTGGACGTTCTCCGTCGACGGCCTGATCGGCGCCACCCCGGAGCTCCTGGTGCGGCGCGAGCGGGGCCTGGTCACCTCGCGGGTGCTGGCCGGGACCATCCGGCGCACCGGCGACGACACCCACGACCTCGCGCTGGCGGCGTCGCTGGCGCGCTCGAGCAAGGACCTCGAGGAGCACGAGTACGCCGTCCGGTCGGTGGCCGAGGCCCTCGACCCGCACTGCTCCAGCATGAACGTTCCCGAGACGCCGTTCGTCCTCCACCTCCGCAATGTCATGCACCTCGCGACCGATCTGGCCGGTGTCGCGTCGGATGGCGCGTCGGCCCTCGCGCTGGCCTCCGCGCTACACCCGTCGGCCGCGGTCGGCGGCACCCCCACCTCGGCCGCCCAGGCGATGATCGCCGAGATCGAGGGCCTCGACCGAGCCCGCTATGCCGCACCGGTCGGCTGGATCGACGCGTCCGGCGACGGCGAATGGGGCATCGCGTTGCGCTGTGCCGAGGTCGATCCGAAGCTGCCGACCCGGATGAGACTCTTCGCCGGCTGCGGCATCGTCGCCGGTTCCGACCCGGCCGCCGAGCTCGCCGAGAGCGCCGCGAAGCTCATCCCGATGCGCGACGCGCTCGCCGCTCCCTGAACCGACGTCAGCTCGGCCGGACGAGTGCGCGGATGCGCTGGTCGAGGGCGCGCCGGCCGCCACGGTCGACCACCGCCTCGATCACCTCGACGCCCACGGCCCCGCCCGGGGACCCGGCCGGGGACCCGGCCGGTTCGGCGAGCGCGGCCCGCAGACCGGCGAGGTCGGTGACCCGCCGGTGCGGGGTCCCGGTCGCCGCGCACAACGCGCCCACATCGACGTGGTGCGGTGTGGCGAAGACCCGCTCGAAAGAGCGGGCATGCTCGGGCCCGCCCTGTTCGAGGGTGGCGAAGATGCTCCCGCCGTCGTCGTTCACGACCACGACGGTCAGCGCGGGGCGGGGCTCGTCCGGGCCGATCACGAGCCCGGTGGCGTCGTGGAGGAACGTCACGTCTCCCATGAGCGCCAGCGCGCGCGACGAGTCGCGACCGAGCGCCGCACCCAC
Organism: Jiangellaceae bacterium; assembly: GCA_036566745.1. Taxonomy (GTDB): domain Bacteria; phylum Actinomycetota; class Actinomycetes; order Jiangellales; family Jiangellaceae; genus DATCVR01. The sequence continues at coordinate 29,725 of DATCVR010000065.1, read as the reverse complement.
GGCCGTCGAGACCATGCCGTCGATCCCGGCCAGCCCACGGTTGGCGACGATCTTGCGGTGCTCGCCGACCGGGGGCGCGGGGGCCATGAGGTCGAGATCGCGGACCGGGTTCGACGAGCCGACCACGAGCAGCCCGTTCGCGGGCAGGGCGGTTGACACCTCGGCGGCGACCTCGAAGGCGGTCAGGCCGGGCTCGCCGGCGACGAGGTCGTCGAGTGCCGCCGACACCTCGCGATCGGCGGCGTGCCAGGCCGCTGCCCAGCCGTCGTCGCCCGATCCGTCGCCCAGCCCGTCGCCCGATCCGTCGATCCGCACCGCGGCGGCGACGGTCGCGGCCTCGAATCCGGCATCGACCCAGGTCGGCCCACACGACACGACCACGACCTCGACATCGGGCCGGGCCAGCAGCCGGGCCACCGGCCGCGACAGGGTGGGGTGCCCGAACACGACGACCCGCTCGATGCGTTCCGCCAGCGGGTGGCCGCCGAGCAACAGCCGGTAGGTCCGCACGGGTGCCGAACCGGTGCGGGCGCCCGACGTCGGCTCGGCCAGCAGCGGCCAACCCCCAGCCTCGGCCAGCGCCCGGGCGGCCGGGCCCGCGTCGTCGCCGGCCACCACCACGGTCCGCGGACCCGCCGGGAGGGTGAGGACGGCGTCGCCGGACCCGCCCCGCGACGATCCGGCGGCCTCGAACGGCTCGGCGGCCGTCGTCGCGACCTGGGTCCACGGCCGGTTGCCGGGTCGTCCGGGAGCGTCGGCGAGCGGGTCGGTGTCGCCGGGGCCGGGCACCAGCGGTTCGCTGAACTGGACGTTGAGCTGGACCGGGCCGGGGTCAGCCGAGCTCGCCCCGGTCGCGGCCGTCGCGGCACGGGCCACGGCGGATCGCAGCGCCACGACGTCGCGGCGGGCCGTGCCGGTGGCCGCGAGGTCGGCGAAGTGCCGGGCGGCCGGGCCGAAGATCCGCACCTGGTCGGTGGTCTGGTTCGCGCCGGTGCCGCGCAGCGCGGCCGGCCGGTCGGCCGTCACCGCGATCAACGGAACCCCGGCGTGGTGGGCCTCCAGGACGGCGGGGTGGAGGTTCGCGACGGCGGTGCCCGAGGTGGTCACCACCGCCGCCGGACGGCCGGACACCTTCGCCATCCCCAAGGCCAGGAACGCGGCCCCACGCTCGTCGATGCGGACGTGGAGCCGGAGCTCGCCGCGTGTGTCGGCGTCGTACAGGGCCATCGCCAGCGGCGCCGAGCGCGAGCCGGGGGCCACCACTACCTCGCGGACACCGCCTCGGACGAGCTCGTCCACGATCACGGCGGCGGCGAGTGTCGAAGCTGTCGTCACGCCGTGGATTGTCGCATCAGGATCAGGTCTCGACGCGGCGCAGCCAAGTGAACCCGGTGTTGCTGCCCTGACAGGTCTGCAGGATGACGTCGCAGTCACTGCCACAGGTCCAGTTGGACGCCGAGCCCAGCGCGGCGCCCCGGCCTGGGGCGATGACCCGATCGACGACCTCGTAGATGCCGGTCAGCTCGCCGGTCAGCTCGACCATGTCGCCTTCGGGCAGGGCGTTCCACCAGGCGTTGTCGAGGTAGTCGTGGCCGACCACGAATGTGCCCGACCGGACCGGGGTGAAGTGGCAGCCCTCGCCTCGGGCCAGGCCGTCGATCTCGTGGTCGGTGGAGCAGGCGGACACCGGGATGGCGCGGACGTCGTCGCCGGTCAGCAGCTCCTCGGCACCCGAGACGGCGGCGAACCGGCTGCCTCCGGCGTAGGACACCCGGAACTGGGTCGTCTCGCTGACGGTGAGCTCGGCGGCGGCGGTGCCGTCGTCGCCGGTGGTGACGGTGGAGACGGTGGTCCACTCGCCGTCCTGGGCCTCTTGCAGCGCGAGCTCGCCCACGATCGGCACGCCGGCGTCGGTGGTCCAGGTGCTGGTGACGGCGACGACGCCTTCGTCGGCCTCGGCGGCCGTGGCCGTGACCTTCGACGGCATGAGCGCGCCGGCGGTGATGGTGATGTCGGCCGAGACCTCGGCGGGCAGGTCACCGGCTCCGCCGTAGGCCAGGCGGTAGATGCCCGAGGTGGGCACCTCGGCATCGGTGCTCCCGACTCCGGCGTCGGTGGTGATGGTGGCGACGGTGGACCACTTCGTGCCCTCGACACGCTGCAACTCGACGTCGCCGCTGACCCCGCGGCCGTCGTCGGTGGTCCAGTTGGCCCCGAAGGTGACCGTGGCGCCCTGGCGGGCCTGCCGCGGGGCGGACAGCACCAGCCCTTCGGGATCGACATCGGCCGTGGGCTCCGCCGTCAGCGTCCCCACGGGCTGGGAACCCACCGGGGACGCGGACGCCTCGACCGCGGCCACGGCGTCGTCGGTGGCGGCGGGGGCGTCGCCGGGGTCGTCGCCGTTGAAGGTGAAGGCCGCCGCGGCTGCGACGGCGAGCACCCCGATACCGGACACCGCCCAACGCTTCATGGTCACCATCCTTACCAATCTCGGGCCGGGATGACACCTCCGGTCCGTGGGCGATTCCGGCATCGGCCGACGATCTGCCCGGATTGGTGAAGATCTTCACCGGGTCAACGGACCCGGGTCACCCGTTCGGCCCACCATGCGTGGGTCGCCTGATCGGCCTTCGACGCGGCCATCAGCCGGGCGTCGGGGTCGGGCCGGCGCACCGCCAGCGCGCCGTCGACGGCCACGAACGGGTCGGCGACCACGTCGCGCTCGAGCAACCCCACGGTCGCGATGCCACAGGCGTACGGCAACGACGGCAGCGCCGCCGCGAGAGCCACGCTCGCCGCGATCCCGACCGAGGTCTCCAGCGCGCTGGACACGACCACGGGGATGCCGACCTGCTCGGCGATGCGCAGGCAGGCCCGGACGCCACCGAGCGGCTGCACCTTGAGCACTACGACGTCGGCCGCGTGGAGGCGGGCCACCCGCAGCGGATCGTCGCTCTTGCGGATCGATTCGTCGGCGGCGATGGGCACCTCGATCCGGCGCCGGACGCTCGCGAGGTCCTCGGCGGTGGGGCAGGGCTGCTCGGCGTACTCCAGCCCGCCGGCGGCGCGGTCGTAGCGCGGCAGCAACCGCACGGCGGTGTCGACGTCCCAGCCGCCGTTGGCGTCGATCCGGATCGCGGCACCGGGGCCCAGGGCCTGCCGGACGGCGCGCAGCCGTTCCTCGTCGTCGGCCGGCTGCTGACCGGGCTCGGCGACCTTGACCTTGGCCGTACGGCATCCCGGGAATCGGTCCAGGACGGCGGCCACCTGGTCGGCGGCGACGGCCGGGACCGTGGCGTTGACCGGGATCCGGTCGCGCAACGGCGCCGGCCACCCGACGTCGGCGGCTTCGCGCGCGGCCCTCCACCACGCTCTCGCCTCGTCATCGGCGTATTCGCGGAACGGTGAGAACTCGCCCCACCCGGCCTCGCCCCGGACCAGCACGCCCTCACGGAGGTCAATGCCGCGGAACCGGGTCCGCATCGGAATCGCGAAGACGTGCACGACCGGGCTCAGCCGGCGTCGACCGAGCCGACGAGCTGGTCGAAGAGATGGTCGAGCTGCTCACGATCGGCGCTTTCGCCGGCCACGAGCGGCTGGAGGACGTGGTCGTCGATCAGGATGAGCTGGAAGAGGGCGACGTCGTCGTCGCCGAAGCTGACGCTGCCCTGGACCGCGTCGTGGCCGCCGACGTCGATGGACTCGGCGTCCTCGACGGTGCCGTCGAGGCTGGAGGCGACGCTCTGGACGCCGGCGTCGAGGCTGTACTCGCCGTGAGGCACGTCGAGGATGTTGAAGCCGACCTCGGCCTCGGGCTCGCGGGCGACGTAGTTGCGCACCGTGACCTCTTCGCCGTCGGCGGCGGGCACCTGCGCCTCGGCGGGCTCGGAGCTGCTCGGGAGGGCGAAGCTGACGCCGCTGGGCTCGTCGTCGACGACCGTCCAGTCGGCCGGCACCACGGCGTCCTGCCCGGCCACCTCAGCGGCGCTCCGGGAGCTTCCGCACCCCGCCAGCACGACGGCGAGGACGGTCGTCACAGCCAGGGACAATGCTCCGACATGTCGCATTGGTGACGAACTCTCCACATCTGGTCGAGCCGGTTGTCACGACATCTCCCGAGGGCGCGCCGAAGGTGTGAGGACCACCCGATACGCGAGAGATGTCATCAACATAGTCGCGATGACCTTGGGGCACCGCCGGGACCCGCCGTTAGGGTGGCCGACGTGACGACCGGACCGTTCGATCCAGCCCGCTGGCGCACCGTCGAGGGCTTCGACTTCACCGACATCACCTACCACCGCCACGTCCACGACGGCCGCGATCGCGGCACCGTCCGGATCGCGTTCGACCGCCCCGAGGTCCGCAACGCCTTCCGGCCGCACACCGTCGACGAGCTCTATCGCGCGCTCGACCACGCCCGGATGACCTCCGACGTCGGCTGCGTCCTGCTCACCGGCAACGGCCCCTCGCCCAAGGACGGCGGCTGGGCGTTCTGCTCCGGCGGCGACCAGCGCATCCGCGGCCGGTCGGGTTACCAGTACGCCAGTGGGGACACTCCCGAGACGGTCGACCCGGCCCGGGCCGGCCGGCTCCACATCCTCGAGGTGCAGCGCCTCATCCGGTTCATGCCGAAAGTGGTCGTGGCGGTGGTCCCGGGCTGGGCCGCTGGGGGCGGGCACAGCCTCCACGTCGTCTGCGACCTCACCCTCGCCAGCGCCGAGCACGCCCGCTTCAAGCAGACCGACGCCGACGTCGGCTCGTTCGACGGCGGCTACGGCTCGGCCTACCTCGCCCGCCAGGTGGGCCAGAAGTTCGCCCGCGAGATCTTCTTCCTCGGCGACGAGTACACCGCGGCGGACGCCCACCGGATGGGGATGGTCAACGCCGTGGTCCCCCACGCCGACCTCGAGAACGTCGCACTCGAGTGGGCCGCCAAGATCAACGGCAAGAGTCCCACGGCCCAGCGGATGCTCAAGTTCGCGTTCAACGCCGTCGACGACGGGATGGTCGGGCAGCAGGTGTTCGCCGGCGAGGCCACCCGGTTGGCGTACATGACCGACGAGGCGGTCGAAGGCCGCGACGCCTTCCTCGAGAAGCGCGAGCCCGACTGGTCACGCTTCCCCTGGTACTTCTGACCCGGTTTGCGGACCCGGCCGCTCGACGATCGACCGGCCGGGTCGGGCACGGCTCACTCCGGCGGCGTTCGTATGCTGGACGACGCAATGCGCCGCCCCTCGCCCACCCAGCCCGCCGCACCGGCACCTCCGCCGTTCGCCGTCGAGGTCCCGCTCGGCCCGGCGGTGATCCCCCGGTTGCTTCCGGCGCTCACCCGCGCACTCGAGGGCGGGCCCGCGGTGCTCCCGCTGCCGCACGCGCCGGCCGCCCTCCGATCAGCCCTGGTCGGCGCGCTCCAGCCACAGCAGGCCCTCGACCAGCACGGCATCGCGCTCGTGGTCCCCACGTCCGGATCCACCGGCGAACCGAAGGGCGTGCTCCTGAGCGCGGCCGCGGTACTGGCCTCGGTGAGCGCCACGACCGAGCGGCTCGGCGGCCCCGGTCGCTGGTTGCTGGCGCTGCCGGCCACCCACGTCGCGGGGCTCATGGTGCTGGCTCGCTCGGTCCTCGGCGGGAACACTCCGGTGGCGCTCGACCTCACCGACGGCTTCGACCCGGAGGCCTTCGCCGTCGCGAGCATGCGGGTGTTCGCCGACTCGCCGGCCCGGCGCTACACCTCGCTGGTCCCGCGCCAGCTCGCCGCGATCCTCGACGACGGCGAGGCCTCGCTCGACGCGCTGACCGGCTACGACGCCGTCCTGGTCGGCGGCTCGGCGACCCACGCCGAGCTGCTGGAGCGGGCCCGCGCGGCCGGTGCCCGCATCGTCACCACCTACGGCTTGACCGAGACCTGCGGCGGCTGCGTCTACGACGGGCTCCCGCTGGACGGGGTGCGGGTGGCCGTGGCCCCAAACGGCCGGATCCGCCTCGGCGGGCCTGTGCTGGCCAGCGGGTACCGGCTCCGGCCCGACCTCGGCGCCGACGCGTTCGCGGATGGCTGGTTCGCCACCGCCGACGCCGGCAGGCTCGAACCCGACGGGCGGCTGACGGTTCTCGGCCGCCTCGACGACGTCGCCGTGTCCGGAGGCGTGAACGTGCCCCTGTCCGCCGTCGACGCCGCCGTGTCGTCGCATCCGGAAGTCCGCGAGGCGGTTGCGGTCGCGGTCGCCGACGCCGAGTGGGGCCAGCGGATCGTCGTGACCGTGGTGCCGGTGGACGCCACCCACCCTCCTACCCTTGAGTCGATCCGCACCCATGTCGCCCGGCGCGCCCCGGCGGCCTACGCCCCGAAGGAGCTGTTCGTGATCGACGCGCTGCCCACCCTGCCCGGCGGCAAGATCGATCGGCGAGCGGTTGCCGATCGGCTGCGCTCCCAGGACGGCCCCGCCGCCTGATGGCCACCACTTCGCAATGGGTCGAGGGGGCCCGTCTCCGCACCCTGCCCGCGGCCATCGCTCCCGTGCTCGCTGGCACCGGCGCCGCCGCGGCGGTCGGGTCGGCACACCTGGGTCGCGCGGCGCTCGCGCTGGCCGTGGCACTGGCCCTCCAGGTCGGGGTCAACTACGCCAACGACTACTCCGACGGCATCCGCGGCACCGACGAGGACCGGGTGGGGCCGTTCCGGCTCGTGGGGTCCGGCTCGGCCCGGCCGGAGGTGGTGAAGCGGGCCGCCTGGACGAGCTTCGGGGTCGGCGCGCTGGCCGGGCTGGCGCTGGTCGTGCTCAGCGGCCACTGGTGGCTGCTCGGTGTGGGCGCGGCGGCCGTGGCGGCCGCCTGGTTCTACACCGGGGGATCGCGACCGTACGGCTACCGCGGCCTCGGCGAGGTGGCGGTGTTCGTCTTCTTCGGCCTGGTCGCGGTGACGGGCACGACGTACGTCCAGGTGGGGCGGGTGACCGCCTCGTCGGTGGTGTCCGCGGTCGCGATCGGCTGCCTGGCCTGCTCGCTGATGCTGGTCAACAACCTGCGTGACGCCCCCACCGATGGTCCGAGCGGGAAGCGGACGCTGGCGGTGTTCCTGGGCGAGCGCCGCACCCGGCTGCTCTACGTGCTCCTGATCGCGACGCCGTTCGTGCTGGCCGTGGCGCTGGCGGTGGCGGGCCGGCCCTGGGTGGCGCTGGCCGTCCTGGCGGCGCCGCTGGCGGTCCGCACCGCGCTGCCGGTAGTGCGCGGCGCTCGCGGCCGAGACCTCATCCCGGTACTGCGCAGCACCGGGATGACCGAGCTGGTCTTCGCGGTGCTGCTGACAGTGGGCCTGGTGCTCAGCGCCGACTGACGGCCATCGCGCGAGGCGAACTCGGCCCGTCACCATTCTCCGAGCATGACCGAATGTCACAGGACGTGATGGGCGGTCACCTACGAGGCGAGAACCCAGCCCGCCCCCGAGAGGATGCCCCGACATGTTCGCTCGCCGTACCGCCCGGATCGCGACGACCCTGCTGGTCGCCGCCGGAGTCGCCGTCGCCGCAGCCGCCCCCGCCAACGCCGGGACGCCACACGGCAAGGCGGTCCGCCCCGCCGGCGGCGGTGGGGAGGCGTTCTGGTTCGACTACGACCCCACGATGAACAACAAGGACACCGACGACATCGTGATCGAGGACTTCAGGGACGACAGCCACGGCGTGTGGGTCCGGGTCGAACACCCCGACGGCCGCTACACCAAGGTCAACAACGAAGGCCCGGGCAATACCAACAAGGTCACGCTGACGCTGCCGAACCTCGAGAAGGGTGAGGGCATCTCCGTCACGGTGTGCCTGTCCGAGAAGAGCAAGCCGATCACGTCCACGTGCAGCAAGCCCGCGTGGTTCACCGAGTGACGGACCGGCGCTTCGCGCTGCGACAGCGCGCGGATCGAGGGTGAGACCGCCCTGCGGGCTCCCCGGTGCCCACCGCTGGCGGTCTCACCCTCGACCTCGGTGACGGCTAACGCGCCGACGCCACCTTCGCTCGCAACAGCCGTCGCCACGGGTGTACCCGGAATCTGCGGTGACGGCCCCTCCGGGAGTGCCGGCCCCCCTCGAGACGGCGCTGCTCCGGTGCCCGCTCCATACGATCCTCCGTCGGTCCACTGCCCGCACTGGTCCACGGTGTGCTGCTACTTCACTGGAGTGGGCCGAGCCTGGATCATGACTCCGAATCAGATGTGACGTAGGTCACACCTTTCGGGTCGTCTGTGTGGGCGATGCGACACCGCCGGCAGCGCCGCGCGATGGGCCCTAGGCCGAGGGCGGCCGGCCGGCGTCGTCGGACTGGGGTCCGGCGTCCTGATCGTCAGACCGGCGCGCGTCGTCCCAGGCGTCCTCGGCGTGGGTGCGATCGTCGAGGCGGGCGCGGATGGCGCTCATGCGGTCCGAGAGCGACGTCGACACCTCGTCGCGACTGCGCCGCAGCACCACGATGCTCACCAGGCCCGACACGAACACCGCGACGAGCAGCAGCCAGAACCCGCGGAGCCCGACCAGCCACGACAGGGCGGCGACGACCGCGAACACGAGCACCCGCAACAGGGTGTACTTCACCAGTGCCATGACGCCGTCAGCCTACGCCGTGCCCGGCCGGGCAGCGCCGGGGCGCCCCTCCGGGTCGAGCGAACCGGCCCTCGGGCGGCGGCGTCTCGCGCGAGCAGAATCACGTTGAGCTTCGGCCGGATGGCGCCGAGACTGGTGATCTCACCGAGGAGGGATGCATGGGCGAGTCCGCGTGGTCGGCGAACCATCCGGTCCTCGAGGCACTGCGCCGGCGCAGGGACGCCACGGACGCACCCGGTTCGCGGTCCGACGGCCTGACGATCGGCCTGGCCGTCGAGGGCGGCGGCATCCGCGGCGTGGTCTCGGCCGCGATGCTCTCCGCCCTCGAGGATCTGGGGCTGACCTCGGCGTTCGACGCCGTCTACGCAGCCTCGTCCGGCGCGATCAACAGCGCCTACTTCCTGCTCGGCGGCACCTGGTATCCGTTGTCGATCTACTACGACGACCTGAGCACGCGGCAGTTCGTCGACTTCCGCCGCGCGGCCCGGGGCCGCATCCTCAACCTCGGCTACGCCTTCGACGTCGTCCTCGACCAGGTCAAGCCGCTCGACTACGCGGCGGTCCTCGACTCGCCCCTGCCCCTGCACGTGGCGGTCACGCTGGTCGACGAGCTGCGCACCGAGACGGTCAGCGAGTTCACCTCCGCCTCCGACGTCCGGGATGCCCTCCTGGCCAGCTCGTGGCTCCCGGTGGCGACCCGCGGCACGGCGGAGTTCCGGGGTCGGCGTGCGGTGGACGGCGGCGTGCTCACCCCCCACCCCTTCCAGCTCGCCCTCGACGACGGATGCACCCACGTCCTCTCGCTGAGCACCCGCCCGATCCGCCGGCCGCGCAGCCGGCTCAGCCTGGCCCAGCGCTATGCGGCCCAGCACCTCGACCGCCTGAGTCGCGGTCTCGGCTCCGGCTACCTGGACGCGCTCACGCGGTACCGGAGCGAACGGCGTGCCCTCCAGGGCTGGATGAACGAACCGCCCTCGCGGCCGCCGTACGTCCTCGACCTCGCCCCGCTGCCGTGGATGCCTGAGGTGAAGCGCCACGAGCTCGACCCCGGCCGGATCCTCGCCGGCGCCCGCGGCGCCTACGAGGTCATGCACTGCGCCGTGGAGGGTCTCGACCCCGCCGGGATCCCCGCCGGACGACTGCGCGCGGTGCCCCGCCTGACGATGGTGGACCGGGCCACGGCCTGAGCACGCCCCACACCGGCCACGATCATGGCCTGCGTAAGTTGTCTCCCATGACCATGCGATTCGGAATGTTCGTCCCGCAGGGCTGGCGCCTCGATCTCGTCGACGTGGCTCCGGCCGACCAGTAGTCCACGATGCTCGACCTGGCCCGCCGCGCCGATGCCGGACCGTGGGAGTCGATCTGGGTCTACGACCACTTCCACACCACCCCCACACCCACCGACGAGGCCACCCACGAGGCGTGGACGCTGATGGCGGCGTACGCCGCGGCCACCCAGCGCGTGCGCCTCGGGCAGATGTGTACGTGCATGGCGTATCGCAACCCCGCGTACCTCGCCAAGCAGGCAGCCACCGTCGACGCGATCTCCGCCGGGCGGGTCGAGATGGGCATCGGCGCCGGGTGGTACGAGCACGAATGGCGCGCCTATGGCTACGGCTTTCCGCGCGCCGGGGTACGCCTCGGCATGCTCGACGAGGGCATCCAGATCATGCGGCAGGCCTGGACCCACGGCCGGTCCACCCTCGACGGCGAGCATTTCCAGGTCGACGGCGCGATCTGCCGCCCGCTGCCGCTGCAGGACGACGGCATCCCGGTGTGGCTCGCGGGCGGCGGCGAGAAGGTCACCCTGCGGATCGCGGCCAAGCACGCCCGCGGGTCGGCGTTCATGGACGCCGCGAATTACGTCGGGTACACGAACTTCGGCGGTGGCCTCGAGGTCTTCCGGCACAAGTCGGAGGTCCTCGCCCAGCATTGCCGCGACCTGGGCAGCGACTTCGACTCGATCACCCGGTCGAGCAACCACAACGTCATCGTCGGCGAGACGCAGGCGGACGTCGACGACCAGCTGGCCCGCCTCGCCGACCTGCATCGCCGGTTCCTGCTGGCCGGAGACGTCGACAAGACCCTCGAGCCTTATCGGACCAGCGCGACCGTGGGGACGCCCGAGCAGGTCGTGGCGGCGCTGCGCGAGCTCTACGACGCCGGCATGACCTACGCCATCTGCTACCTGCCCGGCATCGCCCACGACACCCGCACCCTCGACCTGATGGAGCGCGAGGTCATCCCGGCGCTGCGCTGAGCCGCTCCGGCGGGACGGTCAGCGGGACAGGGCGCGGACCAGCAGGGCCGGGTCGACCGTCCCGCCGGACAGCACCGCCACCGATCGGCCGAAACGCCCGGGCGCGGCGAGGAACGCCGCGGTGGCCAGCGCGCCGCTGGGCTCGGCGACGAGGCGCGCGCGCCGCGCGAGTGAGGACATCGCGTCGAGGATGTCGTCCTCGCTCACCGTCACGACGTCGTCGACCAGGGCCTGGATGTGCGGCCAGGTCAGCTCACCGACCAGCGGGGTGCGGACGCCGTCGGCGATGGTGCGGAAGGTCAGCGACTCGTCCCAGCGGATCCGGCGACCGGCAGCCAGGCTCGCGGCGACGTCGGCTGCCAGCTCGGGCTCGACCCCCACCACCCGCGCCCGTGGGCACAGCGCCTTGACCGCGACGGCCACCCCGGAGATCAGCCCACCGCCACCAACCGGGACCAGCACGGTCTCGACGTCGGGGAGGTCCTCGGCGATCTCGAGCCCCACTGTGCCCTGACCGGCGATGACGTCGAGGTTGTCGAACGGGAGGACCACGCTCATGCCGCGCTCGGCCGCGATCTCGCGCACCCGGCTCGCCCGCTCCGCCGCGGGCACCAGCACCACCTCGGCCCCGAGGGCGCGGGTGGCGTCGATCTTGACCGGGGGTGAGGCGTCGGGCATGACCACCACGGCCGGCACCCCGAAGGACCGCGCCGCCCACGCCACCGCCTGGGCGTGGTTGCCGCTGGAGTCGGCGACGATGCCGTGGGCGCGCCCCTCGGCGCCGAGCCGGCTGACCGCATTGAACGCGCCGCGCATCTTGAACGCGCCGGTGAGCTGGAGGTTCTCCGGCTTGAGCCGGAGGTCGCCGGCCCACGGCGCCGAGATGAGCGGGGTGCGCATGACCGCACCGTCGATCAGCTTGGCGGCCGCGCGGACGTCGTCGATGGTGACCAGAGTCATTCCCGCTCCTTCGTGTGGACCGACCGCGCCAGCATGCCACCTCCGCCCGACATCGCCGCGGGCCACGGTGTGACTCACGGCGTCCGATCGGCCATGGCCACCTGGCGACCCTCCCAGCGGGTCGAGAGGACCAGTGTGGTGCGGGTGCGCGCCACGCCGTCGATGCGCACGAGCTCGCCGAGCAGCCGCTCGAGACCGGCGACATCGGGCACCCGCACCTTGAGCATGTACGCCTCGTCGCCGGCGATGAACCAGCAGTCCTCGACCTCGGAGACCGACTCGAGCCGTTCGCCCACCTCGTCGTGGGCGGCGGAGTCCGAGAGCAGGATCCCGATCAGGGCCGTCACCCCCAGCCCGAGCTCGGCCGGGTCGACCGTGGCGCGGTACCCGGTGATGACCCCTCGCTCCTCGAGCCGGCGGACGCGCTCCTGGACGGCGGGCCCGGTCAGCCCTACGAGGCGGCCGAGCTCGGCATAGGAGGCCCGGCCGTCGGCGCGCAGCGCTGCCACGAGCTGGACATCGACGTCGTCCATGACCCCATCCTCGCAACTCGGCGGTGCATGTGCCGGAGATCACCGGCGATCACGTTGCCCGTTACCGTCTTGTTATTTAGAATCGTACGTGTCTAGATGATTTCGCCATGGATTCTATTGATCCAACCGACGATGGAGCATTGATGTACACCCTCGAGGTGGCTTACGCCCGCATGGACGACCTGCGCCGTGCGGCCGACGAAGCCCGCCGGGCATCGGCGCCGCGCACCCCGCGCCCGCGTCGTCGCCGCCGTCTCTTCCGCTGATCGACATCGACACCCGCTGCTCTCCCCCGGCGATCCCGCCCGGGCGGAGGGCAGCTGTGTGTCCGCGGCAGTGCGCACTGCGCTCGCGGTCGCATAGGCTGAGCATCCGGAGCACGGGACGGAGGTCGGCCGCGTGAGCAGGGCATTACCGATCGTGGTGGGCGTCGTCATGGCGGTCTACGCGCTGATCGACTGCTTCCAGACCGATCGCGCGCGGATCCGCGTCCTGAGCCGCCCCATCTGGCTGGCCATCATCGTGATCGTCCCGGTGCTCGGTCCGGTGCTGTGGCTGACGATCGCCAAGACCCGCAGCCCGCGAGCCCGTCGTCGCCCGGTGGTCCCACCGGTCGCCCCCGACGACGACCCCGAATTCCTCCGTCAGTTGCGCGACATCGACACCGAGCACACGAAGATGCTCGGCGACTGGGAGTCCGACCTTCGCAGGCGCGAGGAAGAGCTACGCCGCCGCGGCGAGGGCGACGACGAACCCCGCCCCTGAGCCGCCGACCCTCACAGGCCGCCGTACGAGTGCAGGCCGCTGAACAGGATATTCACGCCGAAGTAGCTGAACAGCACGGTGCCGTACCCGACCAGCCCGATGATCGAGGCCTTCGAGCCCTTCCAGCCGGCGGTGGCCCGGGCGTGCAAGTACGCCGCGAAGACCAGCCAGGTGACCAGCGCCCACACCTCCTTGGGGTCCCAGTTCCAGTACCGGCCCCACGACACCTCGGCCCAGATCGCGCCGAGGATGAGCGGGCCGAACGTCCACACCGGGAAGGCGATCGCGTTGAGCCGGTAGCCCAGCCGGTCGAGCGACACGGAGTCCGGCAACGACGCGGCGAACCCCTTCGTGGCACCGCGGCGCTCGGCCCGCTCGGCCATGATCTGCAGCGCGCTCACCACCGCACCCACGGTGAACAGTCCGAAAGCCAGCACCGCACAGCCCACGTGGATGACCAGCCAGTAGGAACGCAACGCCGGGACCAGTGGCCCGGGCGGCACGTACAGCGCGGTGACGGCGAGCGCCAGGGTGACGAAGAGCAGCAGCACCACCCAGGCCGACAGCGCCCGGCCGATCGGCTTGCGGGCGACGATCAGGAACACCACCGAGGCGACCAGCGCGCCGGTGATGGAGAACTCGTACATGTTGCCCCAGGGCGTCCGCCCGACGCCGACCCCGCGCATCACGACCCCGATACCCAGGACGACCGTGGCGAGCACCAGCAACGACCGCCCGATGCGGCCCGTCCGCTCGGCACGTTCGGCGAGGTCGGAACCTCCGGACGCGCCGGGAGAGTCGACGGCGGCCACGTCAGGGCCGGCACCAGCGGCGCCGGCGCCGAGTGCTCCGGCGGCCTCGGCGCTCACCGCACCGACACCCGCTGACGCGAGCGCGGGGGTAGCGACGACCTGACCGGCACCCTGACCCGCATCGTGCTCCGCGCCCTGGTCCGCGCCCAGCCGGCGCAGCCGGGAACGCAGCCCCAGCTCGGCGCAGAAGGCCGCCCACGACGCCACGTAGACGATGATGGCGAGGGCCACGACCTCGCGGCTCCAGCCGGCGATGGCGTCGAGATCCATCAGCTCTCCCTGGTCGATTCCGTCGCGCCGAGGCGGCGCACCACGCCCTCGGTGATGGCGGCGACCTCGTCGTCGAGGTTGCCGCCCTCGGAGCGGTGCAGCCCGGCGACCTCGACCACCGTACGCCCATCGGCTCCCACACCAGCACGAACCCACGCACGACGCCGCCGCACGTACAGCGAGCACATCAGCCCGGCGACCGCCGCCACCGCCCCGATCAGCGCGACCTCCTTGCCGGAGTTGCGGCTGACCTGGAAGTTCACCCACGTCACGTAGCCGTCGAACGTCACGTATCCGGCACCATCCGGCAGCTCGACCGTCTCGCCCACGGCCAGCGCGGCCCGGAACGGCTCACCGTCCTGCTGGAACTGCTGCAGGTCGTCGCGGTCGAGGCGGTAGACCGACTGGGGCGTGCCGTCGTCGAGGCCGAGGTCGCCGTGGTACGCGGTCAGGAAGAGCGCGGGGTTGCGGGGCTCGGGGAAGACCGAGCGCGGCCCGTTCTCGTCGAGGACCGCCGTGGGGAAGAACAGCGCCTCGATGCCGAGATCGTCGCCGACCTCGGGCGGCACCTCGACCTTGACCACGCCGCTGGAGGTGAAGCTGTTGTCCTGGGGCAGGAACGGCACCGGCCCCTCGTACAGCACGGTCTCGTCCGGGGCGCGCACGGTGATCGCCGGCGCGTACCCCGGGTTGAGGATGTGGATCAGGCTGCCGTCGACGTCCAGGGGCTCGTTGACCCGGATGGTGCGGGTCTCGGGCTCGGCACCGGGCTCGGGCACGAAACGCACCGTCGCCTCGAAGTCGTCGGGCACCCCGCGCTGCGGCCCGTCGTCGATGAAGTCCATCGTGAACGACTCGACGTCCAGCGAGAACGGCGGAAGGTCGGCCGGGTCGAACAGCGGGCCCGAGGAGAGGTTGTCGAACTGGATGACCGAGTTGGAGAACCCCGACCCCTCCGGGACGAGAACCGTGGCGCGATATCCGAACAGCCCGCCGAGCGCCACCGCGAGCAGGACCACCACGAGCGCGACGTGGAAGACGAGATTGCCCGTCTCGCGCAGGTATCCGGCCTCGGCCGACACGGCGTCGTCGCCGTCACGCTGAGCCGCCACCCGGAACCGCCGCTCGCGCAGCTCGGAGCGGGCCGCGGCCAGCACCTCGGCGGGCGACGCGTCGACCTCGACCTCACGGTGGGCCGGCATCCGGGACAACCGGCGCGGGGCCCGCGGCGGCTCGGCCCGCATCGCCTTCCAGTGCTGCCAGGCCCGGGGCAGGATGCACCCGACCAGCGACACCAGCAAGGCCAGGTAGATCGCCGCGAACCACGGAGCGGAGAACACGTCGAACAGGCCGAGGCGGTCGTACCACTGCGACAGCTCGGGGTTGCGTGCCCGGAACTCGCTGACCTGGAGCGGGTTGATGTCGGTCTGCGGGATCACCGAGCCTGGGATCGCAGCCACCGCGAGCAGGAAGAGCAGGATCAGCGCCACCCGCATCGAGGTCAGCTGCCGCCAGGCCCATCGGCCCAGCTCACGCCACGACAGCCCGGGAGGACGCGAGTCGCCCGTCGTCGGCGAATCCGTCTGGGTCGTCGTCACACCGCCACCTCGAATCCACCGATCCAGCCCTGCATCGATGCCACCAGCTCGCCCCACAGGCCACTCACCAGCAACACCCCGACCCCGACGAGCATGACCCCGCCGACGCGCATCACCACCAGCTGGTGCCGCCGGACCCACCGGAACACCCGCATCGACCGACGGTAGGCCACCGCCACGACGAGGAACGGCAGGCCCAGCCCGAAGCAGTACGCCACGCTCAGCAGCGCACCCCGGCCGGCGCTGGCCTCGTCGAAGGCCAAGAACTGCACCGCGGCCAGCGTAGGCCCGAAGCACGGCGTCCAGCCGAGGCCGAACACCGCGCCCAGCAGTGGCGCTCCGGCCAGCCCCACGGCGGGGGTCGCCCTGGCCCGCCACTCGCGGGAGAGCCCGGGCAGCCATCCCGCGAACAGCAGCCCGAGGGCGATCGTCACGACTCCCATGACCCGCATGATCGGATCGGCGTGCTCGCGCAGCACCCCGCCGAGGCTGCCGAACAGCGCACCGTACGAGACGAACACCACCGTGAACCCCAGGACGAACAGCGCCGCGCCGAGCACCACCCGCCCGCGCCGTCCGTCGGCGAGGTCGGCCCCCGACAGTCCGGTGACGTAGCCGAGGTAGCCGGGCACGAGCGGCAGCACGCAGGGCGACAGGAACGACACGAGCCCTGCCAGCACCGCCACCGGCAGTGCCACCAGCAGCGATCCACTCAGCACCGTCTCGCCGAAGGTGCCGCCCACGTCGGTGCTCACGGCGCGGATGCGTCCTCGGGGGGCGGCGTCGACGCGGTGGGATCCTCGGCAGCGATGTCGGAGACCAGCTCGCGCAGCGACGCCTCGCCGATCGGGCCGATCACCCGCGCGGCCATCCGGCCCTCGCGGTCGATCACGAGCGTGCTCGGGATCGCCGCCGGAGGCAGTGTGTCGCGGAAGGCCAGCAGCGCCTCGCCCTTGGGGTCGAACACGCTCGGGTAGGTGATGCCGAACTCGTCCTCGAAGGCGTTCGCGCCGGTCTCGCCGTCCTTGGTGTTGACGCCGACGAAGCGCACCCCTTCGGGAGCGAGCTCGTCGTACACCGCCTGGAGGCCGGGCGCCTCATTGCGGCACGGCGGGCACCACGAGCCCCACACGTTGACGACCACGACCTCGCCGAGTGCGGAGGCCAGGTCGAAGTCGCCCTCGTCGAGCAACGGACCGGCGAACGCCGGCGCGGCCTCGCGATCATGCGGCGCGATGGTGGTCACGACGCCGTCGCCCTCGATGTATCCCGACTGCCCGCCGGTGTCGCCGCGGCCGACCTGGCCGTCGGAACAGCCGGCCAGGACCGCGCCGGCGGTCACGACGGCGGCCACGGCGGCCACGACCCGGTCGGGACGGCGCATCAGGCGCCCGCCGCGAACGGCTTGCCGGACACCGGGAGGAGGTCGGCGGCCGGCTCGCTGTAGGCGACCGTCACGATCGCGCCGTTCTCGTAGGTGAAAGTGGTGAGGCTGGCCAGGGCGCACTCGCGCTTGCGCGGGTCGTGCCAGAGCCGGCGTCCCTCGACCGCGCTGCGCACGATCCAGATCGGCAGCTGGTGGGACACCATCAGGGCTTCGTGCCCGGCCGCGGCCCGGGCGGCGTCGTCGAGCGCGGCCCGCATCCGCGCCACCACCTCGGTGTACGGCTCGCCCCACGACGGCCGGAACGGGTTGCGCAGGTGCTTCCAGTGCGCGGGCCGGCGCAGCGAGCCGTCGCCCACGCCGAACGTCAGTCCCTCGAACACGTTGGCGGCCTCGATCAGCCGCTCGTCCGTCGACGGTTCGAGCCCGAGCGCGGCCGAGACCGGCGCCATCGTCTCGCGGGCGCGTTCCAGCGGCGAGGTGACGAGCGTGGTGATGTCGCGGTCGGCCACCACCTCGGCCACCCGCGCCGCCATCGCGTGCCCGCGTTCGGAGAGGTGGTACTCGGGAAGCCGGCCGTAGAGCACGCCGGCCGGGTTGTGGACCTCGCCGTGGCGCAGCAGATGAACCTTCGTCGTCCTGCTCACGAGCTCTCCTCCGTGGTCACTGCGGCGGCGGCTGCGGCAGCGGCCGGCAGCGCGGCCGCGATGCGCTCGAGCGCGGCGTCGTCGTGGGCCGCACTGACGAACCACGCCTCGAACGCCGACGGCGGCAGGTAGACCCCTCCGGCCAGCATCGCCTGGAAGAACGCGGTGAACCGCGCCGCGTCGGTGCGCTTGGCGGCGGCGAAGTCGGTCACCGCATCGGTCTCGTCGGGGTCGACGAAGAACACGCTGAAGAGGTTTCCGGCGAACTGCGCGACGTGCGGCACCCCGGCCTCGTGGAGCGCCTTGGCGACCAGCGAGACGATGGTCGCCGCCGTGTGGTCCAGCCGCGCGTAGACGTCGTCGTCGGCCAGCCGGAGCGTGGTCAGCCCGGCGGTGGTGGCCACGGGGTTACCCGACAGCGTGCCCGCCTGATAGACCGGGCCGCTCGGCGCGAGCAGCTCCATGAGCTCCGAGCGGCCGCCGAACGCCGCAGCTGGGAAACCACCGCCCATCACCTTGCCGAACGTCGTGACGTCGGCCGACACGCCGTCGAGCCCGAACCAGCCCGAGCGCGAGACCCGGAAGCCGGTCATGACCTCGTCGAGGACGAGCAGCGCGCCGTGGGCGTGGGCAGTGTCGCGCAGGAAGGCGTTGAAGCCCTCGGCCGGCGCGACGGCGCCCATGTTGCCGGCCGCCGCCTCGGCGATCACGCAGGCGATTCGGGCGCCGTGCTCGGCGAAGGCGGCGGTGACGGCGTCGCGGTCGTTGTACGGCAGCACGATGGTGTCGGCGGCGGAGGCACCGGTGACGCCGGGGGTGTCGGGCAACGCGAAGGTCGCCACCCCGCTGCCCGCCGCGGCCAGCAGCGCGTCGACGTGGCCGTGGTAGTGACCGGCGAACTTCACCACCGCGCTGCGGCCGGTGGCGCCCCGGGCCAGCCGGATGGCGCTCATGGTCGCCTCGGTGCCGCTGGAGACCAGCCTGACCTGGTCGACGCCGGTGCGGGCGACGATCTCCTCGGCCAGCTCGACCTCGGGCTCGGTGGGGGTTCCGTAGGACGTGCCGAGGGCCACGCGGCGCTGGACGGCGTCGACCACCTCGGGGTGGGCGTGGCCGAGGATCATCGGGCCCCACGAGCACACCAGGTCGACGTATTCGCGGCCGTCGGCGTCGTACAGGTAGGGCCCGGACGCCCGCTGGACGAAGCGCGGCGTGCCGCCCACGGCTCGGAACGCGCGCACGGGTGAGTTCACCCCGCCCGGGGTCACGGCTCGGGCGCGCTCGAACAGGGCCGCACTCTGCGGCGCTTCGTACGGATAGGTCACCGCGCCATTGTCGCAAGACCGGCCGCGGTGCCCGCACCCACACCTGGTGTCGGTGCCGCACGTCCGCCCGGACGTGGTGCCGGCGCGGCGCGGGGCCGGGGGTCGCCGCACCGAGCCGGCCACCCCGCCGCGTGGCGGGGCGACCGGCTGCGATGGTGAGGCGGTGGTCGGCGGCGGTCAGCGCTGCAGGTGGGAACCGCGGAACATCGACTCGGACTGGCCGGTGGCAGTGCCCTTGTCGGTGCCCTCGATGGCCGACGTCGTCATGGCGAATGTCAGCGTCGCGTGTGCCGCGGCGTCCGACATCTCGTCCAGCGCCTGCTGGGAGAGGTTGGTGATGTCGTCGCACTCCTGGTGGTAGCACGGGTCGTAGGCGAGACCGGCCGTGCCGCCGTAGATCGCGGCCTGCTCGGCGGTCTTGACGCCCTCGGCACCGGTGAACAGCCCTCCGGCCGGGATGCCGACGTTGATGAACGCGTCGTAGTCGGAGCGGCCGTCGAACGCGGTCGGCTCCGCTTCGAGGGCCTGGCCGGCGAAGTAGTCGTTGAAGACGTCCTCGACGACCCCGGACCCGGTGGACCCGAGCGACGCCGTGTCGGAGGCGTCACCGTCGTACACGAACCGGACGTAGTTCGGCGAGCCGACCATGTCGAAGTTGAGGTTCACGGCGGTGTTCTTGATCTGCCGGGCGGTGAGCGAGTCGACGTAGAACTGCGACCCGATCAGGCCGGACTCCTCGGCGCCCCACCACGCGAAGACGACCTGGTTGCGCGGGGTGATGTCGAGCGCGGCCATCTGCAACGCGATCTCGAGGTTCTGGGCGGAGCCGGACCCGTTGTCGTTGATCCCCTCGCCGGCCGCGACCGAGTCGAGGTGCGCTCCGAGCACGACCTGCCGATCGCTGCGCCCCTCGCCCGTGGTGGCGAGCAGGTTGGCGGTGGGGACGTCGAGGGTGATCAGCGTCGACGTCATCACGTGCACAGTCACCGGGCCGGCCTGGGTCAGGCCGTAGAGGTCCTCGCCCACGGCGAAGCTCGAGCCGAGCACCGGGATGGTGACCTGGGTCTCCGCGCCGAGCGTGCCGCTGAGAGTCTCCGTGCGGCCTTCCTGGCCCTCGTTGAAGATCACGACGGCGTCGTACCCGGCGTTCTGCGCGTTGATCGCCTTCTCGTCGAAGGTGCAGGTACCGCGCTGGACCAGCGCGACTTGCGGCTCGGTCGGCGAGGCCGCGACGAAGTCGGCCGCCTCGCACCCGCTGGTCGAGCCGGGCGCCGACGGCGGCGGGATCAGGACGTCGTTGGTCGGAACCAGCGTGCCGGTCACGTCGCCGCTGCCCGAGTACTCCATGGTGAAGAAGTCGTCGGCCTCGGCGTAGACCGTGGGATTCGGCGACGTCTGCTCGAACTCCGGCGGCGCCAGCTCCTCGAAGGTGTTGAAGAGGAACGGCTGCACGGTGGTCTGGTATCCGGCCGCTTCGAGCTGGGACTGCACGTACTCCAGCGAGGCGTCGTATCCGGGCGTACCGGACGCGCGGGTGCCGCCGTTCGCGTCGGCGATGTCCTGCAGCGCCTCCAGGTGCTCCAGGATCCCGGCAGACGTCACGGCGTTGCGCAGCTCGGTGCTGTCAGTCGGCTTCGCGGCCGTCGCGAACGGCGCAACGGCAAGAACGGTCACGGCCGCGGTTCCCGCGGCCCATGCTGCTTTCCGTCTCATCTCGGCTCCCCGGTCAAATCGTCCTGATATAGAGCTGAATTGCCCCACAAGCGCGGACAGTACGCCCGCGGAGGGCCGCGCGGAACCAACTCGCCGGAACGCGGTGTCCGCCGACGTGGCGGCGTGTGGCCGCAGACCGGACGAATTGCCGCGTGGCACCTCACCTTCTCCAAGATCGACGGTACAAAGGTCGGTAACACCACGACGCGGAGGCTGGGCGATGGTGGCCGACGAGAGCATCGACACGGGCACGGACGGTCGCACCGAGCTGCGCGTCCACGGCGTCAGCGGCACCAGCCCCGAAGCGGTGCTCGCTCATCCGCTGCTCCGGCGGGTCGCCGGCGACGCCCGGGCCGGCTTCTATCGGCGGTGGTACCCAGGCGGGCGCTCGGCCGATCTGGCGTCCGGGAGCCGGCTCGAGGCCTACAGCTGGGGCCGCCTCACCTCCGGGCCGGCGGCCCGGGCCGCGTGGTTGCTGCTTCTGCCGTTCATGCTCGCGAACCTCGCGCACTGGATGCTGCCGGCGATACCGGTCGGCGCACACCGCCGGCAGGCGCTGGCCGGGCGCGCGTCCGCGTCGCTGCTCCGCCTCCTCGGGCTCGGCCTGACGTTGACCTTGCTGCTCACGGCCGTGCAGTCGGCTGTCGACCTGATCGGCTGGCAGTGCGCCGGACAGGCCGGCTGCGCCGACGACTCCGCGCTGGCCGGAGCGCTCGCCGACGGTTTCCTCGCCCAGCCCGGCGTGCGCGTCGTCATCTCCTCGCTCGTGCCGCTGCTGGTGGTGCTGGCCGTGGGGTTGCTCGGGCGGGGGACGCTGCGCCAGACGGCCGCCGAGCCCGAGGTCGCGGTGGCTCGCGCCGACGAGCAGCCCCTGACGAGGACGAGCTTCTGGCGCGGCAACCCCGGCCTCGCGTCCTTGCGCACCGCCCACGTCGCCGCCGCCACGGCCCTGCTCGCCGCGCTGGTGGCGTGGCCCGCGACGCGGCTGGCCGCTTCCGGCGCCGACCAGGTGCTGGGCGTGACGATCTGCCTGGCCGGGCTCGGCGTCCTCGGGTTCGCCGTCGTCCTGGTCGCGACCGAGGCGGCGACCGGGCGCCCGGCGAGACGGCTGGGCACGGCGAACCTCGCCCGCCGCGCGGCGATCGCGGTGCTCGTGGTCGCCACGGTCTACTCGCTGGTCGACCACGGCGCGTGGGAGCCGGAGTGGCGCCTGCCCGGAGCCCGCCCGGCGATCCTCGCGGTGTTCGTGGGCGAGCTCGTGCTCCTGTTCGCGCTGCTCCTGGCCGTGCTGTCACAGCGGCCGTGGACTCAGGGCGAGGGCGGGTTCCACGTGGCGATGCGCGGGCTCGGCGCTCCGGCGGTGGCGACCATCGCGTTCCTGGTCGCCGGAGGGTTCTCGGCCGGCATCACCTACCGGGTGGCGGGCCTGCTGGGGTATCCGGTGCTCAGCCAGGTGAGCGCCGCGGCGGAGGTGGCGGCCACCCAGCGGATCGTCCAGGACGAGGCGCTGCCGTTCGCGACCCGCCTCGCCGCTGCGAACGCGGAGTGGCCGATGGTGGTGCCGCCGTCGTTCGCGTGGGCCGGCGCCGCCGCGAGTGTCATCTTCGTCGCCCTGCTCGTGATCCTGGCCACCGTGGCATGGGGCGTCCGCTCCCGGATCGCCCCGCTGTCGGCCGAGGTGCTTCGCGACCATCCCGCGGAGTCTCCCGCCCACGGCCCGGGCGATCCGCTCGTGCGGCGGGTCGCCACCGCGATCGCCCTGGCCTCGGTCACCGACGGTGTCGGCCGGGTGATCGGCCGCATCGTCCTCGCGTCCGGTGTGATCCTGCTGGTCGGGCTGGGGGTGTACGCGGCAGGCGAGGACAACTGGCGCTTCGTCCAAGATCCGCCACTGTCGACGTTCACCGCGTTCGGCACCTGGCTGATGGGCCTGTTCGCACTCGGCATGGTGGCGCTGGCGTGGAGCAGCGCCCGCAACCCCACGCTGCGGCGATCGGTCGGCATCCTGTGGGACGTGGGCAGCTTCTGGCCGCGCGCCGCGCACCCGCTGGCGCCACCGTCGTACGGCGAACGCGCGGTGGCCGATCTCACCGCGCGGATCACGATGCTCGCGAAGGCCCCGGACGCCGAGGTCGTGGTGTCGGGACACTCGCAGGGATCGGTGCTGGCCGCCGCGGCGGTCCTGCAGCTGCCCGAGCAGGTGGCGGAGCGCGTCTCGGTGATCACCGCCGGGTCCCCGCTGCGGCGCCTGTACGCGCGGTTCTTCCCCGCCTATCTGGGCCTGGCCGAGGCTCGCACGGTGACCGAACGCGCCGGCGGCCGATGGCGCAACCTCTACCGCGACACCGACCCGATCGGATCGTGGGCCCTCGAGCCGCCCACCACACCGGCGCCGCGCGTCGACCGCCGCCTGATCGACCCGCCGGCCCTCGACCAGCCGGTCAAGGGCCACGCCGACTACTGGAACGATCCCGCCTACGACATCGCGCTCGGGGAGGTCGAGCGCCCCGTCCGCAGCCCCGACGCCGGGTGATCGTGGGAAGGATCCGGTCGCCCCAGCGGCCACGATCTTCCAACGATCACCCGGGTGGGGGCGGGGCTACAGCGCCGCCTCGATGTCCTTGCCGAGGGTCTCGTCCACGCTGCGCCAGTAGGCCAGGGCCCGCCCACGGATGTCGTCGCTGTGCACCGCTCCGACGTGGCCGGCGATGTTGGCCACGAGGCGCTCGCGCGCGGCGTCGTCGAGCACGTCGCGGACGAGCGTGCCGGCCTGCCCGAAGTCGTCGTCGTCGGCGTGGAGCTCGTACGCGGTGCGCATCAGCTCACCGTCGGCCTCCCAGCCGGGCGACTCCGCCGCACGGACCGGATCAGCCGCTGGCCCGCCCACGGAGTTGGGCGCGTACACCGGCTGGTCCGCCCACGCGAAGCGCATCGCGCCGTCCTTGGAGTACGAGTGGACCGGCGACTTCGGCGCGTTGACCGGCAGTTCGGCATGGTTCGTCCCGACCCGGTACCGATGGGCGTCGGCGTAGGAGAAGATCCGCCCGAGCAGCATCTTGTCCGGGCTGGCCGCGATGCCCGGCACGAAGTTGGACGGCGCGAACGTCGCCTGCTCGATCTGGGCGAAGAAGTTCTCCGGGTTGCGGTCGAGGCGCAGCGTGCCGACCTCGATCAGGGGGTAGTCGGCGTGTGGCCAGACCTTGGTCAGGTCGAACGGGTTGAAGCGGTAGCCGGCAGCGTCGGCGTACGGCATGACCTGCACCGACAGCCGCCACGTCGGAGCATCGCCACGCGTGATGGCCTCCGAGAGGTCGCGTCGGTGGTAGTCGCCGTCCTCGCCGGCGATGCGGTCGGCGTCGGCCTGGGTGAGGAACTCGTGGCCCTGGTCGGTGCTGAAGTGGTATTTGACCCAGAACCGCTCGCCGGCGGCGTTGATCCACTGGTACGTGTGCGAGCCGAAGCCGTCCATGTTGCGCCAGCTGCGCGGCAGGCCGCGGTCACCCATCAGCCAGGTGACCTGGTGGGCCGACTCCGGCGAGAGCGTCCAGAAGTCCCATTGCATGTCGTTGTCGCGCAGGCCGGTGTCGGGTAGCCGCTTCTGCGACCGGATGAAGTCGGGGAACTTGATCGCGTCGCGGAGGAAGAAGACCGGGGTGTTGTTGCCGACGAGGTCGTAGTTGCCCTCGTTCGTGTAGAACTTCAGCGCGAAGCCCCGCGGGTCGCGCCAGGTGTCCGGGCTGCCCTGCTCGCCGGCCACCGACGAGAATCGCGCCAGCGCTTCGGTGGTGCGACCAGGCTGGAAGAGGTCGGCCCGGGTGAACTCGCTGACGTCGTTGGTGATCTGGAGGACGCCGAACGCACCGCCACCCTTGGCGTGCACGACCCGCTCGGGCACGCGCTCGCGGTTGAACTGGGCGAGCTTCTCGACGAGGTAGTGGTCGTGCAGGACGACCGGCCCACCGGTGCCGACGGTCTGCGAGTGGGCGTCGCTCGCCACCGGGGCGCCTGCGTTGGTCGTCGTGTACGGCGTGGGGTTCACTCATGCTCCTCAGTGCGTGCGGACGTGCGTACGTGCGGGGGGGGTGGACTGGCAGGACGGGCACAGACCCCAGAACGTCACCTCGGCCTCGTCGACGACGAAGCCGTGGGCGGGCTGGGGCACCAGGCACGGGACGGCATCGCCGGTGCAGTCGACGTCGACCACGACGCCGCAGCCGCGGCAGACCAGGTGGTGGTGGTTGTCGCCCACGCGGGTCTCGAAGCGCGCCGACGAACCGGCCGGCTCGATGCGCCGCACCAGCCCGGCGTCGGTCAGGGCGTGGAGCACGTCGTAGACGGCCTGGGTCGACACCGCGCCCAAGGAGGCGCGGACGTGCTGCGCGACCGTGTCGGCGTCGGGATGGGGCAGCGCCTCGAGCGCGACGAGGACGCCGACCCGTGGCGCCGTGACCCTCAGGCCTGCTTCGCGCAGGCGCCCCGCAGCGCCTTCGCGGGTGATCCTTTCGCCTGCCACACCCACATCGTGGAGATCTTTCTGGAGTTAGTCAAGATTAAGAGCTGATCCAGGTTGATTCCCGGTCACCACCCATCGGACACGGAGTCGCGCCCGGCGGTCCGGGCCGAGCACAATCGGCGTCGATGGATCTCTCCGGATACCGCACGCTCTGGGTCACTCGCGGCGTGCCTCGTCTGGTGATCGGCTCGCTGCTGGCGCGCCTTCCCACCGTCATCCTCGCCATCCCGATGTCCTTCCTGGCCAAGGACGCCGCCGGCAGCTTCAGCTGGTCCGGTGTGGTCGCGGGCGCCTACGCCTTCGGTACGGCGGTGGGCGCGCCGGTCTGGGCCCGGCGCGCAGACCGGCACCCACCCGGGCAGGTGGTGTTCGTGGCCGGCCTGTGCTGGAGCGCGGCGCTCGCGGCGCTGGCCGCCACGCCCGACGCGTGGTTCCGGCTGATGCCGGTGGTGTCGGCGCTGGCCGGCATGATGGCGCCGCCGGTGTCAGCCACCACCCGTGCGGCCTGGGCACGGCTCACCACCGGGCGTGGACTCCGCACGGCGTACGCCCTCGACGCCACCACGGCGGAGTTCCTGTTCGTGGTCGGGCCGATGCTCGGTGCGCTGATGGTCACCTTCGCCAGCCCGCGCGCGGGACTGTTCACGACCGCCGTGTGGTCGGCCGGTGCGGTGTGGTGGTTCGGGCGACAGCTCCCGGCGTGGGTGCGCCCCCAGCACGACCGTGCGCCTCTGACCGTTCGTGAGCTGCTCGTCCACCGGCACCGACTCGCCGTGATCGCGGCGTTCGCACTGGCGGTCGCCTGTTTCGCCACGACGTCACTAGCCATCGTCGCCTACGCGGACGTGCGCGGCGACCGGTTGATCGCCGGGTGGCTGGAGATCGCGCTGTCCATCGGCAGTCTCGTGGGCGGCATGGTCGTCGGCGCGCTGCCGGGGCGGCGGCCGTCCCACGCCTGGCGTCGCACGGCGCTGATGGCTCTCGGCATAGCAGGCTGCGCACTGGCCACCTGGTCGCCGTGGACGCTGGGCCTGGCGCTGCTGGGTGCGGGGCTGTTCCTGGCGCCCACGATCGCCGCGATGTACGAGCGTCTCGGAGCCCTCACGCCCGATCGGGCCCGCACCGAGGCCTTCGGATGGATGAACGGCGCGGCGATGATGGGCTCGGCCCTCGGATCATCGATCGCCGGCATGGTGATCGAGTCATCCGGCGTGGCGCAGGCGTTCGGCGTCGCGGCCGTCTACATGTTCGTGTCGGCCGCGGCGCTGGTCGGCGTTCCGCCTGCGCACACCGACCACGAGGCGCCCGCGGCCGCCGTCGCCGAGCCCGGCTGAGACGGGCGGACCGGTCAGCTGGCGGCGTGCCGCGGGCGCGGCGGGTCAGCGTCGGAGCAGGCGCTGGGCGGCCTCGACCGCCCAGTAGGTGAGCACGACGTCGGCACCGGCTCGGCGGATCGAGGTGAGCGTCTCGAGCACGGCACGATCGCGGTCGATCCAGCCGTTCGCGGCGGCGGCCTCGACCATCGCGTACTCACCGGAGATCTGGTACGCCGCCACCGGGACGTCGACCAGGTCACTTACCCGGCTCAGCACGTCGAGGTACGACATCGCCGGCTTGACCATGACCATGTCGGCGCCCTCCTCGACGTCGAGGCGCACCTCCCGCAGGGCCTCGAGGGCGTTGGCGGGGTCCTGCTGGTAGGCGCGGCGGTCGCCACTGAGCGAGGACTCGACGGCGTCGCGGAAGGGCCCGAAGAAGGCCGAGGCGTACTTGGCGGCGTAGGCGAGCACGACGACGTCGGTGCGGCCGGCGGCGTCGAGTGCTGTCCGCGCCGCGCCCACCTGGCCGTCCATCATGCCGCTCGTGCCGACGACGTGGACGCCTGCCTCGGCCTGGGCCAGCGCCATCTGCTCGTAGGCCCGCAGCGTGGCGTCGTTGTCGACCGTCCCGTCGGGTGCCAGCACGCCGCAGTGGCCGTGATCGGTGAACTCGTCGAGACACAGGTCGGACATGATCACCGTGGCGTCGCCGACCTCGGCCACCACCTCGCGGATGGCGACGTTGAGGGCGCCGTCGGGGTCGATCCCGCCCGAACCCAGCGCGTCCTTGTGCTCGGGGACGGCGAAGAGCATGAGCCCGCCCACACCCGCCTCGACAGCCTCGACCGCGGCCTTGCGCAGCGACTCGTACGTGTGCTGGACGACGCCCGGCATCGAGGCGATGGGGCGTGGCTCGGCGGCGCCCTCACGCACGAACATCGGCAGCACCAGGTGGCGCGGCTCCAGCGACGTCTCGGCCACCAGCCGCCGCAACGCAGGTGTCTGGCGCAACCGCCGAGGACGCTCCGCGGGGAATCCCATCGACTCCAACCTTTCTCCGGACTGAATGATCACGTTCACCACCCGATCAGGTGGCCCACCAGGCCTACAGGCCTGGTGAAGCAGGGGAACGGGTGGTGAACGTGATCATTTGGGGCTGCCTTACTGGACGCTCTTGCGGCGCGCCGAAGCTCGGCGGCGCTGCGACGGCTTGGTCACCGGCTCGCCGGCCTCGACCATCGCCAGTCGCCGGGACGCTCCGAAGTTCGCCAGCGCCTCGGCCAGCACCTCGACCGACGGTTCGGCCGCCAGGACGTCGACCCGCAGGCCGTGCTCCTCGGCGGTCTTCGCCGTGGCCGGGCCGATACAGGCGACGACCGTGGTGGCGTGGGGCTTGCCCGCGATGCCGACGAGGTTGCGCACGGTGGACGACGAGGTGAACACCACGGCGTCGAACTTGCCGGTCTTGATCGCGTCGCGGGTGTCGGCCGGCGGCGGGGCGGCCCGCACCGTGCGGTACGCGGTGACGTCGTCGACCTCCCAGCCCAGCTCGACCAGGCCGGCCGCGAGGGTCTCGGTGGCGATGTCGGCGCGCGGGAGGAAGACCCGGTTGATCGGGTCGAGCACCTCGTCGAAGGGCGGCCAGTCGGCCAGCAGCCCGACCGCGGACTGCTCACCCGAGGGCACGAGGTCCGGCTCGATACCCCACGAGCGCAGCGCCTCGGCGGTCTTCTCGCCCACCGCGGCGACCTTCAGCCCGGACATCGCCCGGGCGTCGAGGCCGTAGCCGACCAGCTTCTCCTTGACCGCACGCAGGGCGTTGACCGAGGTGAAGGCGATCCACTCGTAGCGCCCCTCGACCATCCCGCGCACGGCTTTGTCGATCTGCTGCGGGTTGCGCGGCGGCTCGACCGAGATCGTGGGCACCTCTTCGGGCACCGCACCCGATCGACGCAGTGCGGCCGACAGCGAACCGGCCTGGGCCTTGGTACGCGGCACAAGCACCCGCCATCCGAACAGCGGCTTGGTCTCGAACCACGACAGCGTGTCGCGATGCTCGACGGTGTCGCCGACGACCAGAACGTACGGCCCCTCGACCTTCGCGGCCCGCACGTCGGCCACCACGGTGCCCAGGGTGGACACGACGGTCTGCTGGCCGACGGTGCTGCCCGCGGAGACGATCGCCACGGCACCGGTGGACTCGCGGCCCGCCTCGATCAGCCGCTGGACGATGTCGGGGAGCTGCTCGGTGATGCCGGAGAGCACGAGGGTCTCAGCGGTGCAGGCCTTGAGGTCGACCTTGCCGCCGACGTCGACGAACTGCGCCGTGCGCCGCCGGCCGGTGATCAGCGGGATGCCGGCGTGGGTCGGCACCGCGGTACCGGTGGCCACACCGGGCACGACCTCGAACGGGACGCCCGCCTTGGCGCACGCCAGGGCCTCGTCGGCCCCGGTGCTGTGGCTGAACGGGTCGCCGCCGAGCAGCCGGATGACCCGGCGACCACCCTTGGCGGCATGGACGACGAGCCGGCCGCGCGCGGTGGCGGTCAGCGCGACGCCTTCCTCGTCGACCCCGGCGTCGACCACCTCGACCATCCCGGGGGCGTGGGCGAGCATGGCGCGGTGGGCAGGCTCGTCTATGACGACGACATCGGCTTCGGCCAGAGCTTCGACGGCACGAAGGGTCAGCAACCCGGGATCGCCCGGGCCGGCGCCGATGAAGGCGACGCCGATGGGTTCGGTGCGCTTCGGCGCACTACGCGGAGTGGTCACGAGACGGTCTCCTCCTTCGACGCCAAACTCCTGGCGCCGACGACTGCTCCGGCCCCGTCGGCGAGCAGCTCGTGGGCGAGTTCGCGCCCCAGCTGCTCGGCGTGCCCGACTGGACCGGTAGCGGACTTGCGGATGTAGAGCTCGGGGCCGGTGTCTCCTTCGGCAGTTTCGGCGTAAGCGCCCACGGGAGCAGTGCAACCTGCTTCGAGGACGGCGAGAAGGGTTCGTTCGGCGGTCACGGCCGCTCGGGTGGCCGGATCGTCGAGCGC
>DATCVR010000064.1:0-6477 GCA_036566745.1 Jiangellaceae bacterium | reverse complement strand
ACCGACACCGTCACCTCGCTGATCAACCTGTCGCTCGCCCTCGGCCTTCCGGGGCGATCACGCAGCGGCTTCGGCTGCATCACCGGACAGGGCAACGGCCAGGGCGGGCGCGAGCACGGTCAGAAGGCCGACCAGCTGCCGGGGTACCGGCGCATCGACGACCCCGACGCCCGCAGCCATGTGGCCGCGGTCTGGGGCGTGGACCCCGACGACCTTCCCGGCCCGGGGCCCTCCGCCTACGAGCTCCTCGAGAGCCTCGGCACTGCCGGAGGCCCGCGCGCGCTGCTCGTCCACGGGACCAACCCGGTCGTCTCGTCGCCCCGCCAGCGACGGGTGACCGACCGCCTCGCCCGCCTCGACCTGCTGGTCGTCTGCGATCTCGTCATGAGCGAGACGGCAGCCCTCGCCGACGTCGTACTCCCGGTGACGCAGTGGGCCGAGGAGGACGGGACGTTGACGAACCTCGAAGGCCGGGTGATCCGGCGCCGCTCCGCGCAGTCTCCCCCGCTGGGCGTGCGCACCGAGCTGGACGTGCTCGCCGGGCTGGCGGCCCGGCTCGGGCACCCCCAGGGCTTCCCGACCGACCCCAGAGACGTCTTCGACGAGCTGCGCCGCGCGAGCGCCGGCGGCGTCGCCGACTACTCGGGCATCACCTGGGACCGCATCGACGCCGAGGACGGTGTGTTCTGGCCGTGCCCGTCGCCCGAGCATCCCGGCACGCCGCGGCTGTTCACCACCGGCTTCCCGACGCCCGACGGCCGGGCCCGCTTCGTCGCCGTCGACCATCGCGCGGTGGCCGAGGACATCGACGCCCGCCATCCCGTCTACCTCACCACCGGCCGCGTGCTCCAGCACTACCAGAGCGGCGCGCAGACCCGTCGTGTCCCGGCACTGGCCGACGCCGTGCCAGAACCACACGTCGAGGTCCATCCCGACCTCGCCGAGCGCAGCGGGCTCACCGAGGGCGACCTGGTCCGGGTGGTCAGCCGCCGCGGCGACGCGGTCGGACGGGTGCGGCTCACCGCGTCGATCCGGCCGGACACGGTGTTCATGCCCTTCCACTGGGGCGGTGATCAGGGTGTCAACCGGGTCACCAACCCCGCCCTCGATCCGATCTCGAAGATGCCCGAGTTCAAGGTCTGCGCCGTGCGGCTGGAGCGGGTGGCCACGTGAGCACGGCGGTCGAGCGCACCCGCGTCGTGGTCGTCGGGCACGGCATGGCCGGCACCCGGTTCGTCCAGGAGCTCCGTGCCAAGGACCCGGGCCGCAGGTTCGCGATCACCGCCCTGGGAGCCGAACCCGATGCCGGCTACAACCGGGTCCTGCTCTCCTCCGTGCTCGCGGGCACGTTGCAGCCGGCGCAGGTCGAACTCGTGCCCTCGGCCTGGTACGCCGCCGAGGACGTCGACCTGCGTACCGGGGTCGAGGTGGCGCACATCGATCGAAGGCATCACCGCGTCCTGACCACAGCGGGCGACTACGTCGGCTACGACCACCTCGTCCTCGCGACCGGGAGCCGGCCGTGGGTCCCACCGGTCGACGGCCTGGTCACCGATGACGACGAACTCGCCGGCACCGTGGCCGTCTTCCGCACCCTGCAGGACTGCCGCGACATCATGGACCGGCTCGGGGCAGTGCGGCGAGCGGTCGTCCTCGGTGGCGGCCTGCTGGGGCTCGAGGCCGCTCGTGGGCTGGCCGGTCGGGGCATCGACGTCGAGGTGATCCACCCGGCCGACCGGTTGATGGAACGTCAGCTCGACGCCGGCGCTGGTCGGGTGCTGGTCCGCACGCTTCGCGACCTCGGCGTCCGAGTGCGGCTCGGCGCGCAGGCTCGGCGCTACGACGATCACGGCGACCGCCGCGCCCTGGTCCTCGAGGACGGCACCCGCGTCGCCGCCGACCTCGTGGTGGTCGCCTGCGGGGTTCGCCCGCGCACCGGGCTGGCGCGGGCGGCGGGTCTCGAGGTCGACCGGGCCGTCGTGGTGGACGAACAGCTCCGGTCGGTCACCGATCCGCGCATCCACGCGATCGGCGAGTGCGCTCAGTACGACGGCCGGGTGTACGGCCTGGTGGCCCCTGCCTGGGAACAGGCGGCCGTCCTGGCCGACGTCCTGACCGGAGGTGATGCGCGGTACGCCGGGTCGCAGGTGGTCACCCGGTTGAAGGCTGCCGACGTCGACCTCGCGGCCATGGGCGACACCGACGTGGACGACCTCGACGACGAGCCGGAGGTGCTGCGGTTCATCGATCCGGCGCGCGGCACGTACCAGAAGATCGTGATCCGGGACGATCGCGTCGCCGGCGCCATCCTGCTCGGCGGCACCGAGACCGTGGGCGCCGTCACGCAGCTCTTCGACCGATCGTCCCCGGTGCCGGCCGATCGTCGGGCCCTCATCTTCCCGCAGGTGTCCGGTGTGGTGGGCGGCGCCGCCGATCCTGCGAGCGTCCCCGACGACCACACGGTCTGCCGATGCAACGGCGTGAGCGGCGGTGGCATCCGGGCTGCCTGCCGCGATGGCGCATCCTCCGTCGCCGACGTCGCGCTGCGGACGCGGGCGACCACCGGCTGCGGCGGGTGCCTGGAGGTCGTCGAGGGCATCGTGACCGCCGAGCTCGACTCGCTCTCCCTGGAGGTGTCCGCGTGACGGTGAATCGACGCAGGCTCGTGGTCGTCGGAAACGGGATGGTCGGCCACCGGCTGGTCGAGGCCCTTCGCGAGCGCGATCGCGACGCGGGCTGGCAGATCACGGTGCTCGGCGAGGAGAACCGCCCCGCCTACGACCGCGTGGCGCTGACGTCATATCTCATCGGGACGAGCGCCGAGGCGCTGCAGCTCGCGCCCCCGGCCTGGTACGACGACAACGGCTGCGACCTCCACCTCGGCGACCCCGTCGCCTCGATCGACCGGCGAGCCCGCACCGTCACCACCCGATCCGGGCGGGTCGTCGCCTACGACGCGCTTGTGCTCGCCACGGGCTCCGCCCCGTTCGTGCCGCCGGTGCCGGGCGCCGACCTCGAAGGCTGCTTCGTCTACCGCACGATCGACGACCTCGACGCGATCCGGACGCGGGCCCGGACCCGGACACGTGGCGCCGTGGTCGGCGGCGGTCTGCTGGGGCTCGAGGCCGCGAACGCGCTGCTCTCGCTGGGCATCGACACGCACGTCATCGAGTTCGCGCCGCGGCTCATGCCCGCACAGGTCGACGAGGGCGGCGGGCAGATGCTGCGCCGCAAAGTCGGGGCCCTAGGCCTGGACGTCCGGGTGGCCACCGTGACGTCGCGGATCTGCGCCACCGCCGACGGCCTGCGCATGGACTTCGCGGACGACGACTCGATCGACGTCGGGCTGATCGTGTTCTCGGCGGGCATCCGGCCGCGCGACGAGCTCGCCCGGGCCGCCGGGCTCGGCGTGGGCGAACGAGGCGGAGTCGTCGTGGACGCCGGGTGCCGCACGAGCGACCCGCGGGTGTGGGCGATCGGCGAGTGCGCCGTGGTCGAGGGCCGGCACTACGGTCTCGTCGCGCCCGGCTACGCGATGGCGGAGGTCGTCGCGGACCAGCTGCTGGGCGGGTCCGCCACGTTCACCGAGAGCGACACGTCTACCAAGCTCAAGC
The DNA here is from genome assembly GCA_036566745.1 of Jiangellaceae bacterium. GTDB lineage: Bacteria > Actinomycetota > Actinomycetes > Jiangellales > Jiangellaceae > DATCVR01. Next base: position 2,863 of record DATCVR010000064.1, on the reverse strand, counting down.
TCCTGGGCGTCGACGTCGCGAGTTTCGGCGACGCCCACGCCCTCACGCCCGACGCGCTCGAGGTCGTCTACACCGACCCTGTCGCGGGCGTATACAAGAAACTCGTCATCACCGACGACGCGTCGACGCTGCTCGGCGGGGTGCTCGTCGGCGATGCCTCCGGATACGCGGGCCTGCGCACGATGGTCGGCCGGCCCCTGACGGATCAGCCGGAGCAGCTGCTGATGGCCGGTCCGTCCGTGGGTGGGCTGACCGACGACACCCAGGTCTGCTCCTGCCAGAACGTCGCGGCCGGCACCATTCGTCACGCCATCACCGAGCAGGACTGCACCGACGTGGCCGCGGTCAAGGGATGCACGAGGGCGGGCACCGTCTGCGGCAGCTGCGTACCGCTGCTCAAGCAGCTGCTGGCCGATTCGGGGGTCGAGGCCAGCACGGCCCTGTGCGAGCACTTCGACCAGAGCCGCGCCGAGCTCTTCGACGTGGTCCGGGTCACCGGCATCCGGACCTTCACCGAGCTGGTGGGGCGGTACGGGCGCGGCCGCGGCTGCGACATCTGCAAACCGGTCGTCGCGTCCGTGCTGGCCAGCCTCGGCGCGGGTCACGTCCTCGACGGCGAACAGGCCACCCTCCAGGACACCAACGACCGGTACCTGGCGAACATCCAGCGCGACGGCACCTACTCGGTGGTGCCACGGGTACCCGGCGGGGAGCTCACCCCCGAGAGGCTGATCGCGATCGGCGAAGTCGCCCGCGACTTCGGCCTGTACTCCAAGATCACCGGCGGCCAGCGGATCGACCTCCTGGGCGCGCGAATCGAGCAGCTGCCGGCCATCTGGCGGCGACTGGTGGACGCCGGCTTCGAGTCGGGTCACGCTTACGGCAAGGCGGTGCGCACGGTGAAGTCGTGCGTCGGCTCGACGTGGTGTCGCTTCGGTGTCCAGGACTCCACGTCGCTCGCGATCATGCTCGAGCAGCGCTATCGCGGTCTCCGGGCACCGCACAAGATCAAGGCCGGTGTCTCCGGGTGCGCCCGCGAGTGCGCCGAGGCCCGCGGCAAGGACGTCGGCGTCATCGCCACGGACAAGGGCTGGAATCTCTACGTCGGCGGCAACGGCGGCTTCACCCCCCGGCACGCCCAGCTCTTCGCCTCCGATCTCTCCACTGAGGGACTCATCGGCCTCATCGACCGATTCCTCATGTTCTACGTCCGCACAGCCGACCGTCTGCAGCGCACGGCCGCCTGGCTGGAGTCGTTGGACGACGACCACGGCGACGGGCTGGCGTACCTGCGGCGGGTCATCGTCGACGACGAGCTGGGCATCTGCGCCGACCTCGACGCGGCGATGGACGCCCACATCGGGTCGTACACGGACGAGTGGGCGGCCGTGTTGAACGATCCGGACAAGCTGAGTCGCTTCGTGTCCTTCGTCAACGCGCCTGAGATCCCGGATCCGAGCATCCGATTCGTCACCGAGCGCGGCCAGATCCGACCCGTGGACCCGGCGCCGGTGGCGATCTCCGGGCCGAACCTGGAGGTGGTGCGCCGATGAGCGTTCTCGTCGAGGCCCAGACCTGGGTCCGGGTGGCGGAGTACGCCGCCCTGGAACCGGAACACGGCGTGGCCGCGCTGGTCGACGGTGTCCAGATCGCGATCTTCCGCACCCATGACGGCGCGGTGTACGCGCTGTCCAACAGTGACCCGTTCACCGGTGCGCAGGTCATCTCCCGGGGCATCGTCGGCACCCGGGGCGATGCGCCCACGGTGGCCTCCCCGCTGCACAAGCAGGTCTTCGACCTCCGCACCGGCGCATGCTTCGACGATCCCACGCTCGCCCTGACCGTGTTCGCGGTCCGGGTCCGGGACGGCGCCGTCGAGGTGGGTGCACCGTGAGCGGACCTTCCACGGCGTCCAGGTCCCCGGCGACCGGCCCCGCCATGCCGGTCGCGCCGCTTGTGGGCTTCACCGTGGCGGTCACGGCAGCTCGCCGGCGCGAGGAGCTGGGCTCATTGCTGGAGCGTCGGGGTGCCCGCGTGGTCTACGCGCCGGCGATCCAGATCGTCCCGCTCGAGGACGACACGGAGTTGCTCGCCACGACACAGGAGTGCCTCGACCAACCGCTCGACATCGCCGTCGCGACGACCGGCATAGGTTTCCGTGGCTGGATGGAGGCCGCCGACGGGTGGGGCATGGGCGAGAAGCTGCTGGCGCGGCTGGGCTCGGCCACCCTCCTCGCGCGGGGCCCGAAGGCCCGGGGTGCGATCCGGGCGGCCGGCCTCGTCGACGACTGGGCGCCCACGTCGGAGTCGTCGGCCGAGGTCCTCGACCATCTGCTCGACCAGGACCTGACCGGCAGGCGGATCGCGGTCCAGCTCCACGGCGAGCCGCTGCCGGACTTCGTCGAAGCGCTGGAGGCGGCCGGTGCGGTCGTGACCGCCGTTCCGGTCTACCGCTGGGTGTCGCCGGAGGACACCACACCGCTGAGGCGCCTCGTCGATGCCGTCGTCGCAGGCCAGGTCGACTGCGTGGCCTTTACGAGCGCCCCGGCCGTCGCGAGCGTGCTCGAGACGGCGGCCGCGGTGGGTCAGCTCGACGCGATCGTCCACGCGTTCGGCACGGGCGTCGTGGCTGCCTGCGTGGGGCCGGTCACTGCGGCCAGGCTCGACCGCCTCGGCGTGCCGACGATCCAGCCGGCCCGGGCTCGGCTGGGCGCACTGGTGCGCGAGATGGTGAACGACCTGCCCGGCCGAGTCCGCAAGCTCCGGGTCGCCGGGCATGAGCTGCAGATCCGTGGCTACGCGGCGCTGGTCGACGGCGTGCCTCGCGAGCTCGCGCCGGCGCCCATGGCGGTGCTGGCCGAGC
>DATCVR010000063.1:0-3232 GCA_036566745.1 Jiangellaceae bacterium | reverse complement strand
GGTGCCGGCGAGATCGTCGCGCTCGTGGGCGAGTCCGGCTGCGGGAAGACGACGCTGGCCCGCACCCTCCTCGGCCTCGAGCGGCCCACCGCCGGTCAGATCGCCTACCGCGGCGTCCCGCTGGGCTACAGCTCGAAGGCGCTCAAGGCCTACCGGCGCGAGGCGCAGCTCGTCCTCCAGGACCCGAGCGGCTCGTTGAACCCGCGCCACACCGTGTACGAAGCGGTCGCGGAGGGCCTGCGCATCCACGGCGACGTCTCGGACGAACAGGAGCGGGTGGCCGACGCGCTGTCGCGGGCCGGCCTCCGACCCCCGGAGCGGTTCTTCCTGCGCTATCCCCACGAGCTCTCCGGGGGCCAGCGTCAGCGGGTGGTGATCGCCGGCGCGCTCGTCCTCGACCCGAAGGTGATCGTCGCCGACGAGCCGGTGGCGTCGCTGGACGCGTCGGTGCGGGGCGAGATCCTCGCGCTGCTGCTACGCCTGCGCGACGACCTCGGGCTCTCGGCGCTGGTCGTCACCCACGACCTCGGGCTGGCCTGGAACATCGCCGACCGGGTGGCGGTCATGTACCTCGGCCGGATCATCGAGACCGGGCCGGTGGAGAAGATCCTCACCGCGCCCGAGCACCCATACACGCAGGCGCTGCTGTCGGTGCTGCCCGAAGCCGACGCCGGGCAGCCGGTGGTGTTGCAGGGTGAGCCACCGGACCCCACCCGCATCCCGGGCGGCTGCCGGTTCCACGTCCGCTGTCAGGTGCTGGCATCGGGCGCGAGCGAGGCCGCCGGGGTGGCCGAGCGGTGCCGCACCCAGGATCTCACGATCCTCGACGGCGGCACCGGAACCCAAGTCGCCTGCCACTACGCCGAGGCGCGACAGAACGCGTGATCGTTGGACGGATCCGGCTGCCGGGGCGGCCAGATCCGTCCAACGATCACCCGAGTGTGGGGGTCAGCGTGACGCGGCCGCCTCGAGCTCGCGCTCGGGTTCCTCCCTCTCCGCGAGCATCTTGCGCAGCTTCTCGCCCTCGACGTCGACGTTCGGCAGCGCGCGGTCCAGCCACTTCGGCAGCCACCAGGCTGCCCGTCCGACCAGCGCCAACACCGCCGGGACGATCGTCATCCGGACGATGAACGCGTCGAACGCCACCGCCGCCGCCATCGCCAGCCCGATCTGCATGATGAAGTCGTCGCCGGCGAAGACGAACCCGGAGAACACGCTGATCATGATGATCGCGGCCGCCGTGACCACCCGGCCGCCGTGCTGGAAGCCGGTGACCACCGCGGGCGTGGGCTCGGCGCCGTGCACGTACTCCTCGCGCATCCGGGTGACCAGGAACACCTGGTAGTCCATCGCAAGTCCGAACACCACCCCGATCAGGAAGATCGGCAGCATGCTGATGATCGGCCCGGTCTGTTCGACGCCCAGCAGGTCGTTGAGCCATCCCCACTGGAAGATCGCGACGAGCACACCGAACGTCGCACCCATGGTGAGCAGGAATCCCAGCGCGGCCTTGATCGGGACCAGGATCGAGCGGAACACCAGCATCAGCAGCAGGAGCGAGAGGCCAACCACCACGGCGAGGTAGGGCACGAGCGCGTCGGCCATCTTCTCCGAGAAGTCGATGTTGATCGCGGTGGTCCCGGTGACGGCCACCGCCGTTCCGGTGTCGAACTCGACGCCGGTGCTCGCGTCGCGGATGTCCGCCACCAGGTTCTCGGTCTCGACGCTGCTCGGCGAGCCCTCGGGGACGACGTTGAGCATCGCTGCGTCGCCGGCCTGGTTGAGCATCGGCGGCGACACCGAGGCCACCCCGTCGAGCCCGTCGATCGTGGACGCGACCTGCTCCGCCGCGCCCTGGGTGTCGGCCGCCTCGGCGCCGTCGACCACCACCATCAGTGGACCGTTGAAGCCCGGTCCGAAGCCTTCGGAGATGAGGTCGTAGGCCTTGCGCTGGGTGGTGTCGGGCCCCATGGAGCCCTCGTCGGGCAGGCCCAGGTGGAGGTCGGTCACCGGAGCCGCGAGTCCCACCAGGCCCAGGATCGCGACCACGAGCACCATGGCCGGGCGGCGCGTGACGAACCCGGCCCAGCGAGCCCCGATGCCCGGCTTGGCGCCTGCGGCCTCCGGGTCGCGGGCCCGCAGCCCCGGGATGCGCCCGCCCAGGATGCGGTGCTTGGCGAACCCGAGCAGCGCGGGCAGCAGCGTCAGGGCGATGAGCACGGAGATGCCCACGGTGAATGCCGCAGCCAGGCCCATCTCGGTGAGCATCGGGATGCCCACCACCCCCAGGCCGGACAGCGCGATCATCACGGTCAGCCCGGCGAACACCACCGCCGAGCCGGCGGTTCCGACGGCTCGGCCGGCAGCCTCCTCGCCGTCGCCACCCTTGGTCAGCTCGTGCCGGTAGCGCGACACGATGAACAGCGCATAGTCGATGGCCACCGCCAGGCCGAGCATCATGGCCAGCGTGGAGGTGTTCGAACCGATGTCGATGAATCCGGTGGCCGTGGTGATGGCGGAGATCCCGATGCCGATGCCGACGATGGCCGTCAGCAGGGGCAGCCCGGCGGCAATCAGCGAGCCGAACGTCACGACCAGCACGACGGCGGCGACCGCGAGTCCGATGGCCTCGGACGACGCGCCCTCCGGCCCGGTCTGCTGGACGGCTTCGCCACCGAGCTCGACGGTCAGCCCGTTGTCGCGTCCGGCTTCGGCCGCCTCGGCGAGGTCGTCCTTGGACGCGTCGGTCAGGTCGGCGAACGGGACGTCGTAGGTGACCTGCGCGAACGCGACCTGACCGTCGGGCGAGACGGTGCCGGTCTGGAACGGGTCGCCCACCTGGGCGACCTGCTCGGAGGCGGTCACCTCGGCGATGACGTCGGCGATGTGGGCCTGGTTGTCGGGGTCGGTGAGCGACTCACCCTCGGGGGCGGCGAAGACGACGCGGGCCGACGCGCCGTCGGCCTCGGCCTCGGGGAACCGCTCGGCCAGCAGGTCGAAGGCTTCCTGCGACTCGGTGTCGGGGATGGAGAAGGAGTCGGAGGTCGTCCCCGACAGGGTCGCCGCGCCGACTCCGGCCAGCACGAAGAGCGCCAGCCAGCTCAGCAGGACGACCCAGCGCCGTCGATACGAGAACCGGCCGAGCCGGTAGAGGAACGTCGCCACGGAGTGCTCCAGAGTTGTGCCGAAGAGTGGCGACAAGAACACCATTCCGGACCTGTGAAGCCCCTGA
>DATCVR010000062.1:0-11765 GCA_036566745.1 Jiangellaceae bacterium | reverse complement strand
CGGCGACGCCGGGCCACCCGCCTCGCCCGGGGCCATGTCGCACGGCTGATCGCGGCAGGTCAGCTGTCGCTGGTGTCGCTGTCCCCGCCGGTATCCGGGCGCGGAGCGAGGCCGAGGACTGCGGCGAGTCCGGCGGCCATGTCCGCACCCGACGGCGCCCGGTCCGGGTCGATCAGCCACTGCAGGGCCAGGCCGTTCACCAGCGCCATCAGGAACGATCCGGCAGTGCGGACGGTGGTGTCGTCCAGCTGATCCTCCGGGACGCCCAGGAACAGTGCGGCCAGCCCGCTGCGTCCGTTCTGAAAGCCTTCGGCCAGCTGTTCGCGCACCTCAGGTAGGTGCTCGGCCTGGGCCAGCGCCTCCGTGCTGGCGGCGATCATCGGCCGGTGACGCTGGAAGATCTCCATCAGCGCGACGAGGTAGGTGCCGAGGCGTTCGGTTCCCCCGCTGCCGTGCACGGCCTTGGCCGCCTGCACGAGCTCGGCGTCCCAGTCGTCGAACGTGGCCAGGATCGCCGCCTGCAGCAGCGCGTCCTTGGAGCCGTAGTGGTAGCCGATCGAGGCCAGGTTGGTCCCCGAGGCGGTGACCAGGTCGCGCGCGGTGATACGCGAGTAGCCCTTCTCGTAGAGCAGGCGTTTGGCGGCGTCGAGCAGGTCCTCGCGGTGACTCATAGCCACAGCCTAGCCGAGGATTCATACATCCGTCATAGACGCACGTATTAAACGTATGTATAGTCCGGGCATGACCGAGACCTTGAAGAGAGCGGGCCGCCGTGAGTGGACCGGCCTGGCCGCTCTGGTGCTGCCCGGCCTGCTCGTGGCCATGGACCTGTCGATCCTGTTCTTCGCGCTGCCGTTCCTCAGCGCCGACCTGGAACCCACGGCCACCCAGCAGTTGTGGATCATGGATGTCTACGGATTCATGATGGCCGGGCTGCTGATCACCATGGGCACGCTCGGCGACCGCATCGGTCGGCGCACGCTGCTGATGTTCGGGGCCGCCGCGTTCGGCCTGGCCTCGGTGGTGGCCGCCTATTCGACCAGCCCCGAGATGCTCATCGCGGCACGAGCGCTCATGGGCCTCGGCGGGGCGACGCTGGCCCCCTCGACCCTGTCGCTGATCCGCAACATGTTCCACGAGCCGTCCCAGCGTCGCACCGCGATCGGGGTCTGGACCGCCGGATTCGCCGGGGGAGCGTTCCTCGGACCGGTGGTGGGTGGGCTGATGCTCGAGCACTTCTGGTGGGGCTCGGCGTTCATGCTCAACGTGCCCGTCATGGTGCTGCTGCTGGTGCTCGCCCCGCTCCTGCTGCCGGAGTTCCGTGACCCGAAGGTCGGGCGGTTCGACCTGGTCAGCGCCGTGCTGTCGCTCGCGGCCGTGCTGCCCGTGATCTACGGACTGAAGCGGCTCGCCGAGGACTTGCAGGTCGATCCGGTCGCGGTGCTGAGCGTCATGACCGGCCTGCTCATGGGCGTGGTGTTCGTCCGCCGCCAGCGCCGCCTCGCCGACCCGATGATCGACGTCACCCTCTTCGGACACCGCAGCTTCAGCGTGTCGATCACCGCGACGATGATCACCAGCTTCGCGCTCATGGGGACCTCGCTGTTCAGCGCGCAGTACCTCCAGCTGGTCCTGGGGCTGCGCCCGTTCGTCGCCGCGCTGTGGACGTTGCCCGGCATGGTCACCCTGTCGATCGGCATCACGGCGGCGACCATGCTGGCCCGGCGGACGCGTCCGGCGTACGTGGTGGGCGCGGGTCTCGCCATCGCCGCTACGGGTTTCGGGACCACCGCCCAGGTCGGCGGTGGTCACGACCTGGCGGTGCTGATCACCGGGCTGTCGGTGATGACGCTCGGGATGGGCATGGTGTCGGCGCTGGCGACGGACATGGTGATGTCGACGGCTCCTGCACAGCGAGCCGGTGCGGCATCGGCGCTGTCCGAGACGGCCAACGAGTTCGGCGGAGCCCTGGGCATCGCCGTCCTGGGCAGCTTCGGCGTCGCGATCTACCGCCACCTCATGGGCGACGCGGTGCCGGCCGGGGTGCCTGAGGCGGCCGCAGAGGTGGCCCGCGAGACCCGTGGCGGCGCCGAGGCCGTCGCGTCCGGGCTACCGGGAGACCTCGGGAGCGCACTGCTCGACGCGGCCGACCGGGCGTTCACCCAGGGGCTGACCACGGCGGCCCTGGCCGGAGCGGTCACGCTGGTCGTCGGGTCGATCCTGGTGGCCGTGCTCCTGCGCGACGTCCGCCTCGTCGGCGCGGCGCCCGGAGAGCCGGACGCGGCCGACACGGCCGTAGAGCCTGGCGACGCCAGTGAGCTGGCACGCGCCGAACGCTGAGCTCAATCGGCGGCGCGGTAGTGGCATCCGCACAGCTCGCGGAAACCCGTCCGCTCGTCCAGCCCGAGAGCCGGGACGTCCCACCACGAACCCCACAGGAGCTAGCGCGCGGCGAGCCGGGCGAGGACGTCGTCGTGGAGGCGGCCGTTGGTGGCGAGGGCGTTCCCGCCGTTGGGGCCGGGCTTGCCGGTGAGGTCGGTGAACTTGCCGCCGGCCTCGTCGACGATCACCGCGAGCGCGGCCATATCGTGCAGGGCCAGCTCGGGTTCGGTGGCGATGTCGACCGCGCCGTCGGCGACCAGCATGTACGACCAGAAGTCGCCGTAGGCGCGGGTGCGCCAGCAGGCCCGGGAGAGGTCGAGAAACGTCGGCAGCAGGCCCCGCTCCTCCCAGCCGTCGAGCTCGGAGTACGACAGCGACGCCTGCTCGATGTCGGCGACGTCGGAGACGTGGCACCGGCGGGCCGAGGCGAGTGAACGTCCGGTCCAGGCGCCGGTGCCACGAGCCGCCCACCAGCGACGGCCGAGTGCGGGAGCAGAGACGACCCCGGCGACCACCTCGTCGTCGACCATGAGCCCGATCAGGGTGGCCCAGACCGGGACGCCGCGGAGGTAGTTGTTGGTGCCGTCGATGGGGTCGATGACCCACCGGCGCGAGGAGTAACCCTCCGAGCCGAACTCCTCGCCGACGATGGAGTCGCGCGGGCGCGCCCGGGACAGCGTGCGCCGGATCGCCTCTTCGGTGGCGCGGTCGGCGTCGGTGACGAACGTGCTGTCGGCCTTGGTGTCGATCCGCAGGTCAGCCGCCTTGAACCGGGCGGTCGTCTGGGAGTCGGCGTCGTCGGCGAGGACGTGCGCGAACCGGAGATCGTCGTCATGGGCCACGACCCGTCAACCTACACGTCTGACGCCCCGCTCCGGGCCTGCCGGCACCGCCTTCTGGAGGGTTGTTCACCCCATCGTGCGACGTGAGGGGTGGATATCCCTCCACAAGGTCGAAACCGGTCAGTCGCCGGCCTGGCGGTCGCGGCTGGCGAGCAGGCGTCGGAAGGAGTCGACGCGCACCGCCGGAACCCGGCCGTCGCGAGCGGCGTCGTCCAGGGCGCACTCGGGTTCGGTGGCGGCGTGGGTGCAGCCGCGAGGGCAGTCGGCGGTCTGGGCCTGGAGATCGGGGAACGCGCGGATCACCTGGTCGGGGTCGACGTGGGCCAGGCCGAACGAGCGGATCCCGGGGGTGTCGACCACCCATCCGCCGCTCGGCAGGCGCAGCGCGACGGCGCTGGTGGAGGTGTGGCGGCCCCGGCCGGTGACCTCGTTGACGTGCCCGATGGCCCGATCGGCGCCCGGAACCAGCGCGTTGACCAGCGTGGACTTGCCGACCCCGGAATGCCCGACCAGGACGGTGACGCGGTCGTGGAGGCGTTCGGCGAGTACGTGGACGTCGAGCGGATCGTCGAGATGCTGGCCGGTGACGATGATCGGGACGTCGAGCGGCTCGTAGGCGGCGAGGAGGTCGCTCGGGTCGGCGAGGTCGGACTTCGTGATGCACAGCACCGGCTCGAGGCCCGCGTCGAACGCCGCGACCAGGCACCGGTCGATCAGCCGCGGGCGGGGCTCGGGGTCGGCCACGGCGGTGACGACCATGAGCTGCTCGGCGTTGGCCACGATGACCCGCTCGACCGGATCGTCGTCGTCGGCGGTGCGGCGCAGCACGGTGGCGCGGCGCTCGACCCGCACGATTCGGGCCAGGCTGCCGACCTGTCCGGAGACGTCGCCCACGATCCCGACGCGGTCGCCGACGACCACCGCCTTACGTCCGAGCTCGCGCGCCCGCATGGCGGTGACCAGGCGCTCGTCGTCGCTCATCAGGCAGGTGAAGCGACCGCGGTCGACCGCGATGACCATGGCCGGCTCGGCGTCGGCGTGCTTGGGGCGGATCTTGCTCCGCGGGCGGGTGCCGCGGCCGGGGCGGATCCGGACGTCGCTCTCGTCGTACGTCGTCACGGACCGCCGGCTCATCACGCCACGTGCTCCCGGCCGAGCATGGCCTCCCACAGCCCGGGGAAGTCGGGGAGCGTCTTGGACGTGGTGGCGATGTCCTCGACCTCGATGCCGGGGGTGGCCAGCCCGAGGACCGCGCCGGCCTGGGCCATCCGGTGATCGGCGTAGGTGTGGAACACGCCGGCGTGGAGGGCGGCCGGGCGGATCACGAGGCCGTCGTCGGTCTCGCTGACGTCGCCGCCGAGGGCGTTGAGCTCGGTGGCCAGCGCCTGGATGCGGTCGGTCTCGTGGCCCCGGATGTGGGCGACTCCGCGCAGGTGGGACGGGGTGTCGGCGAGGGCGGCTAGGGCGGCGAGGACCGGCGTGAGCTCGCTCACGTCGTGGAGGTCGGCGTCGAGACCGTGGACGGCGCCGGTGCCGCGCACGGTGAGCCCCTCCGGGTCGAGCCGGCATTCGCCACCCATGGCGGTCAGGAGGTCGCGCAGCGCGTTGCCCGGCTGGGTGGTGGCGGCGGGCCAGTGGGGGATGCGGACCTCGCCACCGGTGACGAGAGCCGCGGCCAGGAACGGAGCGGCGTTGGAGAGGTCGGGCTCGACGACGACGTCGGCCGGGGCGATGGGCCCGGGCTCGACCCGCCAGGTGTCGGCCTCGGAGTCGTCGACGACCACGCCGCGGGCCCGGACCATCGCCAGCGTCATCTCGATGTGGGGCATGGACGGCACGGGGGGACCGACGTGGTGGATGGTCAGGCCCTTGTCGTAGCGGGCGCCCGTGAGCAGCAGGCAGCTGACGAACTGGGACGAGCCCGAGGCGTCGACCGTGACGGTGCCGCCGGGCAGCGTGCCCGTGCCCCGGACGGCGAAGGGGAGCGTGCCGCGCCCGGCGTCGTCGATGTCGGCGCCGAGCTCACGCAGCGCGTCGATGACGATGCCCATCGGGCGCATCCGCGCGTAGGGGTCGCCGTCGAAGGTGACCAGCCCGTCGGCGAGCGCCGCCACCGGGGGGACGAAGCGCATGACGGTGCCGGCCAGCCCGCAGTCGATGTGGCCGCCGCCGCGGATGGGTGCGGGGGTGACCGTCCAGGTGGCGCCGTCGTGGCCGGCGTCGTCGATGGTGGCGCCCAGGGCACGCAGCGCTGCGGCCATCAGAGTGGTGTCGCGGGCCACGAGGGGGGCGCGCAACGTGGACGGTCCGGTCGCCAGAGCGGCGAGGACGAGCGCGCGGTTGGTCATCGACTTGGAGCCGGGCAACGCGACGGTGGCGCGCACGGCGTCGGAGGCGGTCGGTGCAGGCCAGAGGGCAGGCGTGAACTCATTCATCGGGCCCCAGCCTACCGAGGAGGGGCCGGACCCCGCTTCTGTCCATGATCGTCAGGGGTTGCGGCACCCGCGGACGCCGCAACCGGCGCCGCAACCCCTGACGATGGTCCGACCCGAGGTCAGCGCAGCCGGCGAGCGGCCTCGGCCAGTGCGGTGAGCGCGGGCTCGACCTGCTCGTACCGCCTGGTCTTCAGGCCGCAGTCGGGGTTGACCCAGAGCCGGTCGCCGGGGATGACCTCCAACGCCCGCTCGAGGAGGCCGACGATCTCGTCGGCGTCGGGCACCCGGGGAGAGTGGATGTCGTAGACACCCGGCCCGATGCCTCGCGCGAACCCCGATGCCGCGATGTCGTCCACGATCTCCATGGCCGAACGCGCGGCCTCGATGCTCGTGACGTCGGCGTCGAGGGCGTCGATCGCCTCGACCACCTCGGCGAACTCCGAGTAGCAGAGGTGGGTGTGGACCTGGGTGGCATCGGCGACGCCGGACGTGGCGAGCCGGAACGCCTCGACCGACCACCGCAGGTAGGCCGGCTGGTCGGCGGCCCGCAGCGGCAACAGCTCCCGTAGCGCAGGCTCGTCGACCTGCACGATGCCGATGCCCGCAGCCTCGAGGTCGACGGCCTCGTGGCGGATCGCGAGGGCGATCTGGCCGGCCGTGTCGCCGAGCGGCTGGTCGTCGCGGACGAACGACCACGCCAGGATCGTCACCGGGCCGGTCAGCATGCCCTTGACCGGCCGGTCGGTGAGGCCCTGGGCGTAGGTGGCCCATGCGACGGTGATCGGGTCGGGCCGGCTGACGTCGCCGAACAGGATGGGCGGCCGGACGCAGCGCGAGCCGTACGACTGCACCCAGCCGCTGCGTGTGGTGGCGAAGCCCGCGAGCTGCTCGGCGAAGTACTGGACCATGTCGTTGCGCTCGGGCTCGCCGTGCACCAGGACGTCGAGGCCGAGCTTCTCCTGCAGGCGGATCACCCGCTCGACCTCGGCCTGCATGCGCGCGGTGTACTCGTCGGCGTCGATCCGCCCGGCACGATGGGCCGCGCGGGCCGCCCGGACGTCGTCGGTCTGCGGGAACGAGCCGATGGTCGTGGTGGGGAGGGCGGGCAGGTCCAGGCGCGCCGCCTGCTGAACGGCCCGTTGCTCGTACGGCGACCTGCGGAGGTCGTCCTCGCCAACCGCGGCCAGGCGGGCTCGCACCTGCTCGTCGCGGACGCCGGGGTCGCCGGAGCGATCGGCGCGGGCCTCACCCGCGGCGCTGACCAGGTCGGCGACGGCGTCGCGGCCGTCGCGCAGCCCCTTCGCCAGGGTCACGACCTCGGTGACCTTCTGGTCGGCGAAGGCCAGCCAGGACCGCAGCCGTGGGTCGAGGCCGGTCTCGACGTCGACGTCGTACGGGACGTGGAGGAGCGAACACGAGGTGCTCACCGCGACGTCGCCGAGCGCGGCGTCGAGCGCCTCGAGCCGGCCGAGGGCGCGGTCGAGGTCGGCTCGCCAGATGTTGCGACCGTCGACGACCCCAGCGACGAGCGTGGTGGTGGACAGGCCCGGAACGCCGGCCAGGTCGCCCAGGGCGGTGGCGCCGTCACCAGCCCCGCCGGACGCCAGGTCGCCCGCCACGAGGTCGACCGCGATCGCCTCGACCGGCGTGGCGGCCAGCACCGGCAGCGCGGGCCCGAGCGCGCCGAAGTAGGACGCGACGAGGATCGCCGGACGATCGGTCGCCGCGCCCAGCCTCTCGTAGGCCCGGCGCAGGGCGTCGAGCTCCTCGTCGCTGCGGTCGGCGACGAAGCAGGGCTCGTCGAGCTGCACCCACGCGACACCCTCGGCGGCCAGCCCGCCGAGCAGCTCCGCGTACACCTCCACCAGGTCGTCGAGGCGGTCGAGCGGGGCGAAGCTCTCGTGGCCGGCCGGCGGCTTGGACAGCAGCAGCAGGCTGACCGGCCCGATCACCACCGGCCGGGTCGTGATGCCGGCGGCCCGGGCCTCGCGGTACTCGGCCAGCGGCTTCGCGCCGGCCAGCCGCAGCGTGGTGTCCGGGCCGATCTCGGGGACGAGGTAGTGGTAGTTGGTGTCGAACCACTTCGTCAGCTCCAGCGGAGCCAGACCTTCGGCGCCGCGGGCCATCGCGAAGTAGGTGGCCAGCTCGTCGCCGGTCGCCGCGAAGCGCTCCGGCACGGCGCCCACCAGCACGGCGGCGTCGAGCACCTGGTCGTAGTACGAGAACGTGTTGGACGGGACGGAGTCGAGGCCGAGCGCGTCGAGCCGGCGCCAGGTGGCGAGCCGCAGGTCGGCGCCGACCCGGTCGAGTTCGGTGCGGTCGATGTGCCCGGCCCAGTAGGACTCGAGCGCGTGCTTGAGTTCGCGATCGGGACCGATGCGCGGGTAGCCGAGAACGGTGGCGCCGATGGGCGCAGGGGAAGGTGTCACAAGCTCTCTCCTCGCGAGCTCGCTGGACGCGTGATCGCCGGCGGCGACCACGACCGACGGCAGGTCTTCGGGCTCACGGGCGGGGGCAGATGATGCCCGCCTACTGGCCGTCGCTTCCCAGGCCGATGATGCCCAGTGCCGTTGACGGCGGTCGTTCCCGTACACCGCTGCGGGGGCAGCCCCGGAATCGCACCGGGTTCCCTCTCTCCTCGGCGGTCGGCGTCGTCGCCGCTCGCCGAACCGCTGGTGAGAGCCATCGTAGGTGGGCTCAGGCGGTTCGCCGAGGTCGTGTCCGCGTCGTGGTCGCTCCGGCCGGGCGGTCAGGCCGGGGCGGTGTCGATCGCGCGCAGGATCCGCTTCTCCGACACCGGGTACGCGGTCCCCAACTCCTGGGCGAACAGGCTGACCCGCAGCTCCTCGATCATCCAGCGGATGTCGCCGCCGACCCGGGCCTCGCGGTAGGCCTGTTGCACGCGCTCGACCGTGGCCATGTTGGTGCGGTCACGCTGCGGGCTGGTCGGCAGCTTCTCCAGCCGCCGCTCGATCGCCCGGACGTAGCGGGCCAGGTCACCCAGGCGGGCGCGGCCGGTGGCGGTGACGAAACCCGGGCCGACCAGCGCCGCAAGGTGCGCCTTGGCGTCGACCAGCGAAGGCGCCAGAGCCAGGCTGCTCGTGCCCCGCAGCGACGTCGCCACCCGGTGGGCGATCGTCAGGACCTTCTCGACCTCGGTGACCACGCTGAACACCGTCTCGATGAGTTCGGCCCGGACGACGTCGTGCAGCCGCTGAAAACCGTCCTCGTCCCAGGGCGGACCGCCCGCGGCGGCGATGAGCGCGTCCGCCGCGCAGACCGTGCAGTCCTCGACCAGATCGGCGACGCTGCCGTCGGGGTTCTGGCTGAGCACCAGCTTGCTCTGGTTCGTGAGGTGACGCTGGACGAAGGCCACGGGTGACGGGACGGCCAGCAACAGCAGCCGCCGAACCCCGGCCCACATCGCGGCGTCCTGCTCGGCCTCGGTGTCGAAGACCCGCACCCCTGCGCTGTCGCCCTCGTCGACCAGGGCCGGATAGCCGGTGACGACGTGGCCGCTGCGGTGGGTCTCGAAGGTGCGGGCCAGCGAGCCGATCGTCCAGGACGTGAGCCCGGTGGTCTCGATGCTCGATGCGGCAGCCGCCATCGTCGTGCGCATCTGGGCGCGCAGGTGCTGCTTGAGCGCCGTCAGGCTCTTGCCCTCGGCCACCCCGAGGCCGGTCTCGTCGACCACGCGGAACGTCATCGTGAGGTGGGTCGGGACCTTGCTCCAGTCCCAGGCGTCGGGCGGGATCGGCACGCCGCGCAGCCGGGTGAGCTGCCGGCCGAGCGCGGCGGTCAGGGGCTCGGTGCCCGGGGCCAGGTGATCGAGGACGGCGCGGGCGGTGTCGGCGGCCGGGACGAAGTTCCGCCGGACCGGCTTGGGCAGCGACTTGATCAGCGCGGTGACGAGGTCGGCTCGCAGGCCGGGGACCTGCCAGTCGAACTCGTCGGCCTCGACCTGGTTGAGCTGCGGCAACGGAATCTCGACGGTGACGCCGTCGGCGCTGGTGCCGGGCTCGAACTGGTACGTCAGCTTCAGGTCGAGCTCGCCGGACCTCCACGTGTCGGGGTACGCCTCGGCGCTGACGTCGCCGGCGTCGTCGTTGATCAGCAGCGACGTCGAGAAGTCGAGCAGACCTGGATCGTCGCGGCTCGCCTTCTTCCACCAGGCGTCGAAGTGGCGGGCCGAGACGACGTCGGCGGGGATGCGCTGGTCGTAGAACTCGACCAGGGCTTCGTCGTCGACCAGGATGTCGCGGCGCCTGGCCCGGTGCTCGAGGTCCTCGACGTCCTCCAGCAACGCGCGGTTGTCGTGGAAGAAGCGGTGGTGTGTCCGCCAGTCGCCCTCGACGAGCGCGTGCCGGATGAACAGGTCGCGGGCGACCTCGGGGTCGACCCGCGCGTAGGGGACCTTGCCGCTGACGATGGTGACGCCGTAGAGCATCACCCGTTCGAGGGCCATGACCGCGCCGGCCCGCTGTTCCCAGTGCGGCTCGCTGTAGGTCCGCTTGACGAGATGCTCGGCGAGCGGCTCGGCCCAGGCCGGGTCGATGCGGGCGTTGACCCGGGCCCACAGCCGCGAGGTCTCGACGAGCTCGGCCGACATGACCCACTGCGGCGGCTTCTTGAACAGCGCCGAACCGGGGAAGACCGCGAACCGGGCACCACGGGCGCCTTGGTACTCGTTGGTCGAGCCGTCCTTGACCCCGATGTGCGCCAGCAGCCCGGCGAGCATCGCCCGGTGGATGTCGTCTGCCTTGCCGTCGGTGCTGTTCATGGTGAGCTGCAAGGGGCGAAGCAGGGAGCGCAGCTGGGCTTCGAGGTCCTGCCACTCGCGGACCCGCAGGTAGTTGAGGAACTCCGCGCGGCACATCCGCCGGAACCGGCTCGACGACAGCTCCTTCTGCTGTTCGCGCAGGTAGCGCCAGAGATTCAGGTAGGTCAGGAAGTCCGATGTGGGGTCGGCGAAGCGCGCATGGGACTCGTCGGCGGCCTGTTGATGGTCGGCCGGACGCTCGCGCGGGTCCTGGATGGACAGCGCGGCGGCGATGACGAGCACCTCGCGCAGGCAGCCCTGCCGGTCGGCCTCGATGACCATGCGGGCCAGCCGCGGGTCGATGGGCAGCTGCGCGAGCGCGCGTCCGGTGGAGGTCAGCCGGCGTTTCCCGTCGCCGGCGGCGGTCTCGATCGCGCCGAGCTCGAGCAGGAGGTTGACGCCGTCGGCCACGCTGCGCCGATCCGGCGGGTCGAGGAACGGGAACGCGCCCACGTCACCCAGCCCCAGCGAGGTCATCTGCAGGATGACCGAGGCCAGGTTGGTCCGCAGGATCTCGGGGTCGGT
This sequence comes from Jiangellaceae bacterium, assembly GCA_036566745.1. Lineage (GTDB taxonomy): Bacteria > Actinomycetota > Actinomycetes > Jiangellales > Jiangellaceae > DATCVR01. Next base: position 762 of record DATCVR010000062.1, on the reverse strand, counting down.
GAACGTGGGCCGACCCTCGAAGTCGTCCTCGGCGTAGAGCCGGATGCAGATGCCCTCGGCCACGCGGCCACAGCGCCCCGCCCGCTGCCGCGCCGACGCCTGCGAGATCGGCTCGATCGGCAGCCGCTGGACCTTGGTGCGGTGGCTGTAGCGGGAGATGCGCGCGGTGCCCGGATCGACGACGTAGCGGATGCCGGGGACGGTCAGGGAGGTCTCGGCGACGTTGGTGGCCAGCACGATCCGGCGGCCGCCGTGCTCGGCGAACACGCGGTGCTGCTCGGCGGCGGAGAGCCGGGCGTAGAGCGGGAGCACCTCCGGTGGGCGCGGGCTGTGCTGGTGGTGGCGGCGCAACGCCTCGGCGGTGTCGCGGATCTCGCGCTCGCCGCTGAGGAAGACCAGCACGTCGCCGGGGGGTTCGAGGGCCAGCTCGTCGACGGCTTCGACGATCGCCTGGACCTGGTCGGTGTCCTCGTCCGGCGGCTGGTAGCGCACCTCGACGGGATACGTGCGGCCGGAGACCTCGACCACGGGCGCGTCGAAGTGGCGGGCGAAGCGGGCCGGGTCGATGGTCGCCGAAGTGATGATCACCTTGAGGTCGGGCCGGCGCGGGAGGAGCTGCTTGAGGTAGCCCAGGATGAAGTCGATGTTGAGGCTGCGCTCGTGGGCCTCGTCGATGATGAGCGTGTCGTAGCGGCGCAGCATCCGGTCCTGGCCGATCTCGGCGAGCAGGATGCCGTCGGTCATGAGCTTGACGAGGGTGTC
>DATCVR010000061.1:0-3627 GCA_036566745.1 Jiangellaceae bacterium | reverse complement strand
CCACCCAGCGACGAGGACACTCCCCCGCCGAACATGTCGGACAGCCCGCCGCCCTTGCCCTTGTGCAAGAGCACCATGAGGATCAGCAGCAGGCTGGTGATGACCAAGACAATCGAGAATGCGAGCTTCACGGTGCTTCAGCCATGTCCTTCCGAGTTTGGTGCGTGGGCGCGAACACGCGCACACGCCAGGGTACCTGCTTCTCAGCCGGGGTTCGACCAGCCGTCGCCCGATCTGGCTGGGCAGGCCGTGCCTCTTGGGGGTGGCCACGGACTCTAGTGGCCTGGGGGCCGCCGCTCGGGTGGCAGCTCAGGTTCGAACTGCAGCAGTCGGTGCGACTCGGTGAATCCGGCGCGCCAGTACGCTGACACCGCACGCGTGGTCGAGTGCACCGTCACGCGTTCGAGGCCGAGCTCGTCGGCGAGAGCGAGAACGCCTTCGATGAGTTGACCGCCGAGCCCGCCGCCGCGCTCCTCGGGAACGATGTAGACACTTTGGACATCGCCGACCGAGCGATCCAGGATCTGCGGTGTGGGGACGCGCGCCATCACCGCCAGCCAGGCCATGCCGATGACCACCGAGTCTCGCACCGCCACGACGCATCGATGGGCCTCGGCCGCCTGCGCCCATGCTACGAAGTCCCGCCGAAAGGACTCGGGGCCACCTGCGGGCTCGTCGCCGCCTTCGATCAGCCAGCGCCAGCGCAGATCCGCGACCGCGGGGAGTTCAGCGGACTCGGCGAGGCGGAATTGGACTTCGCTCATGCTGCCCTCATCCCATCGCTCAGGTGCGGTGTGTCGTCAGCCAGGAGTTGTCGGATCATGGGCGCGATGGTCTCGGGGACGAGCCGTGGATCGCCCCCGAGACCGCCGTTAGGGTCAAGCGGCCCGGTGATAGCGGCAGATCGCCGCGAACTCCACGGGGTCGAGGCTGGCGCCGCCGACGAGCGCACCGTCGACGTCGGCCTGGTCCATGATCGGGCCGACGTTGGCCGCCTTGACCGAGCCTCCGTACAGGATGCGTACGGCGTCGGCGACCTCGGCGGAGAACAGCTCGCCCAGCCTGGCGCGGATCGCCGCGGCGAGTTCCTGGGCGTCCTCCGGGGTGGCGACCTCGCCGGTGCCGATGGCCCACACCGGCTCGTACGCCACCACGATCGTCGCGGCCTGCTCGGCGGTGATGCCGTCGAGCGCGTGATCGAGCTGCGCCAGTGTGTGGGCCACATGCTCGCCCGCCTGTCGCACCTCGAGGCCCTCGCCCACGCACAGGATCGGCGTGAGCTCGAAGCGCAACGCGGCCTTGACCTTGGCGTTCACGACGTCATCCGTCTCGGCGTGGTACTGCCGGCGCTCGGAGTGACCCACCACGACGTACGTGCACTGGAGCTTGGCCAGGAACGCCCCGGAGATCTCGCCGGTGTAGGCGCCGGAGTCGTGGACCGAGAGGTCCTGCCCGCCGAACGTGATGTTGATCTTGTCGCCGTCGACGAGCGTCTGCACCGTCCGGAGGTCGGTGAACGGCGGCAGCACGGCCACCTCGACCTTCTCGAGGTCGTCGGCGTCGAAGGAGAAGGCGAGCTTCTGCACCGTCGCGATGGCCTCGAAGTGGTTGAGGTTCATCTTCCAGTTGCCGGCCATCAGCGGCCGGCGGGTCTTCTTCGCCATGACGTCCTCAGTCCTCCAGCACGGCGAGGCCGGGAAGGGTCTTGCCCTCGAGCAGCTCGAGGGAGGCCCCGCCCCCGGTGGAGATGTGGGTGAACGCGGACTCGTCGAGGCCCAGCTGGCGGACCGCAGCGGCGGAGTCGCCACCACCGACCACGCTCGTGCCTTCGACGGCGGAGACCGCCTCGGCGACCTGCCGGGTGCCCTCGGCGAAGGGAGCCAGCTCGAACACGCCCATGGGGCCGTTCCAGACGACCGTGCGAGCGTCGACCAGCTTGCCTCGGAACAGCTCGACCGTGGCCGGGCCGATGTCGAGGCCCTTCTGGTCGGCCGGGATGGCCGAGGCCGCGACCACGCTGGTGTCGGCGTCGGCGCTGATGTCCGCCGCGACGACGACGTCGACCGGCAGCACGAGCTCGACGCCCTTGGCCGCCGCCTGCTCGAGGTAGCCCTTGACCGTGTCGAGCTGGTCGGCCTCGAGCAGCGACCCGCCCACCTCGTAGCCCTGGGCCTTGAGGAAGGTGAACGCCATCCCGCCACCGATGAGCAGACGATCGACGGTGCCGATGAGGTTGTCGATGACGCCGAGCTTGTCGGAGACCTTGGAGCCGCCGAGCACGACCACGTAGGGCCGCTCGGGGTTGTCGAGGACCTTCGAGAACGCCTCGACCTCGGCCAGGACGAGCCCGCCGGCCGCGCGCGGAAGCCGCTGGGCGACGTCGAACACGCTGGCCTGCTTGCGGTGGAGGACGCCGAACCCGTCCGAGACGAACGCGTCGGCGAGCTCAGCCAGGGCATCCGCGAACGCGCCACGCTCGGCGTCGTCCTTGCTGGTCTCGCGCGGGTCGAAGCGGAGGTTCTCGAGCAGCGCGACCTCGCCGTCGGCCAGCCCCTCGACCGTGGCCCGGGCGCTCTCGCCGACCGTGTCGGTGGCGAAGGCGACCGGGGCACTGAGCAGCTCGGCCAGGCGGGTGGCCACCGGGGCCAGCGAGTACGCGGGGTCGGGCACGCCCTTCGGCCGGCCGAGGTGCGCCACGACGACCACCCGGGCGCCGGCGGCAGCCAGCTCCTGGATGGTCGGCACGGAGGCGCGCACCCGGCCGTCGTCGGTGATGGTGGTGCCGTCGAGCGGGACGTTCAGGTCCGAGCGGACCAGGACCCGCTTGCCGCGGAGATCGCCCAGTCGGTCGATCGTACGCAGGGATCCGCTCACAGGCTGGCGCCCACGAAACGCACGAGGTCGACGAGGCGGTTGGAGTAGCCCCACTCGTTGTCGTACCAGCCGACGATCTTGACCTGGTCGCCGATGACGCGGGTGAGCCCGGCGTCGAAGATGCACGAGGCGGGGTCGGTGACGATGTCGGAGGACACGATCTCGTCCTCGGTGTAGCGCAGGTAGGCACCCAGCGGGCCCTCGGCGGCGGCCTTGAACGCCGCGTTGACCTCGTCGACCGTCGTCTCGCGGGACAGCGTCACGGTGAGGTCGGTGGCCGAACCCGTCGGGATCGGGGTGCGCATCGCGAAGCCGTCGAGCTTGCCCTTGAGCTCGGGCAGCACCAGGCCGATCGACTTGGCCGCGCCGGAGCTGGTGGGCACCACGTTCGCCGCCGCCGCGCGGGCCCGGCGCAGGTCCTTGTGCGGACCGTCCTGGAGGTTCTGGTCGGCGGTGTAGGCGTGCACCGTGAGCATGAAGCCGCGCTCGATGCCGAACGTGTCGTTGAGCACCTTGGCCATCGGCGCGAGACAGTTCGTGGTGCACGAGGCGTTGGAGATGATCGCGTGCGACGCCGCGTCATAGGCGTCGTCGTTGACACCCAGGACCAGCGTGACGTCCTCGTTCTTCGCCGGCGCGGAGATGATGACCTTCTGGGCGCCGCCGTCGATGTGGGCCTTGGCCTTGGTGGCGTCGGTGAAGATGCCGGTGGACTCGAGCACGATGTCGGCGCCGAGCTCCTTCCACGGCAGC
>DATCVR010000060.1:0-4285 GCA_036566745.1 Jiangellaceae bacterium | reverse complement strand
TCCGCTCGGCCACCGAGGCGGCGACCGCGACGAGCGTGAGTGCGCCGAGCCACCACCAGTCGGTGACGAGCCCGCGCGCCGAGCCGGTGAGCGCGATGACCAGCGCCAGCATTCCGGGCCGGGCGACGGCGACTCCTCGCCAGTGCCGCTGCACGGCAGAATCGGATGACCAGACGCTCACACGGCAAAGTGTGCCGTATGTCACCGCCGATCACACGATCAGCCGCTGCTGTCTAGGCTGCGGACGTGCGCCCGCCCATGATCGACCTGCATGACGAGACGTTCGTGGTCGCCTCGCCCGCCGACGTGGCACGGCGTCTCGCCGACCCCCGGCTGTGGGCTCGGTGGTGGCCCGCCCTGGAGCTGACCGTCAGTGAGGACCGTGGCGCCGAGGGGCTGCGCTGGACCGTCGCCGGCGAGCTGACCGGGTCGGCCGAGATCTGGCTCGATCCCTGGCACGACGGCGTGATCGTCCACTGGTTCCTGCGGGCCGACCCTGTCACCAGCGCGCGGGTGCGTCCGGTGGCTGCCCGCCCGCTGCCCTCGCGCACCCTGCAGCGCCGCCGCCGGGCCTACGCCGAGGCGTACAAGCGCCACATCCACGCGTTCAAGGATCAGGTCGAATCCGACAGACCGGCCGGCGTGCCTCGAAGCTCGCCCGAACGGTAGTCTCCGCCTCGCCGCTGCAACGTGCCGACCGCGGCAGACAGGACGTCCCATCATGGCTGCGCAGACCACCTCGAGCATCACGATCGACGCACCTCCGGACCAGATCATGGCCGTCATCGCCGACCTCGAGGCGTACCCGGAGTGGACGGCCTCGGTCCGCGAGGTCGAGGTGCTCACGGTGTACGAGGACGACGGCCGGCCCGGCGAGGCACGCTTCGTGCTCGACGCCGGTCCGATCAAGGACACCTACACGCTGTCGTACGAGTGGGACGACGACCACGAGGTGCGGTGGACCCTGGCCGAGGGCTCGCTGATCAAGGCGCTCGAGGGGTCGTACACACTGGTTCCTGCGGGCGACGCCGTCACCGAGGTCACGTACCAGCTCACCGTCGACGTCGCGATTCCGATGCTCGGCCTGATGAAGCGCAAGGCGGAGAAAGTCATCATCGACACTGCCCTGAAAGAGCTCAAGAAGCGGATCGAGAGCGGAGGACACCGATGAGCCTGACCATCGGCGTCGACGTCGGCGGCACCAAGATCGCGGCCGGAGTGGTCGACGAGAAGGGGTCCATCCTGGCACGCACCCGCCGGTCCACGCCCTCGGACGACCCGCCCGCCATCGTCGAGACGATCATCGCCGTGGCGCAGGAACTGCTGGCCGACCACGCGGTCGAGGCGGTCGGGGTGGGGTCGGCGGGCTTCGTCGACGCCGCGCGTTCGACGGCGCTGTTCGCGCCGAACCTCGCCTGGCGTGACGTGCCGGTGCGCGACCAGGTGTCGGCCGCCACCAGCCTGCCCACCGTGGTCGAGAACGACGCCAACGCCGCGGCGTGGGGCGAATTCCGCTTCGGCGCGGCCGAGGACGTCCCCGACGACATGGTGCTGCTGACAATCGGCACCGGCGTGGGCGGCGGCCTCGTCTTCGACGGCGCCATCTACCGCGGCGCGCACGGGGTCGGCGCCGAGGTCGGCCACATGCGGCTGGTGCCCGGCGGCCAGCTGTGCGGCTGTGGCCTGCACGGCTGCCTCGAGGCCTACGCCAGCGGCACGGCTCTGGTGCGCGAGGCGCGGTCCGCTGCCGCGGCCGCCCTGGGCATGCCATCGGCGCAGACCACGGGCCGGCCGTCGGCTGCGCGGCTGCTCGATGCCGCAGGGGGCGATCCCGATCGCCTCGACGGGCCGATGGTCACGGCGGCCGCGCAGGACGGCGACGCGCTGGCCGTCGAACTGTTCGCCGGCATCGGACGCTGGCTGGGCGAGGCCATGGGCACGCTCACCGCCATCCTCGATCCTGCGGCGTTCGTCATCGGTGGTGGGGTGTCCGAGGCCGGCGACCTCCTGATCGTGCCCGCGACCGAGGCGTTCCGCCGGCAGATCACCGGCGCGGGACACCGCCCCGAGCCCGAGGTCCGGGTCGCCACCCTCGGCAACGACGCCGGCATCGTCGGAGCGGCCGACCTCGCGCGGCTGTGAACCGCGGTTCCGTAGGCTGATCCGGTGGTGCGTTTCCGGGTCGTCTCGTTCAACGTGCGCAGCCTGCGCGACGACACCTCGGCCGTCGCGCAGGTCCTGCGCGACACCGACGCCGACGTCGTGTGCCTCCAGGAGTCGCCCAAGTACCTCCGCTGGCGGGGCAAGGTCGCTGCGCTGGCGCGCCGGGCGGACCTGCTCTACGTGGCCGGTGGGCGCACCACCGGTGGCGTGGCGATGCTCACGGCGATCCGGGTGGGGGTGCGGTCGGTGACCGAGCACCGCCTGCCTGCGACGCCCGGGCTGACCCGCCGAGGGCTGTTGCTGGCGACCCTGACCAAGGGCGGAGCCACCATCCGGGTGGGGTCGATGCACCTCGGTCTGGACGCCGCCGAGCGGGCCCGGCACCTCACCGAGATCACCGGCCTGGTCGACGGCTCTCCGCCGGTCACGGTGCTCGCGGGCGACGTCAACGAATCACCCTCGGGTCCGACCTGGACCCGCTTGGCGGGCGAGTTCATCGACCTCGGCGCGCACGACCCCACGCCTACGTTCTCCACGGCGAACCCGCGGCGGCGCATCGACGGGATCTTCGTCCGTGGCCCGGCTCGGGCCGAGGGCTACCAGGTGCTCGACTCGACGATGGTCCGCGCGGCCAGCGATCACCGGCCGGTGGTGGCCGACGTCGTCGTCGACGCCTGAGTCGCCACGGCCGTCAGGACTCCGGCGGTGCGTCGTCGGGCCGGACACACGGTGACGACGCACCCAATGACAGCCGGCCGGCGTCGCTGAGCGCCACTGACATGCGGAATCCGTCGTCGGCGTTCTCGACCGAGACGAACACGTCGGCCGGACGGGCGTCGGCGAGGACCCGGAAGCCGTTCGCGGTCCAGTGCGCCACCAGCGCCTCGACGTACCGGCCGGTGCGATCCGGCGCGAGGTCGTCGAGCCAGTAGCCACGGCTGACCTCGACCCGGACGCCGGGCGCGTCGTCAGCGGACGGGCATTCGCGCACGTGATCGCGGAAGACCCGCAGCGTCGGCTGATCCGGCAGAGCCCCGATCGCTCGCGCGAGGTGCTGCTCGACCCGCTCGGTGGCGTCGGCCTGGGTGATGGGCATGGGCGTCCGATCGTGGTCGGTTGGTCCAGTGACATGGCCGGTCAGTCGAGCGCATCGGCACTGAGTGCCGGGATGGGCTCGCGGCCGCGGATGATCTGGGCGTTGTTGTAGAGCGCCAGGCTGTCGGTCGCGAGGTAGTCGAAGTGGGCACCCACGGAGAGCCCGCCGGGGAGGAGCCCGCGTTTGCCGGGGTCGGTGGTGAACACCACCGCACCGAACTCGTCGGCCGTAGGCGATCTGTTGTGCACGATCCGAGGTGTGGACGCCCGGGCGAGGAGGTCGTTCTCCTTGCTCCCGGCGTAGATCTTGGGGATGTCGAGCTGGGCGACGGTCTCGACCGTCGAGCCGGGAGCGCCGTTGGCCGCCGCGGCGACGACGTTGACGCCGAAGAGGACCGCCGCTCGGAAGAGCAGGACGGTTCCGTAGCTGTGGGTGGTGATGGTGGGGTAGAGCGCAGCGTCCTCGTGGTGCGTCACGTGCAGGCTGTGAACGAACCTGCTCAGGTCGAACGCGGCGGCGTCGGCGTGGGTGGGGCGGAGCACTCCGAAGGGCAGTTTCGGAGTCCGGTAGATGTACACGATCTCCGCCGTCTTCGGCCCGTCCGGACCGTCGAGGCGGTCGACCTCGCGCAGGAGGTTCTCGGCGTTCCTCATCGTGGATGTGGCCTTGGCCAGGGTGGTGCCTCCGCCGGGAACGTGGAGGTTGACCTGTTCGGAGTCGTCGGGGTCGTTGAAGGCGACGATGGCCGTGCCGGTGGCCGCCGTGTCGTAGTCGATGAGCAGCACCGACTCGCCCGCTTCGGCGGCTCGGACGAGGCGGTCCCGGATGGCGGTGAGCCCTTTCACGATGCCTTCCAGCCGGGCACGCTCGGCCTTCTCGTCTCCAGTCAGGGTTCGTCCGGCATTCCGGAGATCGTCCAGGCTGTTCGTGAGCTCACGAAGGTCGAACGCGAGCCGGGTCTGGTTGCACCGGTCGCGGACCCTCGGCGGGATGCCGGCGATGCGGGCCAGCTGGGCGCCGTGCCGG
>DATCVR010000059.1:0-2050 GCA_036566745.1 Jiangellaceae bacterium | reverse complement strand
CTTCGAGAACATCGCCGCCGCTGCCGCCGAGCGACAGATGTTCGCGATCGTGGCCACAACAGCCGACGACCCGAACTCCGAACGGTCGGCGGTGGAGAGCCTTCTGAACCAACACGTCGACGGCCTGGTCCTCACCACCGCACGACCAGACGACGCGGTGATTCCCGATCTCCGCGAGCGCGGGGTCCCGCTGGTCCTCGCACTACGACACGACGGCGTGACACCAGCAGTCGTCGGCGACGACGAGCTCGGCGGCTACCTCGCCACCCGCCACCTCCTGGATCTGGGTCACCGCGAGATCGCGCTGGTCGCCGGACCGGCATACGCGACGAGCGCCGCCGGACGTGTCGCTGGGTTCAGGCGGGCGATGACAGAAGCCGGCATCGACGACATCGACCGCCACATCCACCCCTCGACCTTCGGGATGGAGTCCGGCGAGGAAGTCGGCCGCCGCATCCTCTCGACGTCACCACGCCCCACCGCCGTGTTCGCCGTCAACGACAACACAGCCGTCGGCGTCCTGGCAGCCGCGCGAGCAGCCGGGCTGAGCGTTCCGGACCAGCTCTCCGTCGTGGGCTACAACGACATCCCCTTGGCCGCGCGACTGCCGGTACCTCTCACAACGGTCCACGTGCCGTTCGACCAGATCGCCGCGCGCGCCGTCGCTGCGCTCGCCCGCCTGCTCACCTCGCCCGACGAGGTTCGACCCGGCACCACCACGACGCTGATGCCCTCCCTGATCCCACGCGCCTCAACTGCGCCTCCGCGAGACGCACGCGACCCACGTTAGGACGCTTCGACGACCTCGAACCGGATCCCCGCAGCCTGCAGGCGGTCCAGGAGCGCATCGCCCATCGCGACCGCGGTGGTCACCGATCCGGACGTCTCGGGCAGCGTGTCGAAGGCCAGGCACAGGGCCGACTCGGCGAGCATCTTCGCCGTCTCGGTGTAGCCGGGGTCGCCTCCGGACACCTTGGTGTGGATCTTCCGGCCACCGGACTCGGCGACGAAGTCGACCGTGAACCACGACTTCTCGCGGCGGCCCTCGGAGGGCCCGGTGCCCTGCTTGACCCGCTCGCCCAGCTTGGCCCGCAGCGGCGGCACCTGCATCGCGAGGGCGAGGGCGCCGACGCCGACCACGCCACCGACGGCGTACCTCAGTGTCTTGGTCCCGGCGAAGTGCGAGTAGGTGAAGGCGGGGCCGTAGGCCTCCAGTGCCCGCCCGGAGCGGGCGACGATGAACGGGTCGATGGTCGGCAGCGGCAGCAGCCAGTAGCCCAGCTCGCTGTCACGGCCCAGACTTGGCTTCGCCGGTCGAGACGTACGCCCCTTCGGCCGCTCCTCGAGCGCACGGCGCTCGCGCGACGCGGCCGCCATCTCCCGAGGCCGCGACATCTGCCCCAGCGCCGAGTGGAAGGTGCCCCCGGAGAAGGTGGCGTTGGATCGGACGACGCCCTTCATCGTCAGCGGCCCGGTGATCTCCCCGCCGGCGGCGAGCTCGCGCACCGTGAAGAAGGCCCCGAGGTCGTGCGGGATCGAGTCGAACCCGCAGGCGTGCACGATCCGGGCACCATTGGCACGGGCGGTGGCGTCGTACCTCACGAACATCCGGTCGACGAACTCAGGCTCCCCGGTCAGATCGACGTAGTCGGTGCCGGCCTCGGCGCAGGCCTTGACGAGCGGCTCGCCGTATTCCAGGTAGGGCCCGACGGTGGTGATCACGACGCGCGCACGAGCCGCCAGCGCGGCCAGCGACGCGGAATCGTGCACGTCGGCCTGGAGGAGCTCGACGCCAGGAGAGTCGAGCCCGTCACGCACGGCCTCGAGCCGCGACAGGGAACGGCCGGCGAGCGCCCATCGCAGTCCCTCGGGCGCGTGCTCGGCGAGATATCCGGCCACCAGACCGCCTGTGAATCCGGTCGCGCCGAACAGGACGATGTCGAGATCGCGAGGAGACGTCATAACCGCTACCTTTCCAGAAGCAACGAAATCCGAGACGGCACGGGTCTCTCAGTGATCAAATGTTGCATCAATAGGGATACTCTTGAGC
>DATCVR010000058.1:0-9122 GCA_036566745.1 Jiangellaceae bacterium | reverse complement strand
GCAAACGGCCGATGGTTCGATCCACACGAGCTGGTCTCGGAAGGTCACCACCGGCACCGCCCTCGCCGCAGCCATTCTCTGAACGTCTCGCCCTGCCGCAAGGGCAAGTCGCTACGCGATCGAGCAAGCTCGACCCTTGCCCCAGTCCGATCCGCCCACAGACCGGCAGCTATGAGGACGACGCCTCAGAATGGTCGCACTTTAAGCAGGCCTTCTAGCCTTGGACGATGCGGCGCAAACGGCTCACCGGTATCAGCGGTCCTTGGGGTGGCGTTCAGTGGGAGAACGTCAAGGACGAGGACAAGGGCTGCGCGAAGGCCGTGATCGCGTTCCTGGAGGACCGGCGCGTTCTTTTTGGGCCAGAGCACATGGAAGACCAAGGACATTGTCTCCAGTCGTGCCTGGAGATTCGCAACTTCATGACCGAGAGGCTCACGACAGACGAGATCGGCGAGGACTTGGCGTCAACACTCGCGATGATCAGGGCCGCGTGCAGAGAGTTCGTCGAGGCAGCGGGACCTAACGCACGCAACTTCTATGGCCAGCGGATGCCGTACGAAACCGACCCGTTCAGCCTCGCGCTGGGCGACTTGCGGTCACGCGTAGGGATATACATCGATGCGATCGCCCGGCGGTACCGCTTGGGCGTCGGCGCAGAGCTGGCGTCCATCATGCCGCCGGAACCGGCCGAGGGTGACGACGATCTATCTTGGGTGCCTGGCTTTGGGCACTAGCCTGGCGCAGGGTCAGCGGGCAGCCGGTCATGGCACGGAAGTCACCACTTACTCACCGTTTTGAGGGTACGTGCGGGTCGGTACGCCTGCGATCCCGTCCGAACACGGGTACGCCATCGCGGCAGGTCAGAGAGCAGAAAGCCGAGTCAGTCGCAGTCCGTACGACGAGTCGTGCATAGCCCACCGCTCAGGCCGTCTCCAGGCCGTCAGCGGCCGGGGAATGCCCAGAACGCGCGAGAACTGCCGAGAGTCATTCACGCAGCTCACAGGCCGTTTCAGGGCTGTTCTCGCATGTCGCCAAGAACCGCCTGACAGATCACCCAGATCTACGAGGGAACCAACCAGATTCAGCGCATGGTCATGGCCCGTTCCCTGCTCAAAGGCCAGACCGGCCTGGTGTGACCTTCCGTGTCCGGCTCGGCCCGGCGCGTCAGTCGTCGGGCATCGAGCGGCGCTCGCCGACCGGGCGGTCGGCGAGCGGGAAGGCGAGTGATCCGGCGCCGACCCACCACTCCATCACGTCGTACGCGAGCCGGCCGGCCACGACGGATGGGTCGGCATCGGACAGCCGTGCGGCCTCGGCGGCGCCGCACGCGAAGATCGACATCCCGCGATACGACGGGTCGCTCTGCTCGTCGAACGGGCCGTTCACGACCACCACGCCCCGCTGGCGCAACTCGGCGCGATAGGCGAGGTGGCGCGCCTGGAGCGCGTCGAGCTCGTCGTCCGGCAGCTCCGGTGCATCGGCCGGCCGACGCAGGACGACCACCGTGTAGACGTCGAACGCGTCGGGGATGTTGGGGTCGTGCGGCATCGGCCCGCTCCTAGGCCACGCAGCGTGGCTCGGCCTCGGCGGCGTCGTCGCGGATCGAGGCAAAGGAGCAGGTCACCCGGCGCATGGTGCCCGCCACGATAGCGCGCGGCCCGGGTCGGGCTTGCATCCGGTACCTGGGTACAGGTTTATCGTCGAGGCATGACGGACATCGAGATCCCCAAGACCTGGGTTCCCTCGGCGTGCGCACTGCCGAGCGCCGAGCAGCCGCTTCGGGTGGCCGAGTTCGAGCAGCTGTTCGCGACGTCGGTACGGACGATCGAACGCCCGCGCGCTGACCGGCTGGTACTAGTGCTCGAGCCGACCTCGGAGGCGACGGCGCGGGACCTGGCCGCGCGCGAGACCGCGTGCTGCTCGTTCTTCGACTTCACCTTCGCCTCGGCCGCCGGCGGCGACGTGCGGCTGAGCGTCGGCGTTCCGGCCGGGCGGGCCGGCATCCTCGACGCGCTCGCACAGCGGGCGGCCGCGGCGTCCGGGGTGGCCACGTCATGACCGCCGGGCTGCGCAGCGGCCAGGTCGCCGAGGCCGCCGAGGTCAACCTCCAGACCCTGCGTTACTACGAGCGGCGTGGGCTGCTCGAGGAGCCCGGCCGCACGCTCGGCGGGCACCGCCTCTACCCGCCGGAGACGGTCACCGTGCTCCGCGTGATCAAGGCCGCGCAACGGCTCGGGTTCACCCTGGACGAGATCGCCGACCTGATCGAGGCCGGCCGCCACCACCACGGCCACGCCGGCGACCGTGGGCTGCAGGCCCGCGCCGAGGCGAAGCTGACCGAGGTGGAGGCGAAGATCGCCGACCTGGAGGTCATCGCGGCCTCACTGCGCGAGGCCATGACCGTGGGCTGCGACGACCTCGTGGCCTGCGCGCACGACCCGTCCTGCCCGCTGCCGTTCACCCGGCTCGCCGAACCGGAGTGAGACGGCGGTCGTCAGCCGGACGACCTCCGTCGTAGCCGGGCGTCGCGCAGCCACGGCACTTCGGCGGCTTGGTTGGGTGCGTAAACGTCGGTGCCGGGCGGCACGAGCTTGTCGATTCGATCCAGCGTCTCGTCGTCGAGTCCACCCTCGAGGCCATCGAGCAGCGAGGTCAGCTGCTCCAGCGTCCGCGGCCCGAGGATCACGGCGCTGACCGCGCGGTGCGCCAGCGGGAAGGCAACGGCGAGCGCCGGCAGCGTGGTGCCGAGGTCGTCGGCGATCTCGACGAGACGCTCGACGACCTCCAGCTTCCGAGCCGTCACCGGATCGCGGGGATCGAACCACTCGGGCCGCAGCGCGGCGCGCCCCTGGTCGGGTACGCCGGCGGCACCCTGGCGATACCGGCCGGTGAGGAACCCGAAGGCGAGAGGACTCCACGTCAGCACCCCCATGCCGAGCCGCTCCGCCACCGGCAGGACGTCACGCTCGACGCCGCGGGCGAGGAGGTTGTACGGCGGCTGTTCGGTGCGGAACTTCCTCAACCCGCGCTGCTCGGCGAGGTGGTAGGCCTCGACGATCTCGTGGGCCGGATAGGTCGAGCAGCCGAAGGTGCGGATCTTGCCCGCGGTGACGAGGTCCGTCAGGACGCCGAGGGTCTCTTCGAGGTCGGTGTTCCAGTCGGGCCGGTGGACTTGGTAGAGGTCGATGTAATCGGTGTCGAGGCGGTCGAGGCTGGCATCGACGGCGCGGATGAGGTGCCGGCGCGAGTTGCCGCCGCGATTGGGGCCGTCGGCGAGGGGGAAGTGCCCCTTGGTGGCGAGGACGACGTCGTCGCGGCGCCCTCGCAGGGCCTTTCCGACGATGATCTCCGACTCGCCCGTCGAGTACATGTCGGCCGTGTCGATGAGGTTGATGCCGTGGTCCAGGGCCGCGTGGACGATGCGGGCGCAGTCGTCGTGGTCGGGGTTGCCGACAGACCCGAACATCATCGTTCCCAGGGCGAAGGGCGACACCTCGATGCCGGTGCGCCCGAGCGGACGGTAGTCGGTGATCATGCGGGCTCCTGGGCGAGTCGTGGTGGGAGGCGGAACGCTCGGCCTCCGGACGAGAGCATGACGACCACCGTAGATTCGCAAGCAGATTTGCGCAAATTCTGTTGCGGACTTTGGGTTACGCTGACCCGGTGAGAGATGGAGCCCCCGGCGACGTGCGCCGACTCGACGACGTACGGGCCCTTGCGGCGCTCGGCCACCCGGACCGCGTCCGGCTGATGGACGCGCTGGCCGTCCACGGCCCCTCATCGACCACGGCCCTGGCCCAGGCGCTCGGCCTGGCCACCGGTAGCGTGTCCCACCACCTGAAGACGCTCGAGAACGTCGGGCTGGTGAGCCCTGCCCCCGAGGCAGCCGTCGACCGCCGCGAGCGTCGCTGGAAGCTCGTGACCCGAGGAATGCGCTGGTCGGCGGCTCAGTTCCGCGACCAGCCGGCCGGCGAGGCTGCTGCCCTCTCGGCCGAGGGCACGTTCCTGGCCCGACAGCACGAGAAGGCGCGCGCGTTCGTCGAGCACGGCGAAGCGCCGTGGGACGAGGCCGCATTCTCGGGCCATGTCTGGTTGCGCCTGACCCCCGACGAACTGACCGAGTTCGGCCAGGAGCTGGACGCACTCCTGCTGCGCTGGCGGCGACGCGAGATCCCCGATGACGGCGCCGACGATCGCCGCACCGTCCTCGCCTTCGCCCGCGCGTTTCCTACCGAGCCGTGACCGCGGCGTCTCGGAGCGTGGATTCACTTCCGGTGGAAGGTGTCTCCGATCTTCGCGATGACGACGCCGATGCTGCCGACCGCCACCAGTAGGGCGGTGCACATCGTCGCGACCAGGAGCGGCGTCGAACCGGCGACGCCCACCGTCAGCTCGCTCTGGAGCGTGCTCACCCGCGCCCCTTCGAGCACCGCGTCGTCGAAGCTCAGCCCCAGGGCCACCAGCACGCCCGCCGAGACGAGACCCAGCTCGGCCAGGTTCGCAAGAGCCAGCAGCAACGACCGCCCGTGCCCCTGCAACGCGCTCTCCTCGTCCATCAGAAGGATGTCGAGCTGAGACGACGCGATATCGATCACCCGCAGCAACAAGATGACCGCGAGCACCCCGGCGGCCACCGTCGCTCCGGCCGCGGCCAGCCCGACGATGCCGGCGACCACCACGGCCTCGACGACCAGCGCGGCCATCACGTACTGCTCACCGGCGTCGGCGTGCCGCGACAGCCAGCGGTTGAACCGGGTCCGCTCGACGTTGCGGCGCAGGTAGCTGTACGGGTGACGGTCCTTGCCGGCGATCGGGACCCGGGTGACCCACCGCAGGCCACGCCGGATCCGCCGGGTGAGCACCCCACCGTGCACGGCACCGTCGTCGAGCTGCCGCACCACCTCCGCGACGTCGAAGTCGGCCGGCGGCACGACGTCCACGAGGGCGTTCGGCCCGAGGTCCCGTTCGCCACGGAACCTCGGCGTCACGTGCACGTGAACGTGCTGGCCGGGAGTCTCGTTGAACGACTGCGCGTACACCCGCTCGACGCCCGGAGCGCCTTCGAGCAGCCTCGCCACCCGCTGGACCGCGGCACCCAGCTCCGCCGCCTCGGCGGGTTCCAGCGACTCCAGACCGTGACGGTGCGCCCGCACCTGCAGCACGATCGCCGGCCGCCCGCCGCCCTGCCGGACATTGGCCGTCCAGTGCCGGCCCACCGACACCAACGCACCGTCCGCGTCGAGCGCCTCGACGAGCTCACACAGTTCACATGCCATCGACCCGCGTCTCCTCTCGCGTCCGGCCATGCCGGTGGCCAGTCACGCTACGGCGTCGGCCGGGCCAGCGTGGTGCCCGGTGCCCGCGGGTCAGACGATGCCGGTCAGGCCGGCGACGAGGCCGAGCGCCGCGCTGACGCCGAGGACCCGCAGCACTGACCATCGCCGCCAGAACAGCAGGACGGCGGCCACCACGGAGATCGCGATCGGAACGGGCTGGACGCTCGCGAGGTCGGGCAGTTCGAGGTGCAACGGCCCGGCGGTGACGGTACGGCTGGTGTCGAAGAATGTGTGGAGGGCGAAGTACAGGCCGAGGTTGGCGATGACGCCGACCACAGCGGCGGTGATGCCGTTGAGAGCCGCGGTGAGGGTGTGGTTGCCGCGCAGGCGCTCGACGTAGGGGGCGCCGAGGAGGATGAACAGGAAGCAGGGGACGAACGTGACCCAGGTGGTCAGCAGCGAGCCGAGGACCCCGGCGGCCCAGGGGTCGAGGGTGCCGGGGTTGTTGTAGGCGCCGAGGAACGCGACGAACTGCACCACCATGATCAGCGGTCCCGGGGTGCTCTCGGCGAGGGCGAGGCCGCGGACCATGTCGGGCGCGGTGAGCCAGCCGAAGTCCTCGACGGCACGCTGCGCGACATAGGCGAGGACGGCGTAGGCGCCGCCGAAGGTGATCACCGCCGTGCCGGAGAAGAACAGGCCCTGTTGGGTGTAGACGCTGCCGGTGCCGGTGAGCGCGGCCACGATGACGACAGGTGCGAACCACGCGACGAGCCCGATGCCGAGGACGGTGGCGGCGCGCCGCGCGCTGGGGGTGTCGTGGTGGAGCGCGTCGTCGGCGATCAGCGGCGCGGGCCCGCCGTCGGAGCCGCCGGTGTGCGCCTTGGCGGCGATCAGGCGGGGTCGCCAGCGATGCAGGGCCAGACCCGCGAGCGCGGCAGCGGCGATGACCAGCGGGAACGGCAAGCCGAACGCCGCGAGCCCGAGGAAGGCGGCCACCGCGAGCCCCACCAGGACGGGATTGGTCAAGGCGCGACGGCCCACCCGCCACACCGCCTGGGCGACGATGGCCACGACAGCGGGTGCGAGCCCGGCGAACAGCGCGGTGACGACCGTGGTGTCCCCGAAGCCGACGTAGACGGCCGACAGGGCGAGCAGCGCCACCATGCCCGGAAGCACGAACAGCGTGCCGGCGACCAGCCCACCACGGATGCCGTTGAGGAGCCAGCCGACGTAGATCGCCAGCTGCTGGGCTTCGGGACCGGGTAGGAGCATGCAGTAGTTCAGCGCGTGGAGGAACCGCCGCTGCCCGATCCACCGGCGCTGGTCGACCAGGTGATGTTGCATGACCGCGATCTGTCCGGCCGGGCCGCCGAAGGTCTGCAGGGAGATCGCGAACCAGGCCCGGACGGCCAGGCGGAACGGCACCACGTCGCCGGTCGAGGCCCGGTCTGCGCTGGTCACGGGTGGTCTCCAACCGCACGATCGATGTCCGCTCCCGTGCGGTCGCCACCAGCACGGCCGCCCCTCCTCGGGAGCGACAACCATGGTGACACGGGCCGCGTGGCGGTCCGCGGCCGAGAATCCCGGGAGGATCGACGCGGGCGGTGTGGCCGGGCCCCAGGCCAGGTCCGCGCCTGCATTGCGTTCACGTCCCTGCGGCGGTCAAGGTGGGGACATGACGGAGACCAACGGCGAGGACTACGGCGGCTACAGCGTCGACGACGAGGACCAGCTGCAGCCGGAGGACACCCTGAACGACCGCGGCGTCGACGACCTCCTCGACGAGGGCTATTCGCCGCCGGAGCGGTGGTCCACGGGCGAGGGCTACGGCTCCACCGCCGACGAGGCGCTCCGCGGCGAGACCCTGGACCAGCGGCTGGCCCAGGAGGACCCGGAGCCCGACCCGTTCGCGGGCGAGGACGACGAGAACGTCGGGGGTCGCGAGGTGGGCGGGGCCCGCTCCGGCCGCCTCGTCGCGCCGGACGAAGGCGCCCATGCCGATGTCGACTCGGACCTGGTGGCCGACGACATCGGGATCGACGGCGCGGGCGCGAGTGCCGAGGAAGCCGCCGTGCACGTGGTCGAGGACGAGTTCGGCGACGACGCCCCCGACCAGGACGACCAGTAGCGTCGGCTCTACTGTCATCCGGTGGAGATCTTGCGATACGTCGCCTTCAGCGCCGATCCCGCGGGCGGCAACCCGGCCGGGGTGGTGCTGGACGCCAGCGGGGTCGACGATGCGGCGATGCTCGCGACGGCCGCCGACGTGGGCTTCTCCGAGACGGCGTTCGTCGTGCCCCAGGGCGATGGCAGCCTCGAGGTCCGCTACTTCAGTCCGCTCGCCGAGGTGCCGTTCTGCGGGCACGCGACCATCGCGATGGCCGTGGCCCACGCCCAGCGGCACGGCGCGGGTGCGCTGGACCTCCGCACCAAGGCCGGGCCGGTGTCGGTGACCACGAGCCACGCGGTCGACGGCACCCTCACCGCCACGCTGGTGAGCGTGGCACCGCGTTCGACGCCACTCCCCCACGACGTCCGCGCCGAGCTGCTGTCCGCGCTGCGGTGGCAGGACGGCGACCTCGATCCCGGGTTGCCGCCTCGCATCGCATACGCCGGCGCGTGGCACCCGGTCGTCGCCGCCGCCAGCCGGAGCCGGCTGTCCGACCTCGACTACGACCTGCCCGCACTCACCGACCTCATGCGGATCCACGACTGGACGACGGTCGACCTCGTGTGGCGCGAGTCCCCCACGGTCTTCCACGCCCGGAACCCCTTCCCGCCAGGCGGCGTGGTCGAGGACCCTGCCACCGGCGCGGCGGCCGCGGCGTTCGGCGGCTACCTGCGCGAGCTCGGCCTGGTGCCGGTCCCCACGACGATCACCGTCCACCAGGGCCACGACCTCGGCCGGCCCGGCACGATCACCGTCACGATCCCGGCCGCGCCGAACAGCGGCATCGCCGTTAGCGGAACCGCCGTCGAGCTGCCGAACTCGTCGGGCGTCGGTCCTCAGCCGGCTGCGGGCCGGTAGCGGAGCAGCGCGCCACCGGCCGCGTACGGCCTGGCCTCGATCAGTTCCAGGCCGAGCGGGCCGCCTCCGGAGGGGAACAGTCGCTTGCCCTGGCCGAGGACCAGCGGGCAGACGCGCAGCTGTACCTCGTCGATCAGCCCCGCGGACAGCAGCGCATGCGACAACGTGATGCTGCCCCACAGGATGATGTTCCTGCCCTCGCGGCGCTTGAGGTCGGAGACGAGCTCGACGGCGTCACCCGACAGCACCGTCGCGGGCTCCCAGTCGCCCCAGGGCGCGCTGTCGAGGGTGGAGGAGACGACGACCTTCGTCAGGCTGTTCAGCACCGGGGCGATCGCCTCGCCCGTCGCGGTGGGCCAGAAGTCCGCGAACAGGCGGTACGTGGTGGCACCGAGCAGCATCGTGTCGACGCTCTCGAGGAGTTCGAGGTTCATCTCCTCGGACTCGCGGTGATCCGCGATCGTGTCGAAGAAGCCGAGGTCGTCGTCCGGGCCGGCGGCGTAGCCGTCGAGCGTCACGTACTCCTGGAAGATCAGTTCGCGCACCGTGGCTCCTGCGACTCGGGTCGGACGGGGTGGCTCAGGTGGGATCTCGCCCCGACCCCACCCTGCCCGGTTCGCCGTCCGGGAACAACTGCTCGAACCGGCGGGCCTGGGCTAGATGGTGGCGAGGTGGTGGGTGTCGGTGTGGATGGCGGTGGTGAGTTTGCGGATGGCGCGGGAGCAGCGTTGGCGGGCGGTGGGCCAGGTGAGTCCGAAGGTGGCGGCGGCGTGGGGTCCGCCGGGGTTGTCGGGTCCGGTGCAGTAGATGGCGGT
>DATCVR010000057.1:0-6860 GCA_036566745.1 Jiangellaceae bacterium | reverse complement strand
GTCAGGGTGAAACGGTGGTGTAAGAGACCACCAGCGTCCTGGGTGACCAGGACGGCTCGGTAAACCCCACCCGGAGCAAGGTCAGACAGGGAACGTTCGAGGGCGGCCCGCCCGAGTTCCCGGGTAGACCGCTCGAGGCCGTCGGCAACGACGGTCCTAGATGGATGGCCGCCGCTCCCGGTTCGCCGGGAGGCACAGGATCCGGCTTACAGGCCGGCTCGTCCCCCGACCTGCGCCGATTGGCGCCATCTAGGCCGTGACCTGCGATTTCAACCTGCCTTGTGCCCTTCACCAGTACGCGCCGCCCGGATCGCGGGTGTACTCCTCCTCGCCGGAGCCGCGGCCTGTGTCGGATCGGCGCTGCTGGGCGGCACCTTCCCGGCTGCGCTCGGCGAGCTCTTCGAGCTGACTCCGGCTCGGCTCGTCGGACGCGGGCGCCTCGTCACCGTCGCCTTCGTCGGAGGCGTCGGACCCGTCCTCACCGTCGCCGTCGGACCCGTCCTCACCGTCTCCGTCGGACCCGCTGATCTTGTCCGCCAGCCGGTCCCTGGCCTCGTCGAGGCGCTCACCGGAGCCGTCGATGTTGTCGATCGGGCAGTCGGATTCCTCGATCATCCCGAGGGCCTCGGTGTGGAGCGCCCGCGCGCCGTCAGGATCGTCGGACTCGGCTCGCTCGTCACCAAGGGCCTCGACCGTCATCACGAGGTTGACGAGCACCCGGCAGCGATCGTCAGCCGACGCGAGGTCGAGAGCACGTTCGAACTGGGCGCGCGCGCCATCGAAGTCATGAGCCACGAACCGGGCGTCCCCGAGGTTGAACGGTGCGATGTGACGCTGAACGACGTTCCCGAAAGCGAGAGCATCGAAGCTGTCGGTGGCCGATGCTGAGTCTCCCCGATCGAACGCGTCGATGCCATGGTCGTTGATCAGAGGCATGCTGATCGCCTTCAGCGCCACCAGCGCCACCAGCGCCACGATGAGAACGACCGGCGCCGAAGCCCACAACAGCCGGCGTCGCCGCCCCCGACGATCATCGATGCCCGTCACCGGCGCCGCCGGGTCTCGCCGAGGAGGAGGACGATCACGGTGAGCTCCCACAGCGCGAGGCCTCCCAGAGCCACCGCGGGGATCCAGTAGAGCCGGAGTGTGCTCGACGTCGCGCCGTCCCGGTCATCAGAGATCTCGGCGATGGCCCGTAGGTCGACGACGTCGCCGAGCCCATCGGCTCCGGGCCCGCCTGCGCCGGTACGGTGCAGGTAGGTCACGCCCAGCTGATCGGCCACCTCTCCCAGTGCCTCCTCGTCGAGGATCGACACCGCATCGCCACCATTGCCGTCGCTGACATAGGTCAGATCTTCGCGTGCGGAGAAGCCGTCGTATTGGAGCATCCGTCCTCCATCGGCCGTGCCGTAGCCGAGGACGGCGCCGCCCGCGACGATCTCGCCGATCTCGGCGAACGACGAAGCCTCGGAGTCGGCGGTCTGCTCGCCGTCGCCGAGGTAGAACACCACCCGTGCTCGGTCCGGGTCGGACTCCTCGGCCCGGTCGAGCAGTGCCTTCAGCGTCTCGAGCGGGCGATCGACGCTACTACCGGTCGCGTACAGATAGCTCTCGGGCTCCACGACACTCATCGCCGTGGACAGCGCCGTGGAGTCAGTCGTGAAGGGCAGCTCGACGACAGCATCCCGCGCGAACGTCACCAGGCTGAAGCGTGCTCCGGCGAGATGCTCGGCCAGCTCGGCCACGTCGGCCCGCGCACCGTCGAGGCGGATGCCACCCGGGTAGTCCTCCGCACCCATGCTGGTGGTCACATCGACGACGAACACCACGTCGACAGAGCTCGCCCGCGCCTCCGCGCTCCCGCCGTCAAGGCCGGGCGCGACGGCTACCGCGGCCAACATCACGACCATGGCGGTCCGGCGCGCCCAGGCCACCCGCCTCGGCCCTTCGGCCCGCGCCACCATCCGGACGGCGATGACGAGGAGGGGGACGAACACCGCGACCAGCAACCACCACGGCGCCACCGGGTCAACGATCATCGGTCGAGCCTCCAGCCGATGCCGATCAGAGCCACCACCGCGATCGTGGCGAAGGCGACCGGAACGCCGGGCCGGTCGGTGACCACCAGCTCGGGCGCTCCCTCGAGCCGTTCGGCTTCCTCGGCCGTGATGCTTGCGACTATCCGGTCGACGCCGGAGGGGTCGTCGGAGACGTGGTACGTGCCGCCGGTCCGCTCGACCATGGCGCGGAAGCTGTCGCTCTCCGCACCGCCGAAATCGTTCGGGTTGATGCCGTAGACGTGGACATCGTTCTCCTCCGCAAGCCGGCCGGCCTCGTCGAGAGTGATGATCTGGCCTCCGCTGACCATGCTGTCCGTGGCGAGGACGATCGAGCGTGGGCGGTCGCTGTCGAGGCGGTCGAACCTCGTCACGCACGACGCCAAGCCGTCGCCGATCAGAGACGTGCCGGCGTCGGAGTATGTCCCGGCAGCCACAGCGAGGTCGCCTTCCACCATCCTCGTGGCGTGCTCGTCGAGGAGCTCCTCGATGAACGGATAGTCGTCGGTCAACGGAAACACGTTGACCGCCGCGCCGCCGAAATAGGTGAGGCCGATGCGTTCACCGTCGAGTTCACCGGCCAGTTCGGCGAAGATCCCGAGCAGTTCCGCGTCCGTCGCCGTCATGGAACCGGACACATCGAGGCAGAGCATGATGTCGCGATTCAGCCGGTCCGGGATCTCCGTCGCCGTCGAGGCCACCCGGGCGCTGAGCGCCACCGCGCTGAGCGTCAGCATGACGACGCAGGCCAGTGTGATGCCGAGCAGCAGACGGTAGCGCCGCATCAGTGCGACGAACCGCGGCGACGACGACAGTCGTGCGGTGTTCGCCAGAGGCAGGCGGGTCTCCTCCGACCGGTTCCGTGTCCTTCTGCGGCGCCGCAGAAGGATGGCGGCGCCGAGCACGACCGCCACGGCCCACACCGGAACGATCCAGGCGTTGATCAGAACCATGTGTCCACCAGCGCTCGCGCTGCCGTGATCGCCCGGGCGATGTCACCGACCGAGCTCGCCATGAAGGCCGGCGGGTAGTAGGACTCGATCACCGGGGCGAGCCGACCGTGCCTCTCGTCGCTGTCCCGGAGGCCGGCCAGGGTCATGACATGCGCGCGGCTGCCCGATGCCTCGTGCACGAAATTCCGGACCACGACGCTGAGCTCCTGATGGACGCCCCGAAGGTCGAGTTCCCCGGCGTCGGCTCGGCGCTCGACGTCGTCGATCCGCTTCAGGTATTGCATCCTGAGCCCAGTCACGTCGGTCGGCGGAGGCGTCGGCGACTCGGGCGGGTGGGCGGCCCGCGTCGTCCAGAACAGCCACCCGTACCACCCGGCGATCACGACGAGTAGCGCACATCCCAGCACGAGCCACCCGCCGTGGTAGCTCTCCGGCGGGTACAACGATGCCTCAGCGCGCATGCCGATGCGCTTCCAGGAGTCGGACCAGTGCAGGGACGACGGCGGCCTCGCCGGTGATCTGGACACTCGCGATGCCGAGCCGTCCCAGGGCGATCCGGCGCTCGTCATGCCGCTGCGCTGCTCGCCTCGCCA
This sequence comes from Jiangellaceae bacterium, assembly GCA_036566745.1. GTDB lineage: Bacteria > Actinomycetota > Actinomycetes > Jiangellales > Jiangellaceae > DATCVR01. The sequence continues at coordinate 3,257 of DATCVR010000057.1, read as the reverse complement.
CGTCCTCGGCCAGGGCTGGATCCTGCCGAATGAACGGTGGCAGGCCGGCCAGAAGGTCGACGTCGTAGACGTCGTGCCCGAGCGCGGACTGCTCGACCGGCGAGAGGTCGCCGATGGAGATGAAGAGCAGCTCGTGCTGCACCCCGAGCCGACGTATCAGCTGCAGATGGCGTCCGTCGAGGTCGACATCGTCGGCGACGACCACCATGATCGTGCGTCGGCGGACAGTCCGGATCGCGTGTTCGAGGGTGTGGGCGAGATCGGCCGGAGCGGCGTCCACGGTCGTCCGATCGTGGACGTGCCGCAACAGCCGTTCGAGATGACCGTGTGTGCCGCCCGGTGGGAACGTGGTCGACGCGGAGGCGTCGCCCGCGACCATCCCCACCACATCGCCGTGCTTCTGGGCGATGTAACCCAGCACGCCGATCGCCATGATCGCGACGTCGCGTTTGCTGGCGTCGACCTCGCTCATCGCGGCCATGCTCCGACCGGTGGCCACGACGAGCAGCACGGTGTGCCTGCGCTCCGCGACATACCTCGTGACGAGGGGATGGCCGGTGCGGGCGGTGGCCTTCCAATCGAGGTCTTTGATGTCGTCACCGGGTACGTATGCGCGGAGGTCGTCGAAATCCATGCTGCGGCCCTTGTGGATCGAGCCGTACTGGCCGTCGAGCAGCCCTCGCACGGCGCGGTGGGCATGGATCGACATCTTCATCCTGACCTTGGTCAGCAGCGCAGCCACGACACGCCCTTACGGGGTGGGGACGGCGTTGAAGACGTGGTCGATGATGACCTCGGGACGTACCCGGTCGGCCAGCGCCTCGAAGGTCAGGATGACCCGATGACGCAGGACGCTGTGCCGCAGTGCGTGGACGTCCTCGGGAATCACATGGGCTCGCCCGTTCAGCAACGCCATGGCGCGGGCTACCTGTTGGAGGGTGATGCTCCCACGCGGGCTGGCGCCGAACTCCACGTAGCGGGCGAACTCCGGTGCGATGACCGATGCCGGGTTCCGGGTGGCCGTCACCAGGTCAACGACGTAGCGCTTGACGGCGTCGTCGACGTAGACCCGTTTGACGAGTTCCTGCAGGAAAAGCACGTCGTCGAGGTCGACCACGGCCGCAGAATGCTGGTTCGACACCGTACCGAGAACGCCACTGTCGATGCGGCGCAGGATTTCGAACTCGTCCTGCGGGGTGGGATAGGTGACGATCTCCTTGAGGAGGAACCGGTCCATCTGCGCATGTGGAAGGACGTAGGTGCCTTCCTCCTCGATCGGGTTCTGCGTCGCCAGCACCATGAACGGTGACGGCAGCGGATGGTTGACGCCGGCGATGCTGGTCTGCCGTTCCTGCATCGCCTCGAGCATCGCGCTCTGTGTCTTGGCACTGGACCGGTTGATCTCGTCGAGCAGGACGAAGTTCGCATGCACGGGGCCGAGCTGGGTGCTGAACGTCGCCGTCGTGGCGTCGAAGACCTGGGTGCCGATGATGTCGCTGGGCAGCAAGTCCGGCGTGCACTGGATTCGGGCGAACGACGCGCGCACGGAATCGGCGAGCGTCGATGCAGCTGTCGACTTCGCCAGGCCGGGCACACTCTCGAGCAGGATGTGCCCTCCGGTCATCAAGGTCACGAGCAGGCTGGTGAGCAGTTGACGCTGCCCGACGATCGTGTGGGCGAAGACTCCGGTGATGCTGCCGAGGACGTTCTGCGCTCGGGCGAGCTCGTCGCCGCTGATCGGTTGGCCGTTCGAGAGCGACGGCACTGCGACAACCGGCGGCTGGTGCATCGAGTTCATCGACATCCTCGCGGTGGGTTCACCTGGCAGCCAGACGGCTCATTCCGTCGGCTGCGACGTAGGTCCGCCGCAGGTATCGCTTGTGACCGAGAGGCCGGAAGTCAGAGCCCTGCGTCGATCTGATGGTGCGCTTCGGCGAGGAGGTCGTGGCCACGAGCGCGGGGACTCGTCAGCGCAGCTCACAGATCGCCCATGACCGCCGTGATCGCGGCGTACGGCCGATGGATCCCATCGCTGGGCCGATGTTGGCGCTCGACCTCGACGAAGCCGGCTCGCGCCAACCGCTCGGAGAGTTCGTCGACGGGCCAGCGATAGGCCGTCACGACTTTGTGGTCGAAGGCGGCGACCTCGTCGCCCTCGAAGAAGCCGACCACCAGCGTGCCAGCTGGGCTCATCACCCGCCGGAACTCGGCGAGCACACCGTCGAGGTCCTGAGGCGGCAGGTGGATCAGCGAGAACCAGGCCACGATGCCGGCAATCGAATCGTTCTCGACGTCCAGGCGCTTCATCGACCCGAGTTGGTACCTACCGTCCGGATGGGCGGCCCTCGCGTGGGCGATGAACTCGGGAACCATGTCGATCCCCATCGCATCGACGCCCAGAGACCGAAGATGGCCGGTGATGTGGCCAGGTCCGCAGCCCACATCGATCACCTGCCCTGGCCGAATCGACAGATGTCGCCCGATGAAGGCGAGGTCGTCAGCAGGTACCTGCTGGCTCGTGCCGAACCTTTCGATGTAAAGGTCAGCGACGGAGGCATATGCGTCCCGAACCTGCTCCACGTTCACCGCGTGACTATATGAGACGGCGCTCGGCCGCGCCCAGGCCCGCTCCGCACCTAGCGACATGAGACCTGTATCTGTATTGTGAGAGTTAATTCCACCATGCAGGGAAGGAGACATCGATGTCGCTGTCCCAGCTGGCCACGGCCGTCGTCGCGGCCGCTCTCGTGCTGGCCGCATCGTCGGCCGCTCCGGTCGCCGCCGAGGAGCCGGAGCCGGCGCCGCCCGTCCTCGGGCTGGTCGGCGAGCCGCAGACGTTCCATGACAGCGAGGCGCAGCGGTGCGAGTCCGGACCGGTGCACATCGACAGCCCGCCGCGGGCGTTCACCGACGCCGCCGGCCTGGTCCACCTCATCGTCGCCGGGCCGAACGGGCCGACCTACCAATGGACCGGCTCCCCCGACGACTTCGCCGCCCACCCCACCACCGCCGAGCTCGACTGCGACATGGTCATGAACGGCTACGTCGGCAACGACGACCCCGCCGCGTTCGACCAGAAGGTGTTCGCGCAGGCGCTCTACTATCGCGCGCCCTACGTGTACGCGTACGGGCACCAGGACTACTTCGGCACCCGCACCGCCGAGCCAGGCTGCCACCGATCCGGCACCGTCGACGGCCTGCCCTACTGCTGGTACTCCGCGGTCTCGGTGTGGAAGGCCAAGGTCGAGCCGCCGTCG
>DATCVR010000056.1:0-3183 GCA_036566745.1 Jiangellaceae bacterium | reverse complement strand
GGGTTCGGCCCGCGTTCGTCTTCCAGCGCTCGGCGGCCAGCGAGCAACGGCGCATCTTCGGCGGCGCCCTGGCCAGACCCGCCCTCATGGACCGTCGGAGGATCCCGATGGTGCCGGTGCCCGCAGGCCTGCGCTTTCAGGCGGTCCACGCCGGCGACATCGGCCGGGCTCTGGCCACCGCGGCGACCACCGATGTGACGGGCGCGTTCAACCTGGCTGGTACGGGGGTGATCCGCCGCGACGAGATCGGTGAGCTGCTCGGTGCTCGAACGGTCGAGGTCCCGTCAGCGGCCATGCGTCACGGCCTGGATGCCGCCTGGCACGCGCGGCTGGCGCAGGTCCCCGGCAGCCTGCTGGGCGCGGTCATGCAGCTGCCCCTGATGTCGACCGCCCGCGCTGAGCTGGAGCTCGATTGGCGACCGCGCCACTCGGCCATGGACGCGCTCGAGGCTGTCCTCTCCGGGATCCCGACGAAGGCGGGCAGCCAGCTCCCGCCCTTACGTCCCTGACGTCCAGAGAAGGAGCAGCCATGAACGACGACATGTTGCACGCCTACCTGCAGCACCACTGGGCAGGGTCCAGCGCCGGAGCCGCGATGTTCGAGCGAGTCGGCCGCTCGCACTCCGACACCGACGTGGCCGCCCGGGTACGTCAGCTGGCGACCGAGATCAACGAGGACCGGGAGCAGCTTCGGCAGATCATCATGGCGACCGGCGCCACCCCGTCGCGCATCGCCGCCACGACGGGGCGCGCGATGGAGTTCGCCGGCCGGTTCAAGCCGAACGGACGGCTTGTGCGGCGCTCGCCGCTCTCCGACCTGTTCGAGCTGGAGGCACTGCGTGACGCGGTGACCGCGAAGCGGGCCGGGTGGCAGCTGCTGCGCGCCGCCACCGAGGACGACGCACGTATCGACCCGCTGCAGCTGGATGAGCTCATCCGCCGCGCCGACGACCAGCTCGCCCGGCTCGAGGACCTGCACCTGAGGGTGGGCCGTACGGTGATCGGCGCATGACGGTGGTGGCCGGGGTTATCAGGTGGCATGCCGTCCCCGACCTGTCTGATCCTGAACTGCACCCTCAAACGTTCACCCGACGAGTCCAGCTCAGAGTTGCTCGGGTCCCAGATCCTCTCGGCGCTCACGGACCACGGGGTGAAGGGCGAGATGGTCCGGGTCGTCGACCACGACGTCCGCTTCGGAGTCTCCATCGACGAGGGTGACGGCGACGCGTGGCCGCAGGTGCGCGAGCGGATGCTCGCCGCCGACGCGCTCGTGCTGGTCAGCCCGATCTGGCTGGGCCAGCCGTCGTCGGTGTGCAAGATGGTGCTCGAGCGCCTCGACGCCGAGCTCAGCGAGACCGACGCCGACGGCCGGATGCTGACCTACGACAAGGTCGCCGGCTTCACCATCCCCGCCAACGGCTCGACCTACTGGGTCGGCGAGGCGATGCAGGCCGTGGGCTACAAGGACAAGAAGCCCACGCCGGAGAAGACGGCGGGCACGACCAAGACCCTGGCCCGCAACCTCGCCCATGTCGCCGGGCTGCTGGCCGAGTCGCCCTATCCGGCGGGTGAGTGAGGACCGCGTTCAAGTGGCCGGGCTGCTGCGGCAGCCGAGGTCGCCGAGTGCCGAGAGGTCGGCCGCCTGCGACCGCGAGATCACACTCAACGTCCCGTCCGTCTCGAGGACCACGGCCATCACGTGCGAGATGCGTCCGGTGCCGGCCCCTCGTACAGCTTGCCGCAACTCGTTCATGCTGACCCCGCCGCTCGTCGCCACTCGCCGTGCTCGAGGACACTCGGGCCCCGGATCGCGTTCGTGGAGGTCCTGACGGTGGCGTGGAATCACTCATCCAGCGCGACGACGGCACGCCGCGGGGTTCTGATGCAGCTCCACGTTGTCCCTCACGATTCTGCGCTCCACCCAGCTGTTGCGAGCCACCGAGAAGTTGCCGGCGTAGGAGTTCCTGAGCACACGCAGGGACCGCACGTGATTGCGGACGACGCGGAGGTTGTTGCACGCCTTGTTGTCCCGGACCATCAAGGTCCCCCGGTTGTCGCGTACCACCAGATTGTTGGCGATCGACATCTCGCAGATCGCCACGTTGCGGGAGTTGCGGACCATGAGGTTTCGCCCGGCCACAGGGTCTACGCGGCACCCGGCGGCCCCGATGGTGACGCGCTGGACGACGTTGCGGAGGTGGATGTTCCGGCCGACGTTCGTGTCGGTGATGCTGACCACCCTCGGTGCACCGGTGGTGCGGACATTGCCGGTGATCCTGGAACTGGTGATCACGCAGCGGGCGCCGTCAGGGACGACTACGTGGCGGAACGTCCGGTGGTGGTAACTGCCGTCGCAGACGAGGTCGGGCGGCAGCGCCTGGGCGCTGAGGACCGGCCCCAACACGGGTGCGAGCACGCCAACGAGAAAGAAGACAACGAGCTGCTTCATGTGAACCCTCCGAGTCCGGGCGATGTGTGTGTCATCAGGACGCGCCAACGAGAACGTGCGTTGCACTGGCTCGCCTGCGCGGCCTCGGCCAGGCAACGATGCGACCCGGAGAGCAGCTCGGTCTAGACCTGTCGACGCAAACGAAACCGGCCCCCGATCCCGCGTTTCGCAGGTCAGGGGCCGGTTTCGAGGCAAGGACGGGCTCAGATGTCGTAGTAGAGCTCGAACTCGTGCGGGTGCGGGCGCAGGCGGATCGGGTCGATCTCGTTGTTGCGCTTGTAGTCGATCCAGGTGGCGATGAGGTCCTCGGAGAAGACGTCGCCCTGGGTGAGGAACTCGTGGTCGCGCTCGAGGTTGTCGAGGGCCTCGCCGAGGGACGCGGGCACCTGGGCGATCTGCGCGTGCTCCTCGGGGGGCAGCTCGTACAGGTCCTTGTCGATCGGCGCCGGCGGCTCGATGCGGTTCTTGATGCCGTCGATGCCCGCAAGGAGCTGGGCGGCGAACGCGAGGTACGGGTTGGCCGACGGGTCCGGCACGCGGAACTCGACGCGCTTGGCCTTCGGCGAGGAGCCGGTGACCGGGATGCGGATGCACGCGGAGCGGTTGCGGGCCGAGTAGACCAGGTTGACCGGCGCCTCGTAGCCCGGCACCAGACGGTGGTACGAGTTCACCGACGGGTTGGTGAAGGCCAGGAGCGACGGCGCGTGCTTGAGCAGGCCGCCGATGTACCAGCG
>DATCVR010000055.1:0-13893 GCA_036566745.1 Jiangellaceae bacterium | reverse complement strand
GGTGAAGCATGCCACGACCCACGCCTTGAGGCCGCCTGCCGCAACCCTGCCGGTCACCGCCCCTCTCACATCGGTCGGCCGACCCCGTCACCAGACCTCGCTACCAGCGACCGCGGTGGACTACCTCGTCGAGCGGACGGCGGCCGCGGCGCAGCGAGGGTGAGCGGCGGTCGTCGGCGCGGTGCCCGATCGTGATGGCGCCCACCGGCGTGTAGTCGTCGGGCACGCCGAAGGCCTCGCGGAACGTATCCACCTGCTCCGGGGGAACGCCGAAGAAGCACGCGCCCAGGCCCTCGTCCACCACGGTGAGCAGCATGAGCAGGCTCGCCATGCCTGCGTCGACATGCCAGTACGGCACCGGCCAGCGGGACTCGTCGCGATCGGTCCAGCCCTTGTCCGGCTCGGCGTAACGTTCGAGGTAGGCGGCCTTGCTCGACATGGGCACGATCACCACCGGCGCGCGGCGCAGCCCGGCCGACCAGCTGTCCCGGCCTCGGCCCGGAGGTGTCGCGGCCGCCCAGAAGCGCTCGACGTCGGCGCGTTCGTCCAGCCGCAGGAACGCCCAGCCCTGGCTGAACCCGGCGCTCGGCGCGTGCAGGGCGTGGGTCAGCACCCGGTCGATCACCTCCGGGTCGACCGGCGCGTCCCGGTAGTTGCGGACCATGCGGCGGCGACGGACGACGTCGGCGAACTCCATGACGTCTCATCCTTCCCCAGGCTCGACGAAGGTGGTGACGCTCGGTCCGGAGCTGGGGAAGGATGGCGCCGTGACGGCCGAGGGGTTCGAGCGGATGTGGGACGAGCTGGCGCCGATCGGTCGAGATCCACGGACCGGCGGCTACCGGCGATATGCCTGGACCCAGGCGGACCTCGAGTGCCGCGCGTGGTTCGGGGCCACCGCACACGAACGCGGTCTCGACGTCGAGACCGACGGCAACGGCAACCTGTGGGCGTGGTGGGGCGACCCGGCGGCCGACGACGCGCTGGTGCTCGGGTCGCACCTCGACTCGGTCCCCGACGGCGGCGCCTTCGACGGACCGCTCGGCGTCGTGTCGGCGTTCGCAGCTCTCGACCTGGTTCGCGCCCGTGGCCTCGTGCCGCGCCGTCCGCTGGCCGTGGTGGCCTTCTCCGACGAGGAGGGCGCGCGGTTCGGCGTCGCGTGTGGCGGCTCGCGGCTGCTCACCGGGGCACTCGACGCCGGGCGGGGGCTGGCGCTCGCCGACGTCGACGGCACCACCATGGCCGAGGCGATGAGCGCCGCCGACCACGACCCGGCGCTGGTGGGCCCCGATCCCGAACGGCTGGCCCGGATCGGCACGTTCGTCGAGCTCCACGTCGAGCAGGGGCTGGTGCCGCTCGACGTCGGCGGCGAGACGGTTCACGGCCTGGCCGGGGCAGGCGTGCCCGTGGGGGTGGCCGAGGCGATCTGGCCCCACGGGAGGTGGCGGCTGGACCTCCGGGGCCGGGCCGACCATGCCGGCACCACCCGCCTGGCCGACCGCGACGACCCGATGCTCCGACTCGCCGAGGCGGTGCTCGAAGCCCGGGCGGCCGCCGAGCGCCACCACGCGGTGGCGACCGTCGGCAAGGTCCGGGTGCGACCCAACGGCGTCAACGCCATCCCGTCACAGGTCACGGCGTGGCTCGACGCACGCGGGGCGGACGAGGCGCGGGTCCGCGCGGTGGTCCACGACGTCGCCGGGCGGGTCGGCGGAGCCGCACTGGCCGAGGAGTCGTGGACCGGGCTGACCTCGTTCGACGAGCCGTTGCGCCTCCGGCTGGCCCGGCTGCTCGGCGATGTCCCGGTCCTGCCCACCGGCGCCGGCCACGACGCCGGGGTGCTCGCCGCGGCCGGTGTGGAGTCGGCCATGCTGTTCGTGCGCAACCCCACCGGCGTCTCCCATTCGCCGCACGAGCACGCCGACCCGGCCGACTGTCACGCCGGGGTCGACGCGCTCGCCGAGGTCGTCACCGCGCTGGCCTGACCGCGCGGCCCGACGTCAGACCCGGAAAGCTCAGGGCCGGAAAGCTCAGGGCCGGACCGGACCCGATCCGGCGCCGGTCGCGACGAGCGACTCGGCGATCTCGTCGAGGTCCTTCGGCTCCAGGACGAGCGAGTTCGCGCCGGCCCAGGACGTCACCTGGTCGGGGCGGCGAGCACCGACGATGGCAGCCGTCACACCCGGCCAGGCGAGGGCCCAGGCCACGGCGACCGAGGCGATCGTCGCGTCATGACGGTTCGCCACCTCGCGCAGAGTCTCCACGACGGCCAGGTTGGCGGACAGGCCGGTGGTGAAATCGGCGTGGTCGCGCCGCCAGTCGTCGTGCGGGAGGCCGGCCACCCGCTCGGCCGAGAACGCGCCGGTCAGCAGCCCCGACTGCATCGGCGAGTACACGATCACGCCGGTGCCGTGGGCGTGTGCCCAGGCGATCTCGGCGGCCGCCGAGCGGTTGATCGCAGAGAACGGCGGCTGGATCGCGTCCACGTGGGCCACGGCCTCGGCCCGGTCGAGCTGCTCGGTGTCGTGGTTCGACAGGCCGATCGCGGCGACCTTGCCCTCCTGCTTCAGATCGGCCATGACCTGCCAGTACTCCTCCAGTGGCGTGCCGCCGCCGGTCGTGGAGCCGGCTCCCGCGTACTCCAGCGAGCGTTCCGCCGGCGGCCAGTGCACCTGGTAGAGGTCGATCTGCTCGACGCTCAGGCGCCGCAACGACGCCTCGACCTCGCGCCGCACGCTCGCGGGATCCATGACGCGGCGCGGTGCCGCGGAGCGATCGTCCTCGTCCCACACGAGCCCGGCCTTGGTGAACAGGTACGGGCGGTTCGCGGCGGGGAGGTCCGCGATCGCCCGAGCCACGATCTCCTCGGAGTGACCCAGGCCGTACACCGCCGCGGTGTCGATCCAGTTGACGCCCTGCTCGACGGCGGCCCGGATCGCGGCGACCGACTCGTCGTCGTCCTGCCCGCCCCAGCCGAAGCGCCACCCGCCGCCGCCGATGGCCCAGGCGCCGAAGCCCACTCTGCTGATGTCCATGGTGGCCAGTGCCACGTGTCCGGAAGTCATGACCCGACCATGTGCCTCGACCGGCGCCCGGACCCAGGTCCCTGTCGTGCCTAGGACTGCCAGGACCAGGTCGCGGCGGCTCTCGTGGCGCCGATACTGGAACGGTGGATCCGCACGACGAGCTGGGCGCCTTCCTCAAGACGCGCCGGGCCCGCATCAGCCCCGCTGAGGTCGGCCTGCGCGACTACGGCGAGCGCAGGCGGGTGCCGGGCCTGCGCCGCGAGGAGCTCGCCATGCTGGCCGGGGTCAGCGTGGACTACTACGTTCGCCTCGAACAGGGACGAGCCAGGGGGGTCTCCGAGGAGGTCTTGGGCGCCATCGCCGACGCCCTGCGCCTCGACGCCGACGAGCGCGACTACGTGTCCAGCCTCGCGCGCCCGGCCCGGCAGACCCGTACCGGCCGCCCGTCGGTGCGCCCACAGGTGCGCGTGCTGCTCGATGCGATGCACGACGTGCCGGCCTATGTGGTCGACCACCGCGCCGACATCCTGGCGTGGAACCCGCTGGCCGCCGCGCTCATCCTCGACTTCGGGGCGTTGCCGCGGGCCCGGCGCAACTGGGCGGTGCTCTGCTTCCTCGACGAGCGCACTCAGGAGATCTTCCCCGAATGGTCGGACAAGGCCCGCGAGGTGGTCGCTCAGCTGCGGCTCAACGCCGCGCGGCATCCCGACGACCGTCGGCTCGCCGCGCTGGTCGGCGAGCTGTCGGTGAAGAGCGAGCAGTTCCGCACCTGGTGGGCCGATCGCAACGTCCGCGAGAAGACGTTCGGCATCAAGCGCTTCCGGCACCCGTCGGTGGGCGAACTCACGCTCACCTTCGAATCGCTCAACCTCACCGGCGACGCCGACCAGACCATCGTCGCGTACAGCGCCGAGCCCGGGTCGGCGTCGGCCACCGCGCTGCGGTTGCTCGCCAGCCTGACGGCGTCGGGCAGTGCTCCGAACCCGACGGCCGTGTCGGCCGATTCCGGCTGACCCGCCCGCTACGCTCGTGATGTCCGCCCCCGCGCATCCAGGAGATCGACGACGTGATGGCGTTCTTCCGCCGCAGGAGCCCCCAGATCTCCGACCCGCGCCCGGCGATCGCGGAGTTCTGGGCGTTCTGGGCCGCGCACCGCGATGACGTGATCAGTGCTGTAGCCGACGTCCGTGCCGACGAGCTGCGAGCGCTCCTGCGCCCCGCGGTGGCGGCCATCGACGAGAAGCTCGAGTGGGAGGTGGCCCGCGGCACCACCAAGCGGTTCACGCTGGTGGTGTCCAGTGCCGACGGCCCGACCCTGCGAGCGCTGGCTGAGCGGTGGCTGCTCGCCGCACCCGACGACCCCGATGTCGAGTTCGCGGCTACGCGCAGGCGTGATCTCGAGGCCTTCGAGTCCACCGTGCTCAAGATCGACGATTACGACATCCACCTCGGCGAGCTCGTCGCCGGCACTCACGTCGATCACACCACCGGCAAGCTCGACGTGGTCGTCCACCACCCGCTGTATCCGCTCCTGGAGGAGACGCATCGCATCCAGGTGGGCTTCCTCGGTCTCGACGCCGCGCTGGGCGAGGACGACGTCGAACGCTGGCTCGGCACGGTCGAGGTGTCCGCCGACGCTCCGGTCGACGCGATCCCGGTGGCCACGCTGGGTGCGGTGGTCGACCAGCTGCGCCCCTCGGCCGACCAATGGGCCGCGCTCCAGGGTCAGGGCCCCTCCGGGCCGGTGTTCGCGCTGGTCCGGCGGCCGTTCGGCCGGGTCGACCGGCCACTCGCCGATCTCCACGTGCGGGTCGTCCTCGAGTATCCGGCGAACGCCAACGGCATGCCCAGCGACCCCGACGTCGCCGTCGAGACCGAGCAGTTCGAGGAGCGTGCCCTCGAGGCGATCGGCGGCGACGGGCCCCACGCCGTCCACATCGGTCACGTCACCGGCGGCGGCGAGGTCGTGATCCACTTCTACGTCGACGAGCTCGAGGTCGACCCGGCGGCGCTCGAGCCCGTGGTGCGCGGGTGGAAGCGGGGCCGTTCCGAGATGAGCGTCACGCCGGATCCGGACTGGAGCGGTGTCTCGCCCTTCCTGACCTGATCCGGCCACGGCTTGGGCGGGAATTTACCTGGATGTCCCGTGACGGATGTCGGGAATGTCAGTGCCGTCTGAGATGATTGTTACTGGCGACAACAAGCGCGCGTCAGAGCTGCCGCGTGGTTCGCCCGTTCCTTCACACACCTCGAGTCTCAGAAGAGGTACGCCTCCATGCCTGCGCGATGGCGCGCCCAGTCGCCCCTGCCCGTTTCCGGCCGGCCCGACTCCGGTCTCTCCGGTTCCAGCCGACGCTCGATGCTGCGGCTGGTTCTCGTCCTCGGTGCCCTTACGGCGCTCGGGCCGTTGACCATCGACCTCTACCTGCCGGCCTTCCCGGCGATCGCCGGCGACCTGAACGCCTCGGAGTCGGCCGTCCAGCTCACGCTCACCGGGACGCTGCTGGGTGTGGCGCTCGGACAACTGATCATCGGCCCGATGTCGGACAGCCTCGGGCGTCGCCGCCCGCTGGTCGCCGCGACTGTGGTGCACGTCGCGGCGTCCGTCCTGTGCGCCATGGCGCCGACCATCGCGGTGCTCGGCGCGTTCCGGGTGGTCCAGGGCATGGCCGCCGCGGCCGGAGCGGTCGTCTCGATGGCCGTCGTCCGCGACCTCTACACCGGGATTCCGGCGGTGCAGCTGTTGTCGCGATTGATGCTGGTCACGGGCGTGGCGCCGGTGCTGGCGCCCACGCTGGGCGGCCAGGTCCTGCAGGTCACCGACTGGCGCGGGGTGTTCTGGGTCCTCGCCGCCCTGGGCGTGGGCCTGGTCGCCGTGGTCACCTTCGGCCTGCGCGAGACCCTGCCCGCCGACCGGCGTCGTTCCGGCGGTGTGGCCGCGACCGTCCGGACATACGGATCGCTGCTGCGCGAGCGGACGTTTGTCGGCCTGATGCTCACCGGCGGCCTGATGATGGCGGCCCTGTTCTCCTACATCGCGGGCTCGTCCTTCGTGTTCCAGGGTGTGTACGGCCTGTCCGAGCAGGAATACGGCCTGATGTTCGGCATCAACTCGGTCGGCCTGGTGATCGCGACCCAGCTCAACGCTCGTCTCGTGCGCCGCGTCGGCCCACAGTGGGTGCTGTCCACAGCGCTCGTCGTGGCGGCCGGGGCGTCCGGACTGATGCTGGTCGCGGCCGTCACCGGACTCTTCGGCTTCTTCGGGATCGCGGTGCCGCTGTTCGTCCTGCTGGCCACGGTGGGCTTCACCATGCCGAACACGCCGGTGCTGGCCCTGGCCGACCACGGCCGCTCGGCCGGCACGGCGGCGGCGTTGCTCGGCGCGATGAACTTCGCCATCGGGGCCGTTACCGCGCCGCTGGTCGGGGCGTTCGGCACCGGCACGGCGGCGCCGATGGCGGCCGTGATGCTCGCCATGACGACGCTGGCCGCCGTGACGATGTTCGCCGTGGCGAGGCCGGGGCGGATGGCCAGGCTGGACGCCGAGCCGTTGGTCCAGCCCACCGCGATCCCTCGCGAGGCGGCCGAACCCGCCGCGGCCTGAGCCGTCGCGCCCCGCCCGGCGAGGACGGGGCGCGAGAATCGTCGGCATGACGACCACGTACTGGTGCGAGTGGGCGTGGCTGGCGGACGGTCCCACGGCCGGGGTGGGGGTGGCGGTACGTGACGGCGTGATCGCCTCGGTGGCCACGGCTTCGCCCGGCCCGGCCGACGTCCGGCTGCCCGGCGTCGTCCTGCCCGGGTTCGCCAACGCCCACTCCCACGCCTTCCACCGGGCGTTGCGCGGGCGCACCCACGGCGGAGGCGGCAGCTTCTGGACCTGGCGCGAGCAGATGTACGCCCTGGCCGGACGGCTGGATCCGGACCGGTACCTGCGCCTGGCCACGGCGACCTACGCCGAGCTGGCGCTGGCCGGGGTGACGTGCGTGGGCGAGTTCCACTACCTCCACCACCAGGCGGACGGCCGGGCCCACGAGGACCCGAACGTGATGGGCGAGGTGATCCGCGAGGCGGCCCGCCGGGCCGGCGTCCGGGTCACCCTGCTCGACACGTGCTACCTGACCGGCGGCATCGACACGCCGCTGCGAGGGGTCCAGCGGCGCTTCGGCGACGCCGACGCGCAGGCCTGGGCCGAGCGGATGGCCGCGCTGCGTTCGGATGCCGGCCTGCGGGTGGGTGCGGCGATCCACTCGGTCCGCGCGGTGCCTCCCGACCAGCTCCGGGTCGTGGTCGAGGCCGCGGCGGGGCGGGCGCTGCACGTCCACCTCTCCGAGCAGCCGGGCGAGAACGCGGCGTGTCTGGCGGCATACGGGGTGACCCCGGCGCGGCTCCTGGCCGAGCACGGCGCCCTCGGCCCGTCCGCCACTGCCGTCCACGCTACCCATCTGACCAGCGACGACGTGACTCTCCTGGGATCCACGGGGACGACCTCGTGCTTCTGCCCGACCACCGAACGCGACCTCGCCGACGGGATCGGCCCGGCGCGCGCACTGGCCGACGCCGGGTCGCCGATCTCATTGGGCTCGGACCAGCATGCGGTGATCGACCTGCTGGAGGAGGCTCGGGCGCTCGAGCTGCACGAACGCCTGGCCACCGGCGAGCGGGGGAGGTTCACGCCGGCCGAGCTGGTCCGCGCCCTGACTGCGGCGGGCCATGCGTGCCTGGGCTGGCCTGAGGCCGGACGCATCGAGGTGGGCGCCGTGGCCGATCTCGTCGCCGTCCGTACGGACACCGTCCGGACCGCCGGCGCCGATCCCGCTCAGCTCGTGCTGGCCGCCGCCGCATCCGACGTCGACACCGTGATCAACGCGGGCCGGACGGTCGTCGCCGGCGGCCGGCACCTGCTCGGCGACGTGGGTGCGCTGCTGGCCGAAGCGATCGGCGACCTCGACGCATCGTGACCGTCAGGCGAACAGGATGCTGGCCGGGCTGGGAGTCCGAAACGCCGTGGTGCCCACCCGCTCGAGGGTTCCGGCGAGGGGGTCGACCCGGAACGTCGTCACCGTGTCGGAGAACTGGTTCGCGACGTAGAGCGATCCGCCGTCAGGGGCGAGCACGAGGTCGCGCGGGCTCCGGCCCCCCGTGGACACCGTCTGGACCAGTCGCAGCTCGGGACCGTGCACGGCCAGCACCGCCACGGTGTCCGGGCCGCGGTTCGCGACGTAGACGAAGCGGTGGTCGGGGGCGAGCCGGATCGCCGAGGGGTGGCTGGCGGTGGTGTCGCCGACGGGCAGCGTCGAGACGGTGGACTCGACCTCGCCGGCCTCCAGGTCGATCACCGACACCGTGGAGTCGAGTTCGTTCACGACGAAGGCCCGGTGCCCACTGACCACCAGATGACGTGGCCCGGCCCCCCGAGGCAGACGGATCGTGTCGACCTCGGCCAGCTGTCCGGTCGCGGTGTCGAAGGTGTAGCGGTGCACGGAGTCGGTGCCGAGATCGATCGCCAGGACGTGGCCCGTGCGCTCGTCGGTGACGATCATGTGGGCGTGCGGGCCCTCCTGACGTACGGTGTCCGGTCCGGTGCCGGCGAACCGCACCACGTGGGTGGCCGGCCGGAGCGAGCCGTCGTGGTCGATCGGGTGGACTGCCACCGATCCGGAGCCATAGTCGGCGGAGAGCAGGTGACGCCCGCCGGGATGGACCGAGAGGTGGCAGGGGCCGCGCCCTCCGGTGGCCTGCGGGGTGCCCAGCGGGGTCAGCGCGTCGCCGTCGACCGACCACGCGCTGACCTGGCCGTGGGTGACCTCGTGCACGGCGTAGAGGACGCGTCCGTCGGCTGAGGCGGCGAGGTACATCGGGTTCTCGACGGTGTCCGCGGTGACCCCCACGGCGGTGATCGCCGCGCCGTCCACGTCGGCGATCGTGACCCCGGTGGCCGGGCTTCCCTCGCCGCCGGACGTGGCGGCGCCGATGTATGCGCGCATGTCGGCATCCTCTCGTGATCAGGTGTGGCCCCCGCCGCCTGGCCGGGAACCACACCTGATCATCGGGTCAGGCGAGCTGGAACACGGCCTCCACCTCGACCGGGCTGCCGGTGGGCAGCACGGCGACGCCGAGCGCGGCCCGTGCGTGATGTCCGATGCCGTCGCCGAAGACCTCGCGGAAGTAGCTGGTGGTGGCGTCGGCGACGAGGTGCTGATCGACGAAGTCCGGTGTGCTGGCCACGAACACCGTGACCTTCGTGACCTGCGCGATCTTGTCGAGGCTGCCGATCTCGTCCTTCACAGCGCCCACGACGTTCGCCGCGCACTGCCAGGCGCAGGCGCGCGCGGTCTCGAGGTCGACGTCGGCGCCCACCCGGCCGGACGCGACGAGCGTGCCGTCAGGGCCCACCGCTGTCTGGCCGGAGGCGTAGAGGGTGTCGCCGTGGCGACGGACGAGGGCGATCCCGGGCCGCGGCCCTCCGGCGGGAGGAGGGGTCTGGCCGGCTGCGGCGTGGCGGTCGTCGGCAGTGGCGGTCATGGCTGGCTCTCCAGGATTTCGAAGGGTGAGTACAGTTGGCAGAAGATAGAGTCGCACAGGGGAATCGCCCTCGGTTCCGGTGGATCGATCGACGATCACCGAGCACCGTCGGGGGCATCGAGGGGTGGGGGACACAGGGTGAGCATCGACGGGGGCACCACGGAGCGCCGGGCACCGTCTCCGGCCGTGAGCCGCGCGCTGACCATGCTCGAGGCCCTGGTCGACGCTGAGGACGGGCTCACCCTCACCGCACTGGCCAGGACCACCGACATCCCGCTGGCCACCTGCGCGTCCATCGCCTACACGCTCGAACAGCGGGGGTACGCCGCCCGGCGGGTGGTGGGCCGCAGCCACTTCTGGCGCCCCACGCTGCGGCTGTACGGCCTGGCCACCCAGCTCATGCGCAAGGTCGACCTGTCCGTGGTGGCCCAGGCCGACCTGCGGCGGCTCGCCGACGCGATCCAGATGCCGGTCCATATCGGCGTCCTGACCGGCCCGGCGGTGGTGTACGTGGCCAAGGCCGCCACGCCGGGCTTCGTCCAGTTCGACACGTACCCGGGCAAGGTCGCCCCCTTCAACCTCACCGCCCTGGGCAAGGCCATCTCCGCCCACCTCCCGGATGCCGAGCTCGAGCCGCTGCTGTCCCAGCTGACCCCCGGCCACGGCCCGAACGCCCTCGAACCCACGGCCGAGGCGTTCCGCGCCGACCTGGCCGTCGTCCGGTCCCGCGGTTACGCCGTCGAGGACGAGGAGGAGCAGGCCGACATCGCCTGTGTGGCCGCGCCCTTCTTCGATCTGGACCGCCGGGTCGCCGGAGCGGTCGGTGTGGCCGGCTTCGCTCACGACCTCGCAGGTCAGCGGCGTGACGATGCGATCGCGGGGGTTATCGAGGTGGCCCACACGGTCTCCCGCGAGCTGGGCTTCGACGCTGCCGGCTGACCGGCCTAGACTGCGGCGGGTGACGACGACAGCCGTCGAGGGCATCGGGCTCCTGGTCACCAACGACCCCGCGCTCGGCGACGGCTCGCCGCTCGGCCTGATCCGTGACGCGGCGGTGATCGTCGAGGCCGACGGCTCCGTCGCGTGGGTCGGCGAGACGGCCCGTGCCCCGGCCGCCGACATCGGTGTCGACGCCGGCGGGCGGTGCGTGATCCCGGGATTCGTCGACAGCCACGCCCACCTGGTGTTCGCCGGTGAGCGCTCGGCCGAGTTCGCCGCCCGGATGGAGGGGCGCCCCTACGAGGCCGGCGGCATCCGCACCACGGTCGCCGCCACCCGCGCCGCCACCGACGAGGCACTCGCCGCGAACCTGGGGCGGCTGGTGTCCGAGATGCGCCGGCAGGGCACCACCACGGTCGAGGTCAAGAGCGGATACGGCCTGAGCGTGCTCGACGAGGCTCGCTCGCTGGCCCTGGCTCGGCGGTACACGCCCGAGACCACGTTCCTCGGCGCCCATGTCGTGCCGGCCGAGTTCGCCGACGACCCGGCCGGCTACGTCGCCCTGGTCACCGGCGACATGCTCGACGCGTGCGCACCACACGCCCGCTGGATCGACGTGTTCTGCGAGCGGGGCGCCTTCGACGCCGACGCGTCCCGGGCGGTGCTGGAGGCCGGCCTGGCCCGCGGCCTGGAAGCGCGGGTCCACGCCAACCAGCTCGGCCTCGGACCCGGCGTCGCCCTGGCCTGTGAGCTGGGCGCGGCCAGTGCCGACCACTGCACCTATCTCTCCGACACCGACATCGACGCCCTCGCCGAGTCGGGCACGGTCGCGACCCTGTTGCCCGGTGTCGAGTTCTCGACCCGTTCGCCGTACCCCGACGCCCGCCGGTTGCTGGCGGCCGGGGCGACGGTGGCCATCGCCTCGGACTGCAACCCCGGCTCGTGCTTCACCTCCTCGATGCCGTTCTGCATCGCCCTGGCCGTGCGCGAGATGCACCTGACGCCGGCCGAGGCGCTGTGGGCGGCCACGGCCGGGGGTGCGGCGGCGCTGCGGCGCGACGACGTCGGGCGGCTGGCCCCGGGCACCCGGGCCGATCTCGTGGTGCTCGACGCGCCGTCGTACGTCCATCTGGCCTACCGGCCGGGGGTTCCGCTGGTCGCGGAGGTCTGGAAGGACGGCCGCCGCGGGTAGGTTCGGCAGGCCTTCCCAAGGGTTGCCGAACCTTCCTGGAAATGTACTCTGAGCTGCGTTAACGTCGACGGCATGAAGCTCAACGACACCCTTGCCAAGGCGTTCTCCGAGCAGATCACCCTCGAGCTCGAGTCGTCCGTCGCCTACCTCCAGCTCGCCATCGCCCTCGACGACGCCGACCTTCCCGGCATGGCGTCGTGGATGCGGATCCAGTCCGACGAGGAGCGTGTGCACGCGGCGAAGTTCACGGCCCACGTCACCGCTCGCGGCAATCGCCCGCAGATCGGAGCCATCGACGCGCCGGCCGACCCGGGCGACCAGGTGGTGGTGGCCTTCGAGGCGTCGCTGGCCCACGAGCAGCGGGTGTCGGAGTCGATTCGCGCGCTCTACCGGCTGGCCGTCAGCGAAGGCGACATCGACAGCCTGCCCCTGCTCAGCTGGTTCGTCGAGGAGCAGGTCGAGGAGGAGTCGACGGTCTCGGAGATACTCGGGCGGCTCAAGCTCATCGGCAACGACGGACCGGGGCTGTTGCGCCTCGACAGCGAGCTGGGCGCCCGCCGAGCCGGCGACAGCGAGTAACGCGCGCCCGCCCTGCGGACCGGCAGCCACGCCTCACCACTCGGCGAGCGACCCGTCGTCGTGATGCCAGACCGGGTTGCGCCAGCCGGGCTGCCGGTCGGCCACGGCCCGCACTGCCGCCTCGTCCACCTCGATGCCCAGGCCTGGTGCGTCGCGGCGCATCGCGTGGCCGTCGACGAAGCGCAACGGCTCGGGGTCCACGAGGTAGTCGAGCAGTTCGGCCTGTTGGTTGTAGTGGATGCCGAGGCTCTGCTCCTGGATGAGGAAGTTCGGCGTGGCCAGGGCCACCTGAAGGCTCGAGGCCAGGCTGATCGGTCCGAGCGGGCAGTGCGGGGCGAGCAGCACGTCGAACGTCTCGGCCAGCGCGGCGATGCGGCGCACCTCCGAGATGCCGCCCGCGTGCGAGAGGTCCGGCTGGGCCACGGCGATCCCGGCACGCAGCACCGGCAGGAAGTCGGTGCGGGAGAACAACCGCTCGCCCGTGGCCAGCGGGATCGACGTCGACGCCGCCAGCTCGCCGAGGCGGTGACCGTACTCGGGCAGCACCGGCTCCTCGGCGAACATCGGCGCGAACGGCTCCAGCTCACGCAACAGCCGGCGCGCCGTCGCGGTGTTGGCGCGGCCGTGGAAGTCGACGGCGAAGTCGGCATGGGCTCCGAGCGCCTCGCGGGCGGCCGCTGCCCGGCGCACCACGTCGTCGATCTCACCGGGCGTGGGCAGCCGCGACAGGCGACCGGCGACGTTCATCTTCACGGCGGTGAAACCGGCCTCCACCTGCGCGGACACGGCGTCGCGGATCTCGCTCGGCTCGTCGCCCCCGACCCAGGCGTACACCCGGACCCGCTCGCGGACGGCGCCGCCGAGCAGGGCATGGACCGGGACGCCGTACGCGCGTCCGGCGATGTCCCACAGCGCCTGATCGAGCCCTGCCACGGCGCTGGAGAGCACCGGGCCGCCGCGATAGAACCCGCCTTTGGTCAGGGTCTGCCAGTGGTGCTCGATCCGCAGCGGGTCCTGCCCGATGAGGTACTCGGCCAGCACCTCGACGGCCGCACGCACCACCTCGGCGCGCCCTTCCACCACCGGTTCGCCCCAGCCCACGACGCCGTCGTCGGTCTCCACCCGGCAGAACAGCCACCGCGGCGGCACCATGAACGTCTCGATCCGGGTGATCTTCACGGAGCGTCCACGGGGATGCCGGACGGCTCGGACGCCTCGGGGAGCCTGGTCGCGGGATGGAGGCGGGCCAGGTCGGCGGCCGAGGTCACCAGCAGGGCGTCGACCGCTCGCCTGGCAGCGGCCGCGTCCTGACGGCGGATCGCCTCGAGCACGTTCCGGTGCGCGGGGACCGGATCGTGGCCGGGCTCCGCGCTGTGGACGAGGCGATCGCGCTGGGCCAGCCCGGCCTCGATGAGGACCTCCATGCGGGCTAGGAGCTCGTTGTGGGAGGCCGCGAGCAGCGTGCGATGGAACGCGAGGTCGGCGGCGACCGCGTCGTCGGCGCTGCCAGGGCCCACGGCGGTCGCCATCCGGGCCAGCGCGGCGTCGAGCTCGGCGAGGTCGGCCTCGCTCCGCCGGGCAGCGGCCAGCTCGGCGGCGGCCGGCTCGACGATGGCCCGCACCTCGTGGAGG
>DATCVR010000054.1:0-3026 GCA_036566745.1 Jiangellaceae bacterium | reverse complement strand
TGCTTCCGCCTTGATCGTCGCGTTCACCGCTTCGGTGAAGCTCATCTCTGTCATGCGCCTGCTCTTCTCGTCATCGGCGTGGTTCTGAATCTCGCCGGGTTCCTCTACGTATGGAAGCACGGTGCTTCCAACGGTGGAAGTCCAGTGACGTTATGCCTCGACATATGACCCGTTCGGGCTATGGCATATGACCACTAGTGCTCATTGCTTCCGAAAGACCCTTGCGTGCTTCCGAGGGGAAGCATAGAGTGACCACATGGTCAGTTTCAGTGTACGAGTCAGGCGCCAGGTGGTGGCCGCGATGAAGGAATCGCGCACCTCCCGCAGCGCCCTCGCCGAGAAGACCGGCATCCCCCGCACCACCCTGAATCGCTGTCTGGACGGCCATCGCGCGTTCAACACCGACGAGCTTGGGGCGATCGCCAAGGCGCTCGAGGTCCCGCTCGAGGCGATCGTGCAGGAGACGGCCGCATGAGTACCGACGCCACGACGGCCGAGGTAGCCGGGGAGCTGCGCTGCTCCGGTGAGCACGTGCGGGTTCTGGCCAAGCGTCTCGGAGTCGGCTACCACCTCGGCGGTCGCGCGGGTTGGCGGTTCACCGAGGCCGACGTCGCCGCGATGAAGGAGGCACTGCGCCCGGTCAAGCCGGTCAACGTGCGCCGGCGGAGGCGAGCAGCATGAGCACCGAAGCCACCGCGGCCGTCATCGACCTCGACCTCGAGCGTCTGGTCCACCTCGACCAGCAGGTCGACGCCAACGAGTCCCGCGCGCTCCGTACGCGCTGGGAGTTCGGCCACCAGATGTTGGCTGCCCGCGATGGCGCCGGCCGCCTGCCGAACGGATACCTGGCGGCGCTGGTCGAACGAACCGGCAAGAGCCGGTCCGAACTGGGCTACCGCGTGCAGTTCGCCGCGGCGTTCCCGACCGAGGCTGAACTGTCCAACGCGTTGGACAGTTTCCCGTCCTGGCGCGAGGTCACCAAGAACCTCAAGGCCGAGAAGGACGCCGACGACAACACCGTCTCCGAGCCGCCCGTCATCCCCGAGGGAAAGTTCGCCACCTTCGTGGCTGACCCGCCCTGGCGCTACGGCAACACTTCGACGCGCGGCGCAGCGGAGAACCACTACCCGACCATGAGCATCGAGGAGCTGTGCGAGCTCGACGTGGTCCGTGAGCACGCCGCCGAGCAGGCGCACCTCTACATGTGGACCACCGCCGGCCACCTCCCCGAGGCGTTCAAGGTCATGGAGGCGTGGGGCTTCGAGTACAAGACGTACCTCGTCTGGACCAAGCCGCAGATGGGGATGGGCAACTACTTCCGCGTCTCCACCGAGCTGGTCCTGTTCGGCATCCGCGGCGGCCTGCGCACGCAGACCCGCAACACCATGAACTACTTCGACGCACCGCGGCAGAAGCACTCCGCGAAGCCGCCGCTGTTCCACGACCTCGTGGCCAAGAACAGCCCCGGCCCATTCATGGAGCTGTTCTCTCGCTGCCAGGCCGACACGATGCTGACCGGCTGCCAGTGCTCCAAGTGCCGTCTCGGCTGGACCGTCTGGGGGAACCAGTCATGACCGGCTTCCGCTCGAGGTTCCTGCGGCACAACTGCCAGAGGGATGAGTGCTACATCCAGGGACTGCCGTCGTGGGATGACATCTGCGACGCCTTCCCCGGCAAGGTCCGGCCCACGGACGTAGACGGGATGGTCGAGATCAACGACCACTTCCTGTTCATCGAGGAGAAGAAGCCCACCGAGTCCTGGGATGACGGCCAGCGCATCGCCCTCAAGCGCCTCTCGAGGCGCGAGCGGGTCACGGTGCTCGGCATCCGCCCCGCCGTCTGCTCCGAGGTCGAGGTCTTCGTCTTCCGCAACGGCGAGGCAGCCACCGATGGATGGCAGCCGCGGTCACGTCAGCAGCTCCTGGACTCGCTCCGTGACTGGGCGCAGGCCGCCGACCCGAAGCGCTCCACCCAGACCTCCGGCCACACCTCCCCCGCGGCCGGAGAAACCCCCGAGACGGCGGCGCGGAAGGGAAGCCAACCCGCCGTCTCGGGCACACATCTCGGCACCTGAGCACCGGGGGCGCGGCGTGGTCACAGCCCTACTGCGCACCCGGCACCACTTGCACCACACAAGGAACAGCGGCTCGCACCAGTCCTGGAGGGCGATGCGAACCGCCGATCGAAAGGCAGTGTATCGCGATGAAGATCAAAGAGACCACCGCAACGGAGGTCTACGCACACGCGCTGAGCCACGGTGACAAGCCCGTCATCCACGGCGCAGAGATCGACTACGACGACGTGCACGACGGCGTCCACTACCACGCCGACCTGCTCGCAGCGGCCGTCGCCAACAACCGCCGCCTGCGGGATGAGCGCGACGAGGCCGCCGGAGAACTGGCCGTCATCGTCGACGTCTTCGACGACTCGGACCGAGACCCCCGCACGGCCGACAGCTACCCCGACGCCCTGGCCAAGTACCGACGCCTCGACGCCGAACTCCGGGCCGGATACGAGCAGACCGCTGCCCTCCGCGCCAAGCGCGACCAGGACGCCGCCATGGCCACCTACGAGGTGTCGGCATGAACGCCTCGCTGGATGCCGCTCGCCATCTGGTCGAGCAGGTGACGACGCTGGCCAAGGTGACCGAGGCGCTCCGCGAGTACGAGGCAGAGCACCCGAAGCTCTACGACGGCCATGGCGAAGTCCAGCGCTGCTTCGCCGGCTGGCTCAGCGACCGGGGCATCAACCTCCTCGGCGACGAGCAGGCCGCACCCAAGCGCAAGGAGCCCACGCCCGCCGCGGCGCGGACCTACATCGTGTGGTTCGACGACGACGTGGTGCAGGCCAAGGCGACCGGCAACGTCTACTCCCGCCTCACCGACCGCGACGGAGACAGCCGCTGGGTTGGTCGGGAGGTCGTCTCTTACGTCGACTCCCAGATCGACAGCCTCACTGAGCGCGGTGCCTTCCGCATCCTCCGCCAGCGGTCTGCCGAGGAGCGGTCATGACCACCGCGACCACCG
>DATCVR010000053.1:0-1725 GCA_036566745.1 Jiangellaceae bacterium | reverse complement strand
GGAACGATCCGCATCGCCCCGCCGCTGGTGATCGAACGGGACGAGCTGACGTGGGCGGTCGAACAGCTCGCCGATGCGCTCGCCGAGTGAGTTTTGACCCTGGGCCTCACCGACCGGTATTGTTCTCCGTTGGCGTGCCGTGCGCCGCTGTGTCCTCGTGTCGCAGTGGCTGGCGGTTCTCGGGTCTCAACTGGCCGCCGGGAATCGCTCGACGATACGCAATGGCCAGCAGCGGATTGAACAAGACGAGGAAGTTCTGTGTCTACGTACACCCCGAAGGCCGGAGATGTGACCCGCACGTGGCACGTCATCGACGCCACTGACGTGGTGCTCGGCCGCCTTGCCGTCCAGGCAGCCAACTTGCTGCGCGGCAAGCACAAGCCCACCTTTGCACCGCACGTTGACGGCGGCGACTTCGTCGTCATCATCAACGCCGAGAAGGTTGCCATCAGCGGCAACAAGCGTGAGGGCAAGTTCCTCTACCACCACTCCGGACACCCCGGTGGTCTGAAGTCCCGCTCCGTCGGTGAGGTTCTCGACAAGAACCCCGACCGCCTCGTGGAGAAGGCCATCGTCGGCATGCTCCCCAAGAACAAGCTGGGTCGCGCCATCAGCAGCAAGCTGAAGGTCTACGCGGGCCCGAACCACCCCCACGCCGCGCAGCAGCCGGTGCCATTCGAGATCAAGCAGGTGGCCCAGTGACGGCGCCGGAGGAGCAGAACGTGTCCAACCCCGAAGAGATCACCGAGGCTGTCGAGGTCGCGGCGGACGAGTACGTGTCCGTCGAGGAGCCCGAGGTCGCCGAGGACATCGAGGCCGCTGCTGCGCCGCAGGCCCCGATCGTGATCGATCGCCCCATCCAGACCGTCGGTCGTCGTAAGGAAGCGGTTGTCCGCGTCCGTCTGACCCCCGGTTCGGGCGACTTCAAGCTCAACGGCCGCACCATCGAGGACTACTTCCCGAACAAGGTGCACCAGCAGCTGATCAAGGCTCCGCTGGTCACGGTCGAGCGTGCCGAGTCCTTCGACATCGTGGCACTGCTGCACGGTGGTGGACCGTCCGGACAGGCCGGCGCACTGCGTCTCGCCATCGCCCGCGCGCTCATCGAGGTCACCCCCGAGGACCGTCCGGCTCTCAAGAGCGCCGGCTTCCTCACGCGTGACGCCCGCGCCGTCGAGCGCAAGAAGTACGGCCTGAAGAAGGCCCGCAAGGCATCTCAGTACTCGAAGCGCTGATGTGTCGCCGAAGCCGCCCTCCGGGGTCGGCTTCGGCACCTGTTCTTCCCGAGAGCAGGCGTCCATCGTTACCGGACGCCTGCTCTCGTGCTTTATCCGAGATGTAGTGGGTTTCCTAGGTGCGAGGGGTCTGGTCTATGGGTCGATTGTTCGGGACGGATGGGGTTCGTGGTCTCGCGAATACCGAGCTGACCGCCGAGTTGGCGTTGCAGGTGGCGTCCGCCGCCGCGACGGTGCTGGCGTCGCCGGGTTCGGGGGGACGCAAGACGGCTGTGGTCGGACGTGACCCGAGAGCCAGCGGTGAAATGCTCGAGGCGGCGGTCGTCGCGGGCCTGACGTCTGCCGGCGTCGACGTTCTGAACGTCGGGGTGCTGCCGACACCCGCGGTGGCCTACCTGACCGCGGAGCTGGACGCAGCTCTCGGTGTCATGATCTCCGCCTCGCACAATCCCATGCCCGACAACGGCATCAAGATCTTCGCGGCCGGCGG
>DATCVR010000052.1:0-21144 GCA_036566745.1 Jiangellaceae bacterium | reverse complement strand
CCACGACGTGGTCCGGGCCGGCAACGAGGCCGTGCTGCGGGCCCGCTACGAGGACGCCGCGTTCTTCTGGCGCGCCGACCTCACGGTGCCGCTCGAGGAGTTCGCCGCGGGCCTGGCGAAGCTCACCTTCGAGGAGCGGGTCGGGTCGATGGCCGACCGCACCGCGCGGATCGGCGCGATCGCCGGCGTGTTGCAGCAGGTCGTCGGCCTGGCTGCGGACGACGCCGCCGTGCTGACCCGGGCCGCGGCGCTGGCCAAGTTCGACCTGGCGTCGCAGATGGTGGTCGAGCTGTCCAGCCTGGCCGGGGTCATGGCGCGCGAGTACGCCGTGCGGGCCGGCGAGCCGGAGGCCGTGGCCCAGGCGCTGTACGACATGGAGCTTCCGCGGCACACCAGCGACGCGCTGCCGTCGGCGGTCCCGGGTGCGGTGCTGGCCCTGGCCGACCGTTTCGACCTGCTCATGGCGATGTTCGCCATGGGAGCCAAGCCCACGGGCAGCTCCGACCCGTTCGGGCTGCGTCGCGCGGCCCTGGGCGTGGTCCGCATCCTGCGCGAGTTCCCGAGCCTGGCGCCGGTCACCGTGTCGCACGGGCTCCAGGTCGCGGCCGAGCGGCTGCGGGCCCAGGGGGTCGAGGTCGCCGACGACGCGATCGCAGCCGCCCACGAGTTCGTGGTCGGGCGCTTCGCCCAGCAGTTGCGTGACGAGGGCGCGCCGGCCGGCTTCGTCGACGCCGTGCTGCCGGGTGCGGACGCTCCGGGCCGGGCCGTCAGCTCGCTGGGCGAGCTCCAGGCGCGAGCCCACGACGACACGTTCCGGCAGCTGGTGGCTGCCCTGCAGCGGATCTCTCGGATCCTGCCTGCGGGCACCGAGCCGGGCTTCGACGTGGGGGTCCTCGGCGAGCCGGCCGAGAAGCGCCTGGCCGATGCGCTCGCCGGGCTGGGGGACTGGTCCGACGGCGACGTCGCCGAGTTCGCCGCCAAGGCGGAGTCCATCGTCGAGCCCGTCGACGCCTTCTTCACCGACATTCTCGTGATGGCCGACGACCCCGCCGTGCGTCAGGCTCGCCTCGGTCTGCTGGCGACTATCAGCGCGCGCAGCCCGCGGGGCGTCGACTGGCAGGCCCTCGACACCGCGCTGGGCTGAGCCCCGGGTCCTGGTCCGGCCGGGCGAGTCAGCGGCGTCGCGCAAAGGCCACCTGGGCCGCATGGTCGCGGCGCAGCCAGTCCTCGGTGAGGCGCGGGTCGTCGTCGCCACCGCCGGCCTCGATCGCGTCGAGGTACCTGCGGTCGGCGTCGAGGCGGCGGTGTAGCTCGCGCGCGTCGCCCACCGCGCCGTGCCCTGGCACGACCTGCTCGACGGCCAGCGCGGCGAACAGCTCGATGGCCGCCCGGTAGTCACCTACGGGATCGGCGGCGTCGAGGTCGAGCAGCGGCATCTCGATGTCGGAGCACATGTCGCCCGCGACGAGCACGCCGTCGTCGACCACCACGACCGCGGCGTGACCAGGGGCGTGGGCTCGATGCTGGACGACCTCGACGCGTGGCCCGTCCCAGGGCACGGTAGTGGTGCCGGCCGGGAGCGCGGTGAGCCGAGCGAGGAGCGCCGGATCGTGCCCCGGGGCGAACTCCGCGACCTGGCCGACGATGCGGTCGCGGCGGGCGTTGGCGGAGTCCACGGCCTCGAGCGGTGCGTACCGTGGTGCGTCGCCGAGCTGCGCCGACCACAGCACGTGGTCCCAGTGCGGATGGGTCGAGAACCCTGCGGCGACGGTGAGGCCGCGCTCGTCGAGATCGGCGCAGAGCACGACGATGTCGTCGACGCCGACCGCTGGATCGATGACGAGGCAGCTGTCGTCGTCGGCGACGACCACCGTGGTCGTAGTGGTGCAGAACTCGCTGGTCCCTACGAGGACGCGCGAGCTGACGGGGCGAAGACGCTGCATGGTGCACGAGCGTAGGCGAGCCAGTGGTCAGGCCAGGCGCGGCGGACGGATGCGCCGGGGGCGGCGAGCCGGCGCGTACACCGATACCGGCGCAGGCGTTGGTGGCCGGTTGGCATGTGACCAGCACATCGGGAGAGGAAGCTGGCACCCAGCCACCAACGCGTCCCGGAGCCTACGGCGGACGGTTCATACGAGCCGCCCAGCCAGGCATATAACTCGAGAGTACGCGCAATGGGATGAAACGGGCATGGATCACCCAGGATGTGCCGTCCGCGGTGTCGTGGCCGGAAGTCGCGGTTGCGGAGGTTGCCCGGCGTCGACGCGCCCACCGGCGGGTCTAGGGTCGTGGTCATGACCTCGCTCATCCGCGCGGCAGCCGCCTCCGACGTGTCCGTGCTGCAGGACATCGAACGTGCCGCCGGCGAAGCCTTCCGTGGCCTCGGCATGGCCGCCGTCGCCGACGACGAGCCGCTGTCGACCGACACGCTGAACGGCTACGTCGCGGCCGGGCGCGCGTGGGTGGTCGACCCTGGAGATGGCCCCATCGGATACCTCATCGCCGACGTCGTCGACGGCGCGAGTCACATCGAGCAGGTGTCCGTCCATCCCGACCACGCCGGCCACCGGCACGGGCGCGCCTTGATCGAGCACGTCGCCGCGTGGTCGATCGGCCAGGGCCGGCGCAGCCTGACTCTGACGACCTTTCGCGACGTGCCGTGGAACGGCCCCTACTACGAGCGGTGCGGGTTCCGCTTTCTGGAGGACGCCGAGCTGACGCCAGGGCTGCGGGCGATCCGTGCCGCGGAGGCCGCCCGCGGGCTCGACCGGTGGCCGCGCACCTGTATGCGCCGCGACGGCTGAGCTCGTACCGACGTCTTGATCTGACATCGTCCATGACTGGCGAGCTCCAACCCCGGTACGGCACATCTCGCGCGGAGGATTTCGGCCGCAAGGCGGTCGTGATGACCCCAGGCCACCTGCAACGGTGTCCATAACATGCGTATTTTCAGATAGTCGTCAGGCAATTTTGCTGTTTTAGTGACTTGCGCTACGAAGAGTGGTTCAGTTGGCATCACAGGGCCCCATAGGGCAGATGCCATACGGGTGTACGTGACCCACGAGGTGTCTTCGGGCGGGACGCTCGATGGAGCTCTGGGGTTCTCGTGATCGTCCTGGGAAGGACCATGTGCCTCGTCCGGCGCTGAACACGCGAACCCTGGTACACAGGCCCCGGTCGGCGGTCGCGGGTCGCCCCCCGATCAGCGACCGTCAACCGTGGGCTCCAGGTAGATCGCCAGCTCGGCTGCGCAGCGTGCCGCCTCCCGACCAGTCCAGACCGGTTGAGGCAGGTTCAGCTTGCGCGCGAGCGGAAGCCGGCGCGGTGGCGTTGTGGCATCGTTCCGTACCTGGTGCGGAAGTGAATGGCGTAGCGACGCACTCGTGGCGAACCTGTCGACGGGCCGCTGATGCTCTTGGCTTCGACGCCGCAGGGCCGTCGTGTCGGCTGCTGATCCCGGGTCGCCGGACGCGAGACCGCCGTGATGCGGGTCGCCTGGCCGGAGTAACAAGCGCGCACGTGGGTATCTGACCAGCCACGTGGGTATCTGACCAGCAAGGGGTGACGCCCGCGAGGAGGACGACGATGGCCAGGTGCGACGTGTGTGGCAACGACTACGACCGCGCCTTCACACTGCGGACTGCCGACGGCGTGGAACACACCTTCGACAGCTTCGAGTGCGCGATCCACGTGTGTGCGCCGGTCTGTGCCGACTGCGGGAACCGGGTCATCGGCCACGGTGTCCAGGTCGACGGAGACGTCTTCTGCTGTGCCCACTGCGCTCGTCAGACCGGCGCGATCGGGGTGGTCGACCACGTCGACGCGATGTCCTGACGCGGTGTCGTGACCGGGCTTCGGCGCCGGAGCGCGCCGCCGCCGAGGCATGACCGGGCGACGGCGGGGGTAAGTGTGTGATGGGAGGGTGCCGCCCGGCGCGGCGCGGCCGTCATGAAGGGTGACCGGGTCGAGATCGTCGTCGACGCGGGCGACTCCGTCCGCACCTACGAGCTCATCGCGACCCGAGCCGGCCGGCGGGTCGAGGTGAGCCTCCTGCGCGGGGTGGTCGAGGTGGCCGAGGTCACCCGCACCGGCGTCCCGGTCCGCACGGCGCGGTTCATGTCCACCAGGATCCTCGCGCTGGTCGAGCATCCCGCATCGGACGGGCCCACTGACAGCGAGCGCCGCGACGCGAGTTCCTGACCGGCCGGGTCGAGCTCCCAGCCCGGTCAGAGGTGTGGCGCGGTGCCTCGGCCCGTCGAGGCGGAGCCGCTGACGAACGCGTCATCGACGGCTCGCATCCGCAGCTTCTCCAGCAACTCGGCCTGCTCGCGGGCAGCGGTGATCAGGGCCGCCAGCCGGGTCGTCGTCGAGTCGTCCCGGTGGGCGGTGAGGTGCCAGATCGTCCGCCACAGGGCCGCCTTCCCCTCGACGCCGAGGCGCAGCACCTCGAACTCGAGCAGGGAGCTCAGCGGCGAACGGCTCAGCAGGCGGCCGTTGAGCTTGACGCGGCCGAGGCGTTCGAGAACCCAGGCGCCGTAGACCTTGTAGTGGCGGACCGGGACGTCCAGGCGTTCCATGATCTCCAGCAGGGCCTCTCGCTCGGACTCGAGGTCATGTGCCAGAGCGTCCAGGGCGGCGCCCACCGGCGTCGCCCGATGGGTGCGCGCCATCCTGCGGGCGAGTTCGAGGCCTGCGGTGGCACCGGCCAGGTGGTCGTTGAGATACACACCCAGCAACCCGGTGTCGGTGGGGTCAGTTCTGCGGGCCACGGCGTTGTCGTTCACGAGAACCTCCACGTCGGTGTCGATCGACCTACCCAGACCGCGTCGCCGGCATGCACGCGTGGCGCGTCCCCATCGGGATTCCGTTCGGGTCGTCAGGCCGGGATCGGATCGATGAGTCCGGGGTGGTTGGTGGCGACGCGTCCGACGGCTGGTGAGACCGGGCGGGCGGCGAGTCCGGCGGCGACGGTGGGCGTGGTGTGGGCGAGGGCGGCGGTCAGCGTGGCGGAGTCGGTGGTGCGGCGGTCGAGCCAGTCGCCGATCTGGTCGGGGGCGAGCAGAACGGGCATGCGGTCGTGGATGGGGGCGAGGGCTGGGGTGGGTGTGGTGGTGAGGATGGTGGTGGTGAGGGTCCACCGGTCGGGGTGCTCGGGCGGGAGATCGGGGTTGGGCCACCATTCGAAGAGCCCGGCCATCGCCATCAGACCGTCGTGGGCGGGGTGGATGAAGTGGGGTTGTTTGCGGCCGTCGCCGAGCTTCTGCCATTCGTAGTAGCCGGTGGCCGGGACGACGCAGCGGCGTTTGGCGAGCGCTGCCCGGTAGGCGGGGCGGGTGGCGGCGGTCTCGAGGCGGGCGTTGATCATCTTGGCGCTGCCGGTGAGGTCTGCGGCCCAGGGCTGGACCAGTCCCCAGCGGGCGGTGTGGACCTCGCGGCGTGGTGGTGTCGCGGGGTCGTCGGCAGTGCGTTCCAGCACGACCGGCACCTGATCGGTGGGGGCGATGTTGAACGACGGCTCCCACAGCGCCAGGTCATCGGAGATGATCGCCTCGAACTCCACCGCCACGTCGTCCAGCGACGACGCCACCACATATCGTCCGCACACACCCCCGATTCTGTCCCATCGCCCCGTGAGCCAGGGCCACGCCGCTCGGGGTGCCCGGAGCGATCAACGATCAGCGGAAGTCGCGGCTCCTGATGATGGCCGCGCCGTTGTCGGCTCGGATGGGGGCGAGGCGTTGGGCGAGGAGGTTGGTGGCGCCGTCGGCACGTTCGAGACGGCCGGCGACGAGCAGCATGGAGGAGTCGAGGGCGATGCGTTTGTGGCGTTGCCAGACGCCGGGTGGGCAGATGACGTTGATCATGCCGGTCTCGTCCTCGATGTTGAGGAAGACGACTCCGCCGGCGGTGGGCGGGCGCTGGCGATGGGTGACCAGGCCGCCGACGAGGATGCGGGCGCCGTCCGGAGTGTCGCGCAGAGCGGCGGCGGGGACGGCGCCCCATGCGGCGAGTTGGTGGCGAAGGTGCTGGACAGGGTGGCTGTCGGGTGAGACGCCGGTGGCCCAGAGATCGGCGAAGGTCTGCTCGATCGGTGTCATGGCGGGGAGGGCGGGGGCGTCGGTGCCGGGAGTGGTACCGGGGAGCTGGTCAGGGCGGTCGTGGGCGAGCGCCCCGACCGCCCACAGCGCCTCGCGCCGGTCGAGACCGAAGCAGTCGAACGCCCCGGCGGTGGCGAGCGCCTCCAGCGCCGCGAGTGGCACCCGCGGCTGTACTCGCCGGACGAGATCGGCGATGTCGGTGAACGGCCGGGCGGCGGCGAGAGCTGCGGCCACGTCGGCGCCCAGGCCGCGGACCGTCGACAAACCGAGACGGATGGCCGGCTGATCCGTCGTGGGGGCGTGGGGGTGGTCGGAGTCGACGGGCAGGTGTTCTTCGAGGGTGGCCTTGTCGGAGCTGGCGTTGACGTCGACCCCGCGGATGGTGACGCCGTGGTGGCGGGCGTCCTCGACGAGGGTCTGGGGTGAGTAGAAGCCCATCGGCTGGTTGTTGAGCAGGGCGGTGGTGAACGCGGCGGGGTAGTAGCGCTTGAGCCAGGAACTGGCGTAGACGAGGTAGGCGAAGCTGTAGGCGTGTGACTCGGGGAACCCGTAGGAGGCGAAGCCGAAGAGCTTGCCGTAGATGTCGTTCGCTACGTCGTGAGGGATGTCGTTGGCGGCCATGCCGGACAGGACGCGGTCGCGGAGGCGTTCGATGCGCTCGGGCGAGCGTTTGGAGCTCATCGCCTGGCGGAGCTCGTCGGCTTCGGTGGCATTGAACCCGGCGCAGTCGATGGCGAGCTGCATCATCTGTTCCTGGAACAGCGGCACCCCTTTGGTCCGCTCGAGTGCGGACTCCATGCTCGGATGCGGATACGTCACCGGCTCCTTCTCGGAGCGGCGGCGCAGGTAGGGGTGGACCGAACCGCCCTGGATCGGGCCGGGCCGGATGAGCGCGATCTCGACGACGAGGTCGTAGAAGTTCCGCGGCCTCAACCGGGGGAGGGTGGCGATCTGGGCGCGCGACTCGATCTGGAACACCCCGATGGTGTCGGCGTCGCAGGCCATGTCGTAGACGGCTGAGTCCTCGGCGGGGATCCGGTGCAGCTCGAGGTTGAGGTCGTGGTGGGCGCGGAGCAGGTCGAAGGTCTCGCGCAGCGCGGAGAGCATGCCCAGGCCGAGGAGGTCGAACTTGACCAGCCCGGCGGCGGCGCAGTCGTCCTTGTCCCACTGCAGCACGCTGCGCCCGGGCATCGTGGCCCATTCGACCGGGACGACCTGGCCCACGGGGCGGTCGCAGAGCACCATGCCGCCGGAGTGGATGGACAGGTGCCGCGGCAGCCGCAGCATCCGGTACACCAGGTCGGCCAGCATCTCCGGGATCCCGACATCGTCCGGCAGGGGCTCGTGGTGGCCGATGTGCTTGCTCCAGGAGTCGACCTGGCCGGAGCTGTAGCCCAACGCGCGGGCGACGTCACGCAGCGCCATCCGCGGCCGGTAGCTGTTGACGTTCGCCACCTGCGCTGCGCGCTCACGGCCGTAGACGTCGTAGACGTGCTGGATGACCTTCTCGCGGCGGCCGTTCTCGATGTCGATGTCGATGTCTGGCGGGCCTGTGCGGGCGTCGGTGAGGAACCGCTCGAACAGAAGATTGTGCGCGATCGGGTCGACCGCGGTGATCCCGAGGGCGTAGCAAACCGCCGAGTTGGCCGCCGAACCCCGCCCCTGGCACAGGATCTGGTTGTCCCGGCAGTACGAGACGATCTCGTAGACGATCAGGAAGTACCCGGGGAAGTTCAGCTTCTCGATGACCTCGAGCTCGTGCTCGAGCTGGTCGTAGATGTGCTGGGTGTCCGGCCCGGGCGGACCGTAACGCTGGAGCGCCCCCTGCTGGACCTCGTAGCGCAGGAAGCTGGCATCGGTGTGCCCGGCGGGGACCTCGCGATCAGGTAGCTCCGGTCGAATGAGCTTGAGGTCGAATACGCATCCCTGGGCGAGATCCACGGTCGCCTCGCGCACCCCGGGGAACCGCGCCAGCCGGGCCTCCATTTCCGCGCCGCTGCGCACATGTGCGGTGCCGTTGGCCGGCAGCCACCCCGCCAGGTCCTCCAGGCTGTTGGTGGCCCGGGTGGCTGCGAGCACCTGGGCCAGATCGGCGTCGCCGGGCTGGGCGTAGTGGACGTTGTTCGACGCGACCGCCTTGACGCCCACCACGCCGGCCAGCTCGAACAGCGCGTCGTTGCGGGCGTCGTCGAGCGGCTGGTCGTGATCGATCAGCTCGACGAACACGTTCTCGTGCCCGAACATGCCGACCAGCCGCCGCAGCTCCTCTTCGGCAGCGGCCGGGCCGCCGGCTTCCAGCGCGGCGGGCACCAGCCCCTTGCGGCAGCCGGTGAGGATCGTCCAGTGTCCGTCGTGGACGGCCGCGAGCTCGTCGAGGTCGTAGGCGGGACGGCCCTTCCCGCCGCGCATTTGCGCGGTGGTGATCGCACCGGACAACCGCGCATAACCCTCCGGATCACGAGCCAGCACCAGCAGATGCCGGCCCTCCGGATCGGGTACGCCGTTCTGCCGCCCGCTCAGGCCCAGGCTGAGCTCGGCTCCGAAGATGGTCTGAAGCTCGGTGTTGCGCGCGGCCTCGGCGAAGCGCACCACGCCGTACATGCCGTCGTGATCGGTGATCGCCATCGCGCCCACGCCACGCGCGAGCGCCTCGGCCACCAGCGCCTCCGGCTCCGACGCCCCGTCGAGAAAGCTGTAGGCCGAATGACAGTGCAGCTCGGCCCACGCGAACTCGGGCTCCGTCCGCGCCGCGGGCGGCCCGGAGGACGACTGGGGAACGGGGTGGCGCGGCAGCTTCTCGCCGTCGCTGCGCCACCCGCTTCCCCACGACAACGCCCGCTCGAACTCCGACCACGGGATGTCCGGATTGTTCCAGCCCACGACACCTCCTGACCGTGCGATCCGTCTCCGAGAATCATACGAACAGGTGTTCGAATTTGCCAAGTCCTGGAGTCAGGGGCTGTGTACAAACGGGCCGGCCACCGGCGTCACCAGTCAGGCCCGGGCCCCTCTCCCTCCACCTCCTCGATGTGTGTCCCACCACGATGGCGTGGTTCGATCTGGTTCGGCGGAGCATGATCGGAAAGGGAGCTGGCGTGTCGGACCGGGATCTGCGAACGACGTTCAACGAGGACGCCGAGCTGTACGACCGGATGAGGCCGGGCTATCCGGACGAGCTCTTCGACGACCTCGACTCCCTGGTGGGTCTCGGACCGGGCGCTCGGGTGGTGGAGATCGGTCCCGGCACCGGACAGGCGACCACCTCCCTCGCCGCGCGAGGTGCGCGGGTCGTCGCCGTCGAGCTGGGGAGCGCCCTGGCCGCGGTGCTTCGGCGCAATGTCGCCGACCTGCCGGTCGAGGTCGTGGACTCGGCGTTCGAGCACTGGACGCCGGGGGAGTCGTTCGATCTGGTCGCGGTGTTCACGGCGTGGCACTGGCTGGATCCGGCCGTGCGGGCATCGAAGGTAGCCGCCGCGCTGAAGGACGGCGGAGTGCTCGCCACGGTGATGACCGAACACGTGCTCGGCGGGACCGAGGCGTTCTTCGCCGATGCCCAGGAGTGCTATGAACGCTGGGACCCGGCCACGCCACCTGGCCTGCGGCTGGAGCCGGCCGACGCCATCCCACCCGCCATCGACGAGGCCGACGACTCCGAGCTGTTCGAGCCCGCCGTCAGGCGCCGCTACCGACGCGACATCGCGTACACGACGGCCGAGTACCTGGACCTGCTCAACACGTACTCCGGGCACCGCGCCCTCGATCCCGAATCGCGCACCGGCCTGCTGACCGGTATCGCCGATCTCATCGACAACACGTACGGCGGCTCGATCACCAAGTCGTACCTCTACGAGCTTCGCGTCGCCCGTAAGCGTCGCCCGTAGGAGTCGGACCCTGATCACGGCCAGTGGTCAGAGGCCGACGCCGTGTCTCGCGACGATGCCGATCAGCTCGGCGTGGGTCGTCGCGTCGGCCGCCGCGACGAGCCCCTGGGCTCCGGAGTGGAGGGGCTCGCCGGCAAGGTTGGTCACGACACATCCCGCGGCCTGGCACAGCGCGATCCCGCTGCTGAAGTGCACGCTGTCGCGCAGGCGTCCGTCCGTGACGTAGGCCGCACGCCGACCCGCGGCCACCCAGGCCAACGCGAGGGTCGTGGACATCACCCGCGGGCGGAACGAGTCGGTGAAGGCCTCGTCCTCGAGCAGGCGACCAGCGCGGAACCGGTCCCGGTTGGGGAACGGTGGATCGAGGTTGACGTCGACCAGACGGTTCGCCGGGTCGGGTGCCAACGGTCGGTCGTGACCGCCGGAGCGGACGTACGCGGCGCGGCCGTCGGTCCAGAACACCTCGGCCGAGAACGGGTCGGCCGACGCTGCTGCGGCGACGCCACCGCCGACGCCTACGCCGACGCGCAGAGCGACGTTGACCGCGACCAGCGGCGTCCGAGCCGCGTAGTTGAGGGTTCCGCACAGCGGGTCCACCAGCCAGGACCGGTCCGAGTTCGCGTTGCCCGCGGCGCCGAGCTCCTCGCCGACGAACCCGTCCTGGGGGCGCGCCTCCCGCAGCACGGCCATGATCGCGCGCTCGGATGCGACATCCGCCTCGGTGGCGAAGTCGTGTGCCGACTTGGCGAAGCGTTCCAGCGGGCCGCCGTAGAGGGCTCGAACGACGCCGGCGCCGGCGTGTGCGGCCCGGACCGCCAGCTCGGCATCGGTCTGAAGCATCCGCACACCGTACAGACGGCCCTGAATGTCCCAGGACGCCGACGACGCTGCGGCCCCTACGATCCGGCTGCGTGAGGAGCGGAGCCTGCCAGCGGAGTGGCGTCGGCGTATCTGACCTCGTAGACGCGCTCCGTGAACTTCCAGCCGTCCGGGGTGCGCTGGTAGCGGTCGTGGTAGATGGCGTAGTTCTGGTGCGAGCTGCCGTCGCGGAACCGCCCGAGCTCCGCGATGTACGCACGGCCGGCCGCGGTGTCTCCGTCGAGCACGATCACGCCCGGGTGGGTGGTCTGCACGAAGAACTCCCACAGGCCCTGCAGCCGCTCGACCCCGGCGCGGATCCCCTCCCGGCTGACGGCCTCGGCGCCGACGTCGGGGATCCTCACCACGCCGTCCTCGGTGAACAGTGACGCCAACCGGTCGTAGTCGTGCATCAGCACCGCGTCGGAGAACTCGGCGCGCAGTGCCTCGATCTCGACACGATCGGCGATCGACTGAAGGTTGCTCATCGGTCTCTCCTCGTCAACTCGAACAGATCAGCCGGTGAAGGACTCGGGTCCGAAGCGGCCCCACGCCACAAAGGCAGCCATCGTGAGATAGATCAGGTCGCCCACGATCGTTGCTCTCTCGCCACGGCGAAGACGCGTGATCACCGCGCCGACGAACAGCAACACCGCACCGACAGCAGCGAGCGGAGCCAGAACCGGCGCGATGTCGAGCGTGGCGGGCAGGATCAGGCCCACCGCGCCGAGGATCTCGACGGCTCCGATGGCCCTGAGGGCACTGGGACTGAAGTCTTCGACCCATCTCGTTGCGGCGCCCATGCCGGCCAGCTTTTCCTTGGGCACGATCAGCTTGCCGACGCCGCTGACCAGGAAGACTGCGGCCAACAGCCCCGCGATGATCCACAGTGCAGTGTTCATGGCGATTCTCCTTGCTGATGACGAGCGACGTCGCTACCGCCCTCGGCCCTGTTCGCGGGATGGTGGTGGTCTCAGCAGTGACGACGAGACAGCCGCACCGAACGTGAGGCGGCGCGCCGACCTCACAGTCCGGTGCCATGTCTCGTCGAACAGGTGTGGGCAGCTGCGAACGAGGGAGTCGTCGACACATGACCGATCGATCCGAGCCAGGGGACGACGGGCTCGATCCGAGCCTGAGCGCGATCATGAGCGAGCGGCGCCAGCTGATCAATCTCGCGTACCGGCTGCTCGGCTCCCTGGCCGATGCCGAGGACGTCGTCCAGGAGACCTATGCCCGCTGGTACGCCATGTCCGCCGAGCAGCAGGAAGCCATCGAGGCTCCGGGTGGCTGGCTGACGACGGTCGCCAGCCGGATCTGCCTCGACCAGCTCGGCTCGGCCCGGGCCCGGCGGGAGCGGTATGTGGGCGAATGGATCCCGGAGCCGCTTCCCGATCGTACGGAGTGGATCAGCGGGCGCTCGGACGGCGCCTCGACCGACCCGGCCGACCGGGTCACTCTCGACGAGTCGATCAACATGGCCTTCCTCGTCGTCCTCGAGTCCATGACTCCGGCCGAGCGGGTCGCACTCGTCCTCCACGACGTCTTCCGCTATTCCTTCGCCGAGGTGGGCGAGATCGTCGGCCGGACGCCGGCAGCTTGCCGCCAGCTGGCCTCGTCGGCCCGCCGTCGTCTGCGCGCGTCGCAGCCTCCCGCGACTCCGACGGCGCTGCGTGCCGACGTCGTCAGGGACTTCAAGGAGGCCTGGGAGGCCAAGGACATCGACGCTCTCATCGGCCTTCTCGACCCCGACGCCACGGCGATCGCGGACGGCGGAGGCATCGTCAGCGCCCATCTCCGCCCGATCGAAGGCAGTGAGCAGATCGCGCGCGCCTTCCTCGACCTCGCCGGGAGGGCACCGGGCCTGACGCTCCTGGAACGTGGCGTCAACGGTCGGCCCGGCCTGGTGGGTCAGCTGGACGGTGTCACCGTTGTGGTGATGGCGTTCGACGTCGCAGACGACCGGATCGCGCACATCTGGGCGGTGCGGAACCCGGAGAAGCTCCGGCCGTGGACGACGGACTGACGCGACGCTGCGCGCAGGTCAGTCCTTGGCGCGGCGAGCCTGCTTCACCTCGCGGGCGAACGCCCTGGCGTCCGCCAGCGGACCCATGTGGCCGAGCTTGTCGGGGTTGACCACCGAGCGAATCGTCTGGATCTGCCCGCCGAGCACATCCAGCGTCAACGTGCCGAGCAGCCTGCCGTCCCGATCGCGGAAGACCGCGCCAGGCTGGCCGTTCACCTCGTGTGGCTCCGTGCTCGCGTCGAGCTTGGCGATCAGCGGGAAGAACGACGCGAGCACGCGCGCCACGTTGTCCGCTCCGATCACGCCCTTGGCCAGCGCAGGCGCCTTGCCTCCGCCGTCTCCGACCAGCTGGACGTCTGCGGCGAGCAGCTCCCGCAGCCCGTCGACGTCGCCATCGCGGACCGCGCCGAAGAAGCGCGCCGCCAGCTCCGCGCGTTCGCGGCGGTCCGCCTCGAACCGAGGGCGTCCGGCGTCCATGTGGCGCCGCGCCCGCACGGCGAGCTGACGGCAGGCCGTCTCGGATCTGCCGACGGCCGATGCGATCTCCGGGAAACCGAACCCGAACACCTCCCGCAGCACGAAGACCGCCCGTTCGAGCGGAGTCAGCCGCTCGAGCAGCAGCAGGGCCGCCATCGACAGCGAGTCGGCCAGCTCCGCCGAGTGCGCCGGGTCCTCGTAGGGGTCGGTG
The DNA here is from genome assembly GCA_036566745.1 of Jiangellaceae bacterium. Lineage (GTDB taxonomy): Bacteria > Actinomycetota > Actinomycetes > Jiangellales > Jiangellaceae > DATCVR01. Next base: position 7,593 of record DATCVR010000052.1, on the reverse strand, counting down.
AGCAGCGGCTCGGGGAGCCACGGCCCGACGTACGTCTCCCGCCGGACACGCGCCGATCGCAGCACGTCGATCGAGATCCGGGTGACCACGGCCGCGAGGAAGGCCTTGGTGGACGTGGGTTGGGTCGGGGACGCCTCGTAGCGCAGCCAGCTCTCCTGGACCGCGTCCTCGGCTTCGCTCACGCTGCCGAGGATGCGGTAGGCGATCGCGAACAGCAGCGGCCGCAACTCCTCGAACTCCTCGACCCGGGTCACGTCAGCTCCTCCTTGAACCCCTGGCGCCACGAGGGGTAGCGCAGCTCCCAGCCGAGCTCCCGCTTCGCCTTGGCGTTGGAGAAGCCGCGCCCCTCGGTCATCATGCCCACGGCCATCTCGCCGGCGAGCAGCCTGGCCAGCCATGCCGGGACGCGTCGCGGCGGCTTGGCCCCGGCGCATTCAGCGAGATAGGGCAGCCACTCGCTGACCGGAGCCGGCTCGTCGTCGACGATATTGAAGACGCCTGTCGCGTGCAGTTCCACCGCCAGTACGGTAGCGCTCGCCGCGTCGTCGAGATGCACCCACGAGAAGTACCCGGTGCCGTCCCCGACAAGCGGGAACGTTCGCCTCCGTACGAGGTCGACCTGATCGTCGTTGGCGCCGGGCCCGTAGAACCCGCCGTAGCGCAATACTGCCCCGCCGCCCCTGACCACCGCATCCTCGAGGTGGCGGATCGCCTTCGTCCCCTCGATCACCTCCAGCGGGTCCTCCTCGGTCTTGACCCATCCACCCGTGCGGATTCCGTTCATGCTCGCGTGGCCCTGGGCGACGACGTGGGAGACACCGGTCGCCTCGGCCGCGGCCAGCAGGTGGTCGGTCCCCTCGCTGCGGAGCCGGTTGGTGGCGGCGAAGAAGCGGTCGGCTTTCCGTAGGTTGGGCTTGCCGGCGTGCGCCATGGACAGAGCGGTCATCTGATTCACGATCGCGTCCGGCCGGGCCGAGGCCACCGCCTCGCCGACCGCAGCCGCGTCCAGCCCGTCCATCACGATGCCCTCGGCGCCCAGGTGCCTCAGCAGCCCCAACTTGCCCGCGCTCGTCGTCGTCGCGGTCACCTGGTGACCACGCGCCACCAACTGCGGCACCAGCCGCCGCCCGACGACCCCGGTCCCACCGGCCACGAACACTCGCATCACGTCACACTCCTCGATCCGGTACTGGCTCTCATCCCCGATGACGAGACAGCCCGGCAGCCTGTGACATCCGAAGCGGGCGCTGTGGACGGTGCAGTTCGATCGGCGCTGGACGCGAGAGTCCTCGAAAGAGTTCGGGGACGAGGTGTCGGATCGGGGGAGAGGCGTTCGTAGCAGGGGTGAAGAGGTCGCCCACGAGGGGCGCCCCGAGGAAGGGGGAACCGCGATCATGAAGCTGACGGCCACCATCCAGATCACCGTCGACGGAGTGATGCAGGCGAACGGCGGGGCGGACGAGAACCTCGACCCCGGATTCGAGCGCGGCGGCTGGGCCCTGCCGCTGTTCGACGGCGAGGCCATCACGTTCGTCGACGAGGTGTACGAGCGCGCCGACGCGTTCCTGTTCGGCCGGCGGACCTACGACTTCTTCGCCGGCACCTGGGGCGCGATGGAGGACATGGTGAACACGCCCATCGGACGTGCCTTGAACACACGGCCCAAGTATGTGGCGTCGAACACGCTCACCGACCCGCACTGGGCGGACTCGACCGTGCTGTCCGGTGACGTCGTGGCGGCCATCGGCGAGCTGAAGGCCGCGCAGGGCGGGGAGCTGCAGGTCCACGGCAGTGGTGCCCTGACCCGGTGGTTGCTCGAGAACGACCTCGTGGACGAGCTGAATCTGCTCGTCGTCCCGGTGGTCGTCGGTCAGGGCACGCGGCTGTTCCCCGACTCCGGCCCGGACATTGCGCTCGACCTGGTCGAATCGCGAGCCTTCCCGAAGGGCATCACGCTCCAGGTCTACCGGCCGGCCGGGCGCCCGCAGTACGCCACCGACTGAAGCATCTGACGTGCAGACGACCACCGAGGAGATCATCATGACCGCTACCTACACCTTCGACGTCTTCACCAGCCTCGACGGTTTCGGCGCCGCCAGCGGCAACTGGACCGGCTACTGGGGCAAGCAGGGCCCCGAACTGCTCGAACACCGCCTCGCGCTGTACGACCAGGAGCAGCGGATGGTCTTCGGCGCCAACACCTATCGGGCATTCGTGCAGATGCTGGCGTCGAGCACCGAGGAGTCCGAGGTGCGGGACCCATGGGTCACCCGGATGCGGAACCTGCCGGCCACGGTGGTGTCGAGCACCCTGGAAGGACCGCTCGACTGGCCGGACGCGACCGTCGTGAGCGGCGACGCCGTCGACATCGTCGCCCGGCTCAAGGAGGAGTCCGAGGTGCCGTTGCGCTCGCACGGCAGCCTGTCGCTGAACCGGGCGCTGATGGCCGCCGGTCTGGTCGACCGCGTTCAGGTGACGGTCTTCCCGGTGATCACCAGTCGGACCGGACTGGAACCGATCTTCCAGGGCGGGGCCGACTTCGACCTCGAGCTGATCGAGAGCCGGACGCTCGACGGCCATACCCACGAGCTCGTCTACCGGCCCACCGTGCATGTCTGACCCCTGGTGTGGCCGGGTGAGATTTCACCGTACGGGTATCTGCAACACCGCTGGTCAAGGTGATGGCGGTCCGGGCGCCCGCGGTGTCGGGTGTGCGTGGGCGGTTCCCTTCCGTCCGCAGCATCCGCTTGGCGTGGTGGTGAACCGGGCCTCGGCGTGGCCTGACCGATGACTTTTCCGTGCGGGCTGGTCTGTACGCCGGGTCCGCCGCTCCGGCCTCACGCACCTTGATCGTTTCATGTCGCCGCCTTGACAACGTCGCCCGGCTCCGGTTTGTTTAACATATCGGTTAAGCGAAAGGGGGGCCTTGGATGGCCGGCACCGACCAGCTCAGCGCGGTGTTCGCAGCACTCGCGGACCCGACCCGGCGGACGATCCTGGCCCAGCTGGCCGAGCGCGACGCCACGGTCACCGAGCTCACTGAGCCGCTGCCCATCTCGATGCCGGCGGTGTCGCGGCACCTGAAGGTGCTCGAGCGCGCGGCGCTGATCTCGCGGACGCGGTCGGGCAAGTGGCGCGGTAGCCGCCTCGAGGCCGCGCCGCTGCGCGAGGCGGCCGACTGGATCGAGCGCTACCGGCGGTTCTGGGACTCCTCGCTGACCCGCCTCGACGCCCATCTCGCCGCGGTGCAGACCGCCGCGGAGAAGGAGCTCTGAATGGACACCGAAGCCCCACAGCTCACCGTCACGCGCGTGTTCGACGCGCCGCGCGAGCTCGTCTACAAGGCCTTCACCGATCCGGACCACCTGGCACAGTGGTGGGGCCCGGCCGGCCACTCACTGCCGCGCGACGAGATCGAGTGCGACGTTCGCCCCGGCGGCCACCAGCGGTGGACGGAGGTCTCCGCCGACGATCCCGGCATCCGCGTCCACATCCACATCGACCTCACCGACATCGCCGACGGCAAGCTGCTCGCGGGCGTCATGCAGGTCGGCGGCCGGCTGCAGGAGGGCGTCGAGCCGTTCCGGACGCGGTTCCGGTTCGAGTTCCACGACGAGGCCGGCGGGCGCACCCGGCTGGAGATCCGGCAGTGGCTCGCCGAGCACCTGGCCCGCCCCAGCGAGGGCGGCTGGGGCGAGGCGTTCGCCAAGCTGGACGCCGCGCTGGCCCGCACCCAGGCCGATCTCGAGGTGTCATGACATGGGGCGAGTACCGACTCACAGGAAGCTGACGCCATGCGGAAACTGACCTTTGCCATGAACCTGAGCCTGGACGGCTATATCGCCGCGCCCGGCGACGACCTCGGCTGGAGCGTGCCGAGCGACGAGCTGTTCCAGTGGTGGTCCGATCGGGTGGACGCGACGGGCCTGGCACTGTACGGACGCAAACTGTGGGAGACGATGAGCTCCGACTGGCCGCACGCCGACCAGCAGCCTGGCGCCACACCGGCGGCGATCGAGTTCGCCGGCCGCTGGCGGGACATGCCGAAGGTGGTGTTCTCCTCGACGACCACCACGGTCGACTGGAACACCCGTCTGGTCACCGGCGACGCGGTCACCGAGATCACCAGGCTCAAGGCCGAGGACGGCGGCCCCATGGACATCGGCGGTGCCACACTCGCCGCAGCGGCCATGAGGGCCGGGCTGATCGACGAGTACGCGATCGTCACCCATCCGGTCCTGGTGGGCGGCGGCACGCCGTTCTTCACAGCCCTGGACAACTGGGTGAACCTAAGCCTGGTGGAGACCCGGACGTTTCCCGACGGCGTGGTGCTGACCAGGTACGAGACCAGGCGCTGAGTACCCCGCTCGGATCGGCCCGGGCTTCGGGGCGGCCGAAGGATCTCGTGGCGCTGTGTGCCGAGGCGATGGTGACGTCCCTGTCGGATCGATCCTGTTCTTCACCACGGACGATCCGTCCGGATAGGGATCCCCTCACCCACACACCCTTCGTGACTGGTCAACTTCGGACCTGCCACAACGTCTGACGCACCTCAGGGATGTCTTGCGTCACGTTGGTGGCGGAGTTGGATCTTGTCGGGTGGTTGGTTGCCAGGCCCACGGTCATGGTGTTCGGCGGCGAGGACCAGACGAGGACTCAGCGGAGGAGTTGTGTCGTCAGCGGGGACGCAGCCACCGCGATGAGCAGGCCGGCCGATACGACTGCCGCGGCGAACTGGACATCGAGCTTCTCCAGTTCGGCGAACGTGATGGCGTTGAATCCCGTGGGCGCAAGGCATGCGAACATCGCCACGCCGGCGTCGATGCCCTCCAGTCCTAGGGCGGCGATGAGGCCCATCCCGACTACCGCGCCGAGGCCGAATCGCAGACCAACGGCAAGGGTGAGGAGGCCAGGGCGGCGGATATGTGGCTCGAACTTGAGGCCCAGGGCAATGAGCACCGCGGTGCCGACGATCCTGGCCGCCACCTCGAGCGACTCCGTGATGACTACGGGTGGCGTCACGCCGACGAGTTGCACGAGGAGTGCCGCGACGAGGGCCCACATCGGTGGCGAGATCAGCAGCTTCTTCACCAGGAAGGCGGTGTCCGGTCGATCGTGAGCCACCCTCACGACGGCCAGGTACACGACGGAGAACGTCATGATGCCCACGAAGGCATCGATCACAGCTAGCCGTGCGATACCTTCCGCACCGGCGATCCGCTCGACAAAGGGCAACAGGAAACCGGTGTTCATCACGACGACGCCGGTCAGGAACGGGCCGAACGCCGCAGCATCCACCCCCTTCAACGCGGTGCGACGAAGGACGAGCACAACCAAGAGCGAGAACCCGATGACGACGGGAGCCACAAGACCAAGCCTCAAGAATGAGGCGTCGAGCTCGACGCTAGCTAGAGACATGAAGATGAGCGGCGGAACGCCGAGGTAGAACACGACTCGAAGCAGCGCACCACCGTCATCGGCTGTCAACAATCCAGCCCGTTTGACCGCATAGCTGGCCGCGAAGACGACGACCAGCGGCACGATCTCGAGGACGGCATCCATTGTTCGTTGCTCCTGTCTCTACCCCGAAGCTGGCAAACAGCCGCTGACACTATCTACGTCAATCCGGGGCAAGAGGAGCCATCTCGTGGGCCAGAACGCAAGCGTCGATCGGATGGTGTTGTAGACGTGGCGGGAACCCGGTGGTTTCGGCGGCGAGGGCGTCGCCGGAGGGGATGTGGGCTCGGTAGAGGTCGAGGCGTCGATGCCGTCGGTGCGCATCATCGCCGCGATCTTGCGGTGCCCCCAGGCCGGCCAGTCCGCGGCGCTCTCCAGCCCGGCCTTTCCGGCGTCGATGAACCGGTCCCGCCAGCGCCCCACCGTCTGCGCCGACGTCCCATGCGCCGCCTCCGCCAGCGACGCCACCATCCCTGAGCTGGCCATTCCAGCCGGACCCTGCCAGACGTGTGACGCACGAGAGATGCGTCTTGCGTCAAGAAATCGGCGGATTTTGATCTTGACTGGCATTGCATGGTCACCGGGTCTGGATTGTGGTCACCGGCGCCTTGGTCCGTTCACCGATCCGGAACGTGATGAGGGCGGCGAGTAGACCGCAGATCGCAAGGACGTAGGCAGGGAAGCCGAAATGAGCGAAGTCCCAGGTGTCGATCGTCAGTATCGTGATCGCAGCGCTGACCGCGCCCAACCAGAACACCCAAGGACTCTCGGTTCGCGGATGTCGGTAGGACTTGATGACGGTCGGCACGGCGCCAAGCGCCCTCGCGATGATGGTCAACGCGATGGCCGCCGTTCCCTGGCCGGCGCCGATCCATACTCCAAGCGCGACCACAGACATGCCACCGCACACGAGGTCGAAGCGAGTAACCCGCCAATATGCCTGGGAGTTGGCGAACGACGCCATGAAGATCATCGCCGGCCCCAAGCCGAACATTAACGTCATCACGGACTGAATGCCCACGCCCTGGCCGAGCTCGGCGCCGAACGCGATCAGAGAAGCCAACGTCCACACGAAATAGCTGACCTTGTTCGGACGGGCTCGGCCCTTCAACGTTGCTACTACGTAGCTGGCCGAACCCGTCAGATTCAAAACGGCGGCGAGGTAGACACAGCGCTCATCGAGCATGCAGGGCATCCAGGGGCTGGTCGGGGTAGGGGCTGCCGCATCGTATGGAGATGGAGGGTTTGCTGCCGAGTGGCCATAGCCAAGGCCATCATGACGCCGCCTGAAAGTAGGGCTGCCGTGGGGTCTGGTCGCCGAGGGCTTGGTGGGGTCGGATGGTGTTGTAGACGTGGCGGAACCAGTTGGTTTCGACGGCGAGGGCGTCTCCGGAGGCGATGTGGGCGCGGTAGAGGTGTTCGTATTTGAGGGTGCCGAAGAAGCGTTCGATGACGCCGTTGGTCTACGGGCTCCTGATCCGGGTGCGGACGTGGCGCAACAGGGGGTCGTCGCCGGTGAAGGCTTCGGCGAAGGTGGCGCCGCGGAAGCAGGGCCCGTTGTCGGAGACGACGCCGATCGGGGCGGGGATGGTGCGCACGATCTCACCGGTGTCCTCGTCGAGCAGGTCGAGGGTGCCGCGGTCGGCGCGCAGATCCGCCAGATCCCTCCGCTGCTGGTTTCGAACTCGGAGAAGTCGGTCTGCCAGACCCGGTTGCGTTCGGTGGGCGGGTCGCGGAACACACGACGCCGCAAGACAGCCAGGACTTACGGTCGGCCCGGTATCCGCGCGGCAGCAGCAACCCGCGACGCCGCAACGCCCGCTCCACCGTCGAGGTCGAGGCGTCGATGCTGTCGGCGCGCATCATCGCCGCGATCTTGCGATGACCCCACGCTGGCCAGTCAGCGGCGTACTTCGCCGCGAGCACCTCGATCGCGGCCACCCGCGGCGCCGGCCACGGACCCTTCACCGAAACACCACCGCGCAGCCGGACCAGCCGCCGGCGATAGGTACGTTCCGGGATATCAACCAGCGGAGCGAACCTCGACACCGGCAGCGCTGCTGCCGCTCTCAGGGCCTCGAGGTCTTCGAAGGGACCTGATCGACGTACTCAGCGCCCTTCTGCCACACCCGCAGC
>DATCVR010000051.1:0-3936 GCA_036566745.1 Jiangellaceae bacterium | reverse complement strand
GACCAAGGCCGTGGCCGAGTCGCTCTACGAGGAGTTCAAGGAGCCGCTCTACGCCCCGCCGCCGCTCCTCGCGCGCATGGTCGACGCCGGTCTGCTGGGCCGCAAGACCGGCCGCGGCTTCTACCACTACTGACCCAGGAGACACCATGACCGACGACTTTCCCTACCTCGAGCTCGCCGACCACCACCTCGACCTGCGCGAGGCCGTGCGCGCGGTCGCGGCGAACAAGATCGCTCCCCACGCCGCGGAGGTGGACGCCGCGGCCAGGTTCCCGACCGAGGCGTACGACGCACTCGTCGCCTCCGGCTTCCACGCAGCGCACGTACCCGAGGAGTACGGCGGCGAGGGCGCCGACGCCCTGGCGACCTGCATCATCATCGAGGAGATCGCGCGCGTGTGCGCCTCCTCCTCGCTGATCCCGGCGGTCAACAAGCTCGGCAGCCTCCCGCTCATCCTCGCCGGGTCCGAGAGCCTCAACCAGCGCTACCTCCCACCGCTCGCGGCGGGCACCTCGGCGTTCTCCTACGCCCTCTCCGAGCGCGAGGCCGGCTCCGACACCGCCTCGATGAAGACCCGTGCCGTCCTCGACGGCGACCACTGGGTGCTGAGCGGCCAGAAGTCGTGGATCAGCAACGCCGGCATCTCCGACTACTACACCGTCCTCGCGGTCACCGACCCCAGCGGCCGGCGAGGCCGCAACGTCAGCGCTTTCGTCGTGGAGAAGAGCGACGAGGGGTTCACCATCGGCGCACCCGAGAAGAAGCTGGGCATCAAGGGCTCCCCCACCTGCGAGCTGATGTTCGACGCCGTCTACCTGCCCGGCGACCGCATCATCGGTGAACCCGGCACCGGTCTCCAGCTCGCCCTGCGCACCTTGGATCACACCCGCATCACCATCGCCGCCCAAGCCGTCGGGATCGCCCAGGGCGCCCTCGACCACGCCTTGGCCTACGCCCAGGAACGCAAGCAGTTCGGCAAGCACATCGCCGACTTCCAGGGGATCCAGTTCATGCTCGCCGACATGGCCATGAAGCTCGAGGCCGCCCGCCAGCTCGTCTACATCGCCGCGGCCAAGTCCCAACGGCACGCCGACGACCTGGCCTTCTTCGGAGCAGCCGCCAAGTGCTTCGCTAGCGACACCGCCATGGAGATCACCGTCGACGCCGTCCAGCTCCTGGGCGGGGCCGGCTACACGCAGGACTTCCCCCTCGAACGCATGATGCGCGACGCCAAGATCACCCAGATCTACGAAGGCACCAACCAGATCCAGCGCCTCGTGATGGCCCGCCAGCTGCTCGGATCCCGCTAGCCGCACACGAGCGACGTGTCCGCGGCCCGTGGAGTCTCGTCAGCTGGGCCGGACGGACTGCGACCTCCGGCACGTTCTGCTCCTACCCCGGCCGCGACCACGAGCCCGATCCCGATCACGGCGATGAGGTTGGGCACCTGGTGGAGGGCGACGAACCCGATCACCAGCGCGAGCGCCGGCTCGAGCGCCATGAGCGTCCCGAAGGCGCCGGCGGTGAGGCGACGTAGCGCCAGCATCTCCAGGGCGAAGGGCACGACCGGCACCAGAAGGGCCAACCCCAGGCCGGCGAGCACCAGCTCCGGCGTGAGTCGTCCCACGATGCCGGGGCCGACGACGACGGTGGCGACCACCGCCGCGACCGGCATGGAGATCGCGAGTCCACCGATGCCGCTGACCGCATCGCCGATTCGCTGGGTCAGCAAGATGTAGGACGCCCAGCACGCGGCCGCGCCCAGGGCGAAGGCGACACCCACCACGTCCACGGTGCCGTCCCACGGCTGGGTCAGGCACAGCACGCCACCGGCGGCCACAAGCGCCCACGCCCGGGCGATGCCGCGGCTGCGGAGGACGGCCACCCCGAGCGGCCCCAGGAACTCCAGCGCGGCGGCCGTGCCGAGCGGTAGCCGGGTCAGAGCCGCCATGAACAGCAGGGTCAGGCCGGAGGTCACCACGCCGAGAGCGACACCGGCCAGCAGCGTCTCGCGTCCGAACGCCGAGAGACGCGGCCGGACGAGGACGAGAAGCAGCAGAGCCGCCCAGAACAGGCGCAGCCAGGCGACGCCCGCCGGGCCGAGCTGGTCGATCAGGCCGACCGATGCCGCGAGACCCAGTTGTACGCAGAGCATGGCCGCCATTGCCATGGAGGTGCCGGTACGAGCGGAGTGTGGAGCTGTGGTGGTCATGCCATCCAGTCGACCCGATGGGATCCGTTCGTGTCCACGTGACATTGCTGGACATTACGTTCATGAATCCGAAACGATGGGCACGTGGACGTACGTCGGCTCCAGATGTTGCTCGAACTCTCTCGCCTCGGCTCGATGCACGAGGTCGCAGCCGAGATGGGCACCAGTACATCCAGCGTGTCCCAGGCCATCGCGGCGCTCGCGCGGGATGTCGGTACAGACCTCATCGAGCCCGATGGCCGGCGCGTACGCCTCACTCCGGCGGGCCACCGTCTCGCCGAACACGCCGTCACCATCCTGGCGGCGGTCGATGCCGCTCGTCTCGACCTCGACCCGGACGCGGAGCCGGTCGGCGTGCTCAGGGTGGCCGGCTTCGCCACCGCGATCCGGCGCTCCCTCATGCCCGCGATCGACGGTCTCCGGCACGCTCACCCCGGTCTCGAGGTGCGAGTGCACGAGCACGAACCGCCCGAGGCGCTGGCCCTGCTCGCGCGCGACGACATCGATCTTGCTCTTGTCTATGACTACAACGTCGCCCCCGCCTCCTGGCGCAGCGACCACGACACCGTGGCGCTGTGGGAGGCCGAATGGGGCCTCGGAGTGCCGACGCACGAGCCGCGTGCTCCACTTGCGACCTACGCCGACCGAGACTGGATCGTGAACTCGCGCCACACCGCCGACGAGGAGGTGCTGCGCACGCTGGCGTCGATGGCCGGATTCACGCCCCGAGTCGTCCACCGAGTCGACGCCCTGGAGCTCGTGGACGACCTCATCCTCGCCGGTCACGGACTCGCGTTGTTGCCGCGCGGACGCACCTCCCGCCGCGGCGTCACGGTGCGGCCGTTGACCGACCCCAGAGTGCGACTGCGCGCTTATGCCGTGACTCGCCGAGGTCGCGACCGGTGGCCACCTCTACGTGCGGTCCTGAATCGACTGCCCCACGTCTGACCGGACCTGGCAACGCCACGCCTCATCTCAGCCAGACCCGGTCGCCGATCACCACCGCCAGCTCGTCGGTGCGCTGATCGGTCCATCCCGGAGGCGGCAGGATCGCGGCCCAGGCGTACACCGGTGCGGTGCCGAACTCGTGGCCCTGCCCGCGGGGCACCGAGTTCGCGGAGAGCTGGTCGACACCCAGCTGCAGCATCGTCACCCCGGGGATCCAGCGTACGTTCGGGGAGACGTCGCGGCCGCGCTCCTCCTCCAACCAGTCCGGGCGCTCCAGCGCCAACGACGGCGACCACCAGGTGATCGGGTCGTTCGCGTGCTGGAGATACCCGATCCGAGTGCCGTCCCAGGCACCGGGCAGGTCCCACTGCTCGGGCCGGTCGGCGAAGCGTACGATCTCGCCGTCGTCCAGGATCGGCAGCACCTGAGGGGTCCCCGGCTCGCGTTCCTCGGTGAATCGGTTCCAGAGCCGGTTGTCGGCGGTAGGGCCGACGAACAGGGCGCCGTCGGTGCGGGTCGCGAGGTCCTGGGCTCCGCTGAAGGCGGCCTCGCCGCCGAAGCTGCCCAGGCTCTCCCCGCTCACCACGAGGAGCGGACGGTCTGCCTCGGGGATCTCCAGCCAGCGTCCGTAGACGGCGTCGAAGAGCGCCAGACCGGCATCCTGCGCACGCTGCCGGTCCAGGACGAAGGACATCCAGCTCGGCAGGTAGGAGTACTGCAGGCTGACCGTCGCCGTGTCGCCACCCCACATGAACTCCAGCGCCTGGGCCTGGTTC
>DATCVR010000050.1:0-4106 GCA_036566745.1 Jiangellaceae bacterium | reverse complement strand
AGCCGGGGTGGCAGGAAGGTGCCACCGATGGGCGCCGCGTGGTGCTGGTCGTCGGCCCGCCCGGCGCCGGCAAGTCGACCTTCGCCGAGTCTCTCGGCCTCCCCGTCTTCGACCTCGACACCTGGCCCGGCAGCGCGAAGGGCTTCCGGTCTGCGCTCGCCGGCCTGAAGACCTCGCCAACGGCTCGAGCGGTCGTGATTCGCACCGATCCATACTCCGATGCGGCCACATCCTGCGGCGCGACCGAGATGGTCGTCCTAGATACCCCGCTCGACGAGTGCGTCAAGCGCATCCGAGATCGAGGTCGGACGACCCCGCCGATCCGCTCACAGATCGCCGCCGCTCAGCAGTGGTGGCGCACCTACGAGAAGCACGGTCGCGCGGTCCCCCGAATCGGAGAGACGAAGCGCCGGGCGCTCTAACCAAGGAGGCTCCGATGGCTCAGCCGCAGCCCAAGCGCCTCCGGGCGGTCACGCCGAGCGACAAGCCTGCATCGAAGCAGTCCGTGGCCCAAGCGGCCGAATCTGGCGACCGCCGCTCGCTCCTAGTGGCCATGCGCGACCGGATCGCCCAGACCGTCGCCAATCCGGAGTGCCCTCCCCGTGACCTCGCTGCCTTGACCCGGCGCCTGCAGGACATCGCGAAGGACATCGAGGCGATCGACCTTCGCGCGAAGCAGGAAGGTGCCGATGTCAACGATGTCGCCGCCGACGAAGACTGGGACGCGTCGGCTCTCTGATCTAGCCAAGCGGCTGGCGGTCCCTACCGGGATCGTCTCCACTGGCTGGCCGGCGGTCGAAAAGACCTGCCGCCTCAAGCTGGGCATCACTTTCGACGACTGGCAGCACGGAACTGGCCGCGTCATCCTCTCCAAGAGGGCAGATGGGCACCTCGCAGCCATGATCGACGGCGTCGGCCTCTCGCTTCCCCGGCAGGTCGGCAAGACCTACCTCATCGGTGCACTCGTCTTCGCGCTCTGTGTGAACGAGCCCGGCCTGCTGGTCATCTGGTCTGCGCACCACGCCCGGACCCACGGCGAGACCTTCCTGGCCATGCAGGGCTTCGCGGCCCGCGAGAAGGTGCACCCCCACGTCGAGCAGACCTTCAAGGGCTCCGGCGACGAGGAGATCCGCTTCCACAACGGCTCCCGCATCCTATTCGGCGCTCGAGAGCGTGGATTCGGCCGCGGAATCCCTGGCGTGGACATCCTGATCTTCGACGAAGCCCAGATCCTCTCCGACCGCGCGATGAGCAACATGCTCGCGACGCTGAACACCTCGCAGTTCGGGCTGCAGCTCTACATCGGCACGCCGCCCAAGCCGGACGACATGTCCGAGGCGTTCACCCGGATGCGCAACGAGGCCAAGGCCGGCACGCTGGCCGACGGAGCGTGGATCGAGTTCGGCGCCGACAAGGAAGCCAAGCACGACGACCACAAGCAATGGGCCAAGGCGAACCCCTCATTCCCGAAGCGGACGCCTCCGCAGTCCATGATGCGGCTGAAACGCAAGCTCACCGAGGAAGACTGGGTCCGAGAAGGCCTGGGCATCTGGGACGAGAACGACGGCGCCGGCGTACTGCCGGGCTGGCCGGACTGCTTCGAAGAAGTCGACCCGCCGCCGCCCAGCGCGATCGGGCTCGGCGTCTCGCTCAACTCTCAGTTCGGGTCGATCGCATCGGCCGACGTCCTCGACGATGGGCGCGTCAACCTCTCGGCCGTCGACCGCCGGCCGCACACGGCCTGGATGATCGCCGAGGCGAAGCGAATCCAGGACGAATACCGCTGTGCGGTTGTCGTGGACGAGAAAACGGCAGACGGGACGCTCGTGCAGGCCCTCGAGGATGCCGGCGTCGACGTCACGGTGATGAACCTGGCTGACCTGGTCGCCGCTCACTCCGAGATGGTCAACCGCGTCCGAGCGAAGACCCTCACCCATCAACGCACAACCGAGCTCGACACCGCCGTCGGCAATCTCGCTTGGCGGCAGGTCGGCGATGGCCGGCAGGCATTCGGCCGGCTCAAGTCGGCCGGACCGATCGACATGGCAGAAGCCGCCGCCGCAGCCATGTGGGGTGCCCTTCAGGCACCCCAAGGACCCGCAATCTGGTGACGAGGAGGAACAACATGGGCGTCTGGTCCAACCTCTTCGGCCAGAAAACCGAGAACCGCGCAGAGGCACCGTCCGACGAATGGAACCCGCCCGCACCGCGGCTGACGTTCCCTGTTGAGGAGCGCGCTGGCGCGACCGTCATGCAGCCTGCCGACTGGCCCGGATGGCCGGATGGCTGGGAGACGCAGTGGGACGGACCCTCAGGCTTCGGCACGCTGGTCGACACCGCGTGGACCTGCCTCGACCTCAATGCCTCCGTGCTGGCCTCACTGCCGATCTACCACGTTCAGCGCGACAGGATCGTCGCGCCGACGCCTTGGATGATCGATCCCGACCCCGAGGTGTACTCCGACTGGTCCGAGTTCGCCAACGAGCTCTTCTGGGACTTCCAGATGGGCGAGGCGTTCCTGTTCGCGGCGGACTTCGACCGGGGCTACCCGTCCCGCATGCGCGTGATCCCGCCGTGGCTGGTCACCCCCGAGTGGGAAGACGGCCAGGTCGGCAGCCGCCGCACCTACCGGATCGGCGCCCTTGACGTCACCGACCAGATCCTGCACCTGCGATACCGCTCCCGGTTCGACCGTCTGCGCGGCATCGGCCCCCTGGAGGCCGGCGGTGCCCGCATGGTGGCCGCTCGCGTGCTCTCGAGGTACGTCACGGAGATCGCCGAGACCGGCGGCCGACCGATCTACTGGCTCGAGGTCGAGAAGAAGCTCACCAAGCCCGAGGCCGACGACCTGCTCGAGCAGTGGGTCGAGTCCCGCGCTCGCAACCTCGGCAAGCCCGCGGTCATGTCCGGCGGCGCAACCCTGGGCAACATGCCGATCCCGAGCGCCAAGGACATGGCGCTGGTCGAGTTGGCCCAGTTCACCGACTCCCGCATCGCCGTCATGCTCGGCGTGCCCCCCTTCCTGGCCGGGCTGCCCTCTGGTGGTGACTCGATGACCTACTCGAACGTCTCCAGCCTCTTCGACTTCCACGACCGCTCCTCGCTGCGGCCCAAGGCGCGGCGTGTCCTTTCCGCGCTCTCCAACTGGGCACTGCCGGGGAGCTCCCGCGTCGAGATGAATCGCGACGAGTACACGCGCCCCGCCCCGCTCGAGCGGGCCCAGTACTACACCCAACTGCACTCCATCCAGGCGATCTCGCCTGAGGAGGTCCGCACCATGGAGCGCCTGCACGGCGACGTTGCCCCGAGCGCACTCACAGGAGGTACCGACTCATGACCGAGACGCTCACGACCCGCCCGTCGCTCCCAGTGGAGCACCGCGCGGCCGAGGTGGCCGACGTCGACTACGCCGAGCGCACCATCACCTTCATCGCTGTCCCCTGGAACCAGGAGACGACCGTGGCGGACCGCGACGGCAAGCCCCTCGGGGAGGTCTTCGAGCGCGGCGCCTTCGACGGCATCGAGACCCGCAGCCCGGACAACCCGGTCACGATCAACCGCGACCACGACCCGCACCGCCTGATCGGCAAGGCCGTGGGCTTTGACCCGGCCGACGAGCGCGGCCTGATCGTTGAAGCGCACATCAGCCGCACCCCACTGGGCGACGAGACCCTGCAACTGGCCGCCGACGGCGTCCTACGGGCCTCGGTTGGGTTCTCCTTCCGGCGCTCCGACGCTCCGATCCGCAACGGCCTGCGCAGCATCAAGCGCGCCTTCCTGGATCACGTCGCCCTCCTGCCGAACCCCGCCTACATCGGCGCGCAGGTGCTCGCCGTTCGCGAGCAAGACCAGGCCGCCCCGGCGGTCACCCCGAACCTCGACGCCGTGCTCGGAATGCTCGGCGACGACTTCCGACGCTGACAGAGCGCCGACACGGCCGACAGGGCCACCTCAGGGCTGACAGAGCCCGAACTGCACCACCGCGCACGCTGACAGGGCGTCGCTACCTCAACCCATAGAGCCCCGGACTCCCCGGGGCTCTTGTCATTCCAGCGAAGGGAACACGTCATGGCTGACAGCCAGAACGACGCGATGATCTCCCGCCT
>DATCVR010000049.1:0-8708 GCA_036566745.1 Jiangellaceae bacterium | reverse complement strand
TCTTGTCGATGAATGCCCACAGGAAGTACCACCCCATGGCGATTCGGAGGACGCCGAGCACGTAGCCCGTCGTCGTGGAGAAACGCCCGGCCCGAGCGTCGAGACCATCCGCCACCGGTGTCGTGTCGGAGGGCGCGCCTGGATGGGCCGAGACGTCCTTGTGCGGTGCCTCGAACGCGGCCATCGTCTTTCCCTTCCTCGGACCGGACTCTGTGTGTCCGGTACCCGAGACCACTCCATCGCACCGGCGTGCGACGCGCCGGAGGCCAAGGTCGTCAGTCGAAAGGACCTTGGTCCCTCCCTCGGGACCACCTCAGGAGTCCACGAAGTCGGCCGGAGCCCGGCGCGGTGTCGCCGGAACGGCCGGGCCGTAGCCGAAGCGGATCAGCGCCTGGGGTTCCGTCCACGGCCCGAGCGGGTCGCGCTGCAGCCACCGCAGGTCGCGGTGTTCGACGGCCTGGGTCAGCAGCGAGGTCGCGACGCCGTGCACGGTCGCAGCCAGGAGCACGTGCTCGAGAGCCTGTCCCGCGGCGACCCAGTCCTTCGGCGTGTCGCGGCGGGTCCAGAGCATCGCCAGCTCCGAATTGTCCTCGAAGATCCCGCGCAGCCGGCGACGGTCCTCGCGGCGGGCTCCGAGATCGCGCACCGGTGTGGACGGATGGGTCGGTCGGGGGCCCAGGGACACGGACGGAATGCCGTCGCGGGCCCGGTCCCCGCCCACCCACCGGGCACGTTCCGCCCGGCGTGCGGGATCGGTCGCGTCGGCGAGATTGGCGTCGGCCACGAGCGTGAGCAGCCACCACCGCCGGCTCGGGTCGTCGATCCAGGTGAGGTTCCCGCCTTCCGCGCCGGCCGCGGTGGAGAGGATCGCGCGGGTGGTGTACGTGAGACGGCGTTCGGTGAACGGCTCCCGGTTGGTGTGACGGAGGAGGAGGTAGGGGTGGAGGTAGGCGAGGCGGCGCCCGGCGCCATGGGCACTGGCCCGGAGCACCGCCACCAGCGTGCTGGACGGGTCGGCACGGACGTCGACGGATGCGCGGTACCCGAGGTGGGCGACCGCCACCCGGAGGTTGAACAGCGCGGCGCCCGCTCCGATCAACGACATCCGCCGCTCGGGATCCTCCACCGGCAGCTCGCGGGTGGGGTCCCGGTGCACCTCGACCGTCGAGCCGCGGAACCTGAACCGCCACGGTTGGGTGTTGTGCATCGAGGGCGCCAGGATCGCCGCGGAGATCAGCGCCTCTCGTTCCTCAGGCACGAATCCGACGCCGCCCATGGCACACCTCACCTACGCCGTGCCTCTCGTGACTCACGATTGTGCTCCCGGCACTCGACACGACACGGTCGAAGGTCCCGATTCGGGCCGACGTTCGCCCCTGGGCGGACCGGCGGAGACCCGCTGCCGTGTCAGGAGCCGCTCCGCGCGGCCACGTCACGGGGATCGGCCAGAATCACCGTGCTCCCCACCCGACGTGCGGCCTCGCGGGCGGCCGCGAGCACGGCGGCCCGCTCCCGGGTCGACGTCCGGCCGCCAGAGACACACAGGATGACGTCCGAGCCGGCAGCCGCGTGACTCGTGTCGTCGATCAGTCTGGTCCGGCCGACCGTGGTCAGCCGACCGGCCGGGTGGTCGAGGAGATCGACCTCCTCGGCCCCGAGGGCTGCGGCCGCACGAGCGAGTTCCGACGCCCGCTCGAACCTGCGCCGAGGCGACGTCCCGATCTCGCCGTGGGTGAGGATCAGGATCTTCACCACGGCGCCGGACGCCGCGAACTCCTTCACCGGGGCGCTCAGGTCAGCGAGATCGTCCGGATCGGCGCACACCGCGAGCAGCCGCCGGCAGGGCGGAGGTCCGGTCATCGCAGCCTCTCAGTGTTCGAGGTGGACGTCTTCGTGGGTCATCCCCTCGATGTCGTCTGCGGCGGCGTGCAGAAGTCGATGGGCCAGTTCGGCCAGGGCCCGCGCTGCCGCCAGCTCGTCGCCGATCTCGGGCACGCCGATGTCACGAGGGTTGCGCCGCGCCGTGCCGACGGCGTTCAGCTGGGTGTCCGAGCCGGTGCGCAGGCGTGCCTCCGCCCGGGTCGTGTCGTCGTCGTGTTCGGAGATGTAGATCTCGACCGTCCACTGTTTCGTCGCCGCCATGGTGTGCCCCTCTCGACGTCACCGCCAGAACTCTGGCCGGCTCGGTGACTCACCTGGTCACGACGGTAAGTCCGGCCGGCCCCGATGTCTGCGGGACTTCGACCTGCCGGTGTCGGGACCTTGGTCCCGCCGGCACGGGTCCCCCTGCCCTGGATTGGCCCGGACCGCCGGTGATGCGGTAGGAGCATGATGGGTTCCACCGGCCGGAGGCCACGATGACCACCCATGCGGCGACGCTCTACCTCGACCGCCTCGCTGCGGTGATCTTCGACCTCGACGGTGTCGTGACCGACACCGCCGGCACTCACGCTCGGGCCTGGAAACGCACGTTCGACGAGTTCCTGGCCCGGTACCGCGACCAGGCCATGGCCGAGCAGGCGCCGTTCGACCTCGACGCCGACTACCTGCGCTTCGTCGACGGCAAGCCGCGCCTCGCCGGAGCGCGGGCGTTCCTGGAGTCGCGCGGGATCATCCTCCCCGAAGGCTCCGCAGCCAGGCGTCGCGGCGAGGAATCCGTGGAGTCCCTGGCCGAACAGAAGACGCGCTACTTCATCGACGATGTCCAGCGCAACGGCGTCGCGGCATTTCCGGCCACCGTGTGCCTGGCTCGTGACCTGCGTCGAGGCCACATCCGCACCGCCGTGGTGTCCTCCAGCCGGAACTGCGCACTGGTGCTGGCCGCGGCGTCCGTGACCACGCTGTTCGACGTCCGCGTCGACGGCACCGACCTCGAGCGGCTGCACCTGCCGGGAAAGCCCGAGCCAGACATCTTCCTGGAGGCGGCCCGCAGGCTCGGCACAGCGGCGCATCGATGCGCCGTGGTCGAAGACGCCCTGGCCGGCGTCGAAGCCGGGCGCGCGGGCGGGTTCGGCGTGGTGATCGGCGTCGACCGCAGCGGGCGCCACGACGGCGAGCTCTACCTCCACGGCGCCCACGTGGTGGTGAACGACCTGAACGACGTGAACCTGGTCGACGGCATTCACGAGCGCGTGGCCGCCGGTCTGTGACGGCCACGACCGCGGTACGACGAGATGGGGAGCTGACAGTCATGACCAAACCAGTGGTAGTGGGCGTCGACGGGTCCCGCGAGGCGGGCTACGCCCTGGCTTGGGCCGTCCGCGAGGCCGTCCTTCGGCGGACCGGGCTGAGGATCGTCAACGCCGCCGAGGCGTGGGACGGGCCGCACCGCTGGAGCGACGAGGTGCTGGCGCAGTCGGAGCGTCACGCGCGCGCCGCGGAGCCGGACCTCGACGTGACCAGTGAACGGCGCGACGGCCGCGCGGTCACGGCGCTCACCGAGATCGCACCGGCCGCCGGCCTGATCGTCGTCGGCCGCCGCGGCACGGGAGGTTTCGCCGGGCTGCTGCTGGGGTCGGTCGCGCACGGCGTCAGCCAGCTCGCGGCCTGTCCAGTGGTGGCGGTCCCGGCCCCGGAGCTGCCCCTGGCCAATCGGGTCGTGGTCGGCGTGGACGGCTCGGACGAGAACGAGGCCGCCGTCGGCTTCGCGTTCGAGGAGGCGGCGCTCCGGACCGCTGAGCTGCGTGCGGTCCACGCCTGGACGAAGCCCACCTCGACAGGTCCCGGCGACCTGCTCCCGCTGGTCTACGACCTCGACGACGTCCAGGAAGACGAGTCGCGGCTCCTGGCGGAGTCCCTGGCCGGCTGGCGCGATCGGTACCCGGAGGTGAAGGTCGACGCCCAGACGCTGCGCGGCCACACCGTGCGGGTGCTCGACGACCGCTCCTCCGATGCCGCCCTGCTCGTCGTCGGGCGGCGCGGCACGACCTCCCGCGTCGCCGCGCTCCTCGGCTCGGTCGCCCACGGCGTGCTCCATCATGCGCGCTGCCCGGTCGCCGTCGTCCCGACCCTCGAATGACCGGCCGAGCACCGCCGGAACTCGTGGACATATCTAATCTGTTGATGACAGATTGGATAGATCGCACAGGGGGTGCTCGTGGAGCAAGACGTGTCGTCGCTGTTGCCGCGGATGCAGCTGGACCAGCTCCTCGAGGAACTCCAGACCAGGCTGCAAGCGGTGCTGGCGGCGCGCGACGGCATGCACGCGCTGCTCGACGCGGTCGTCTCGATCGGTCGTGAGCTCGAGCTCGAGACGGTGCTCCGCCGGATCGTCGAGGCGGCGATGTCGCTGGTCGACTGCCGGTACGGCGCGCTCGGCGTGATCGGCGAGGACGGTCACCTCGCGCAGTTCGTGCCGGTCGGACTGTCGGAGGCCCAGATCGCCGACATCGCCGAATGGCCACACGGCCGGGGCATCCTGGGCCTGCTGATCAAGGAGCCGCGCGGCCTGCGGTTGGAGGAGATCTCCGAGGCACCGGAGTCCTACGGCTTCCCGGAGGGGCATCCGCCCATGCACACGTTCCTCGGTGTGCCGGTCCGCATCCGCGACGTCGTGTTCGGCAACCTCTACCTAACCGAGAAGAACGGCGGCCGGCAGTTCGACGAGCAGGACGAGATGATCGTCACCGCGCTGGCCACCGCCGCGGGCATCGCGATCGAGAACGCCCGCCTCTACGAGGACACCCGCCGCCGGGAGCGGTGGCTCGACGCGTCCGGTGAGATCACCCGCGAGCTGCTCTCGGGCCTCAGCTCGGCCGACACGCTGCGCCTGGTCGCCGCCCGCGCCCGCGAGATGAGCGATGCCGCGGTGGCCGCCGTGGTCGTGCCCGACGCCGGCGGATTCGCCATGTCGGTGGCAGCGGTCGACGGAGACGACGACCTCCACGGGCTCAGCATCCCGGTGGAGGGCACCCTCGCCGGGTCTGTCCTGGCCAGCGGCGATTCGATCACGGTCACCAGCGTGGCCGACGCCGACCACGCGCCGTTGGCGAGCCGCCTGCCCGGAGGCCCGGCGATCCTGCTGCCGCTGGGCGTTCCCGAGCGGGTCCGCGCGGTGCTGGTCGTCGGCAAGGCGGCCGGCGCGACGCCCTTCGCCGCCACGACGATGCGGATGCTCCAGCAGTTCGCCGACCAGGCCGGGCTGGTCCTCGAACTCGCCGACGCCCGGCGCCGGACCGAGCAGTCCGGCCTCGTCGACGACCGTTCTCGGATCGCTCGCGACCTGCACGACGTCGTCATCCAGCGGCTGTTCGCCAGCGCGATGACGCTGACCGGGGTGATCAGGCTCGTCGACCAGCCCGACGTCGCCCGCCGGGTCGAGAGCACCGTCGACGACCTCGACCTCACCATCCGGCAGATCCGTTCGACGATCTTCGCGCTCCAGACCAGGGAGGGCGATGACGACGGCGACAGCCTGCGCAGCCGCGTGGTCGCCATCAGCCGCAACGCCGGGCGGCAGCTGGGATTCGCCCCCAGCGTGAGCTTCGAGGGAACCCTCGACACCGACGTGTCCGCGCCCCTCGCCGACGAGGTCGTCGCCGTGGTCCAGGAGGGCCTCGCCAACGTCGTCCGGCATGCCCAGGCATCACGGGCCGACGTGCTCGTGCGCCTCGACGGCGACGTCCTCGCGGTGCGGATCGCCGACAACGGGGTCGGCGTCGGATCGACCGACCGGCGCAGCGGCCTGGCCAACCTCGCCGAACGTGCCGCCCGGCTCGGCGGCCGATTCGAGATCGGCGCGGCCGACACCGGTGGCACCGTGCTCGCCTGGACAGTGCCGGTCTAGTCCCCTCGGCACCGCGGCGGCCACGTGTACGGCCCAGGTCGCGGGACGTCGGATGGGGGCGAAGGTCCCGCGAGTCCGGGTCGTCGTACCCTGTCCGGCGTCGTGGCGGCGATGAAGGGTGCGAGGGGAACTTCCACGGGGGGATGACGTCATGACGGACCCGAACACGTACCCGACCGGTGTCCCACGCCCGTCCCCGGAGCAGCGCTCCGTGTGGTCCGGGGGTCGCGTGGTCGCGGTCGTCCTCGGCAGCCTCGCGGCCCTCGTCGGCCTCGGCCTGGCCGTCGCCGGCGGCGGCGCCCTCTGGTTCGACCAGGCTCGGCGCGACGACGACGGGTTCCTGTCCACGGACACGGCGAGATTCAGCACGTCCAGCTACGCCATCAGGTCCGAGGAGATCGACGTCGACGGCATCACGGACATGTGGGCCGACGTCGTCGGAACGTTCCGGCTGACCGCACGATCCGGCGACGACACCCCGGTCTTCGTCGGGATCGGCCGCGCGTCGGACGTCGAGGACTACCTCGACGGGGTCGATCACGACGTCGTCGTCGACCTCGGCGGGCCGGACATCACCGACGTCGGTCTCGACCCGTCCTATCGGCGCGAAGCGGGCGACGAGCCCGTGCCGCCCACCGACGTGGACATCTGGTCGGCGTCGATCAGCGGCGCTGGCGAGCTAACCCTGGACTGGACCCCTGAGTCGGGCGGCTGGGAGATCGTCGTGATGAACGCCGACGGGTCACGTGAGGTCGCCGCCGACCTGACGGCGAGTGCCGACCTGCCGAACCTGGGCGGCTTCGCGATCGCGGTGCTCGTGGGCGGGATCATCATCCTGGTGATCGGTGTGGTGATCATCGTCATCGCGGTCCAGCGCAGCGCGTCCGCCGCCCGCTGACGGCCAGGTCAGGTCGTCGGCTCGGTGTGGATCTCGACCTTGCGAGTCAGGTGCGGTGGCTCGCCGATCGGTGCTCTGACCTCGAGGATCCCGTCCTTGTAGGTCGCGCTGACGTCGTCGACGTTCACCCCGCGCGGCAAGGTGACCGTCCGCGTGAACGCCCCGTAGTGGAACTCGCGGCGGGACTTGTCCCGATGCTCCTCGCGCCGCTCGCCGCTGATCGTGAGCGACCCTTCGTCCACGTCGATCTCGATGTCTCGCGAAGGATCGACGCCCGGCAGCTCCGCCCGCACGACATAGGTGTCGTCCTCGACGAAGTCCTCGATCCGGACGTGGGATCCTCCCGGGCCGGCCCGCCAGCCCATCGGGAACCCCGCTTCCAGCCAGTCCAGTAGATCGCTGACCGGCGCCGGCGTGTGTCGCGCGATGGTGTTCATGACCACTCCTCGGTGATGCCTGTCCTACTCCCACTCTTCGTCACCTCGATCCGGCTCTCCAGGGTCATAAGTCCTGAGCGCGCTCGCGTCCGCCGTGGGGCCCGAACATGGCCACCTTCAGCGCGCCGGTCTGGCCGGCCCGGGAGAAGACGTCGTAGGCGTCCTGGATCTCGTCCAGGCCGAATCGGTGGGTCACCAGGCTGGACACGTCGAGCTGCCCAGCGGCCAGCATGCGCAGCAGGGACGTCGTCGAGTACGTGTCGACCAGGCCGGTCGTGATCGTCAGGTCGCGGATCCAGGCGGTCTCGAGGTGCAGGGTGGCCGGCGCCCCGTGCACGCCCACGTTCGCCACCCGACCTCCGGGCCTGACCAGCTCGACGCAGCTCTCGAACGTCTCCGGAACACCGACCGCCTCGATCGCGACGTCGGCGCCGAGGCCGTCGGTCAGGGTGCGGACGCGATCCACCACGTCGTCGGCGGGATCGAGCAGCACGTCGGCGCCGAGCCGGCCGGCCGCGTCACGACGGGTGGCGGCCGGATCGATCACCACGATGTGTGAAGGGCTGAACAACCGCGCGGTCATCACCGCGGCCAGCCCGACCGGACCGACGCCCACGACGACCACCGTGTCACCGGGCGACACCTGACCGGCCAGCACACCGACCTCGTACGACGTCGGCAGGATGTCGGCCAGCATCAGGGCGGCCTCGTCGCCGACGTGCTCGGGGAGCCGGTACAGCGACGTGTCGGCGAACGGCGTTCGCACCCGCTCCGCCTGGGTGCCGTCGACACGATGTCCCAGGATCCAGCCACCTCCGCCCAGGCACTGCCCATAGCGGCCCTCGCGGCAGTAGCGGCAACGTCCGCAGGCGGTGATGCAGGAGATCAGCACCCGGTCGCCGACCGCGATGGTCCGCACGCCGCTGCCGACCTCTTCCACCGTGCCCACGGCCTCGTGACCCAGCACCCGGCCGGCGTCGACGGTGGCGACGTCGCCCTTGAGGATGTGCAGGTCGGTGCCGCAGATCGTCACCGCGTCGACCCGTACGATCGCGTCGTCGGGCTCCTTCAGCGCCGGGTCGGGCACGTCCTCCCACGACCGACGGCCGGGACCGTGATACACCAGGGCCTTCATCGCTGCCTCCAGGTCCGCTCCTGCGCTCACCGACCACGGTGGCTCGGGACACCCGCCGGCCGGTAGGGCTCTTCGGCAGGACCAAGGTCCCGCCCATCAGGGACGTCGTCCTCTGACACCTGGGGGTCGGTGTCGGCATGCTCGTCTGACGAGGCACGTCGATCGACGTCGGGGGATGACGACATGGCATACACGACCACGTACCCGGTCCGGGTCGAGGCGCACTTGGACGGCCACCTGAGCCGATGGCTGTGGCTCGTGAAATGGCTCCTCGCCATCCCCCACTATTTCGTCCTGGCCTTCCTGTGGATCGCGTTCTTCGTGCTCAGCGTCGTGGCGTTCTTCGCGATCCTGATCACCGGCCGCTACCCACGGGCCATCTTCGACTTCAACGTCGGAGTGCTGCGCTGGAGCTGGCGGGTGGCGTACTACGCCTACGGCGCGCTGGGCACC
>DATCVR010000048.1:0-12504 GCA_036566745.1 Jiangellaceae bacterium | reverse complement strand
TGGGGTCGGCCATCTCGAAGGTGAAGCGGCTCTTGGCGATGCGGTCGGTGTTGGTGGAGACCGTGGCCGAGAGGATGTTGACGTGCTGGTCGGACAGCACGCGGGTGACGTCCGAGAGCAGCCTGGCCCGGTCGAGGGCCTCGACCTGAACGGCCACCAGGAACATGCTGTTGGCGGTGGGTGCCCACTCGACCTCGACCATGCGGCCCTGCTCGCGGCGGAGCGCGTCGACGTTGACGCAGTCGGCGCGGTGGACCGACACCCCTGAGCCGCGGGTGACGAATCCGACGATCTCGTCGCCCGGCACGGGAGTGCAACATCGGGCCAGTTTGATCCAGACGTCGCTCACGCCCTTGACCACGACACCGGGATCGCCGGCCGAACGACGGCGCGGGCGGTCGGGGGTGGCGGCCTCGGCGGCGTCCTCGGTGGTGCCTTCTTCGCCACCGAGGATGAAGACGAGCTTCTGGACGACGCTCTGGGCCGAGACGTGGCCCTCGCCGACCGCGGCGTAGAGCGCGGAGATGTCGGGATAGCGGAGGTCGTCGGCGACGGCGGTCAGCGCCTCCTGACTCAGCATCCGCTGGAGCGGGAGGTCCTGCTTGCGCATCGCCCGGGCGATGGCGTCCTTGCCGTGCTCGATGGCCTCTTCGCGGCGCTCCTTGGAGAACCACTGCTTGATCTTGTTGCGAGCCCGGGCGCTCTTGACGAAGCTCAGCCAGTCGCGGCTCGGCCCGGCGCCCGCGGCCTTCGAGGTGAAGATCTCGACGACGTCGCCGTTGTCGAGCGGCGACTCGAGCGGGATGAGCCGGCCGTTGACCCGGGCACCGATGGTGCGATGGCCGACCTCGGTGTGGACGGCGTAGGCGAAGTCGACCGGTGTGGCCTCGGCGGGCAGCGCCACGACGTCGCCCTTGGGGGTGAAGACGTAGACCTCGTTGGCCTCGATCTCGAAGCGCAGCGACTCGAGGAACTCCCCCGGGTCCTCGGTCTCCTTCTGCCAGTCGAGCAACTGGCGCAGCCACGCCATGTCGTTGCCGCCGTCTTCGGAGACGCCGTCGGGGGTCTTGTCGGCCTCGCGCCCGGCGTTGGAGTCTTCCTTGTACTTCCAGTGAGCCGCGACGCCGTACTCGGCGCGGCGGTGCATCGCGAACGTGCGGATCTGCATCTCGACCGGCTTGCCCGACGGCCCGATGACCGTGGTGTGCAGCGACTGGTACATGTTGAACTTCGGCATCGCGATGTAGTCCTTGAACCGCCCGGGAACGGGGTTCCAGCGGGCGTGGACGATGCCGAGAACGGCGTAACAGTCGCGCACGGAGTCGACGAGCACGCGGATGCCGACGAGGTCGTAGATGTCGGCGAAGTCGCGGCCGCGCACGATCATCTTCTGGTAGATCGAGTAGTAGTGCTTGGGCCGGCCGGTGACCGTGGCCTTGAGCTTCGCGCCACGCAGGTCGCTCTGGACCTGGTCGATGACCGAGGCGAGGTAGTCGTCGCGCGAGGGCGCCCGCTCGGCGACCAGCCGGACGATCTCGTCGTACACCTTCGGATGGAGGGTGGCGAACGCGAGATCCTCGAGCTCCCACTTGATGGTGTTCATGCCCAGGCGGTGGGCCAGCGGGCCGTAGATGTCGAGGGTCTCGCGAGCGTCGCGGCGCGCGGACTCCTTCGAGACATAACGCCAGGTGCGGGCGTTGTGGAGGCGGTCGGCGAGCTTGATGACCAGGACGCGGATGTCCTTGGCCATCGCGATGACCATCTTGCGGACGGTCTCGGCCTCGGCGGCCCAGCCGTATCGGACCTTGTCCAGCTTGGTGACGCTGTCGACGAGCATGGCGATCTCGTCGCCGAACTCGGCGCGGAGCTGGTCGAGGGTGTAGTCGGTCTCCTCGACGGTGGCGTGCAGCAAGGCGGCGGCGAGCGTGGGCGGGGTCATGCCCAGCTCGGCGAGGATGGTGGCGACGGCCAGCGGGTGGGTGATGTAGGGATCACCGCTCTTGCGCTTCTGGCCTGAATGCGCCCGTGAGGCTACCTGGTAGGCCTTCTCGACCACGCTGAGGTCGGCCTTGGGATGGCTGGCCTTGATCGCCCGGAAGAGCGGCTCGAGGGCAGGGTCAGACTGCTGACGCTGCGATGTCAGGCGAGCAAGCCTCGCCCGCACGCGAACCGGCGCCAGCGCGCCTGTCGGGGCATTCTGTTCGGCCACAGGCCCCCTCTCGTCTCTCCAGTGGAGAGAACCAAGTGTAGGGCCCAGAACTTCCCGGCGTCAGACCACCAGCAAGGCGTGGACGACGACGTCGTCGAGACGATCACGGCCGTGGAGGAAACCGAGCTCCATCAGGACGCTCACCGCCACGACCTCGGCGCCCGCGCGGCGGACCAGATCGGTGGTGGCCCGCACCGTGCCACCCGTGGCCAGGACGTCGTCGACGAGGAGCACGCGGTCGCCCGGCTCGAAGGCGTCACGGTGGACCTCGATGGTCGCCTGGCCGTACTCGAGCTCGTAGCTCGCCGAGTCGGTGAGGTGCGGAAGCTTGCCGGCCTTGCGGATCGGGACGAAGCCGGTGCCGAGCCGCTCGGCCACCGGGGCGGCCAGGATGAAGCCGCGCGCCTCGATGCCCACCACGACGTCGACGTTGGTGACGCCGGCGTCGTCCTGGCCGCAGGCGGCGATCAGGTCGACGGTGGTGCCGAACGCCTCGGCGTCGCGCAGCAAGGGCGTGATGTCCTTGAACACCACGCCCGGCTCGGGCCAGTCCGGCACGTCGCGGATGTGCGAGAGCAGGAGGTCCCGCTCCGGCGAGGCCAGGTCGGTGTGAGTCACGAGGAGGACGTTACCGCGCGGTCGGGGCGGGCCTCAGCTCAGCTCGACGGCAGCCGCGCGGCGATGTACTCGTACACCAGGCGCTCGGCGTCGGCGTCGATGAGCGGGTACACCGGCCGCGGCAAGGCGTTCCTGCTGTGGCCCTCGACGAACTCGCGCAGCCGTTCGGCCAGGGGCACGATCTCGGGATTGCCATGGTCACCCCACTCCCAGTCCTCCATGTGGGGGCGCAAGTCGATCCCGACCCGGGAGTGGACGAGATCCAGGAAGTGGTCGGTGAGCTCGCGTCCGTTGGCGAACGCACCGAGGAACTGCCCGTTGCGGATCAGCTCGTTGACGCCCATGTGGTAGACGTCCGTCCGCCTGTTGACCGGACCACCGCCGCCGGGCCGGGCCCGGTCGACGCGGGTGAACGCGGAGTAATCGGCCACCTGGAGGACCCCGGTGCCGTCGACGCCGACGTCCTTGAACTTGTAGTCGAAGTTGAACACGCCCTGTCTCGCCAGGTCGACGTAGTTCTCGAACTGCTCGTCGATCCATCCCAGCGGCAGCGACGTCTCCGCGACCGGTCGGCCACCGAACAACGGCGACATCGCCTCGCCGCCGGGCTCGGTGAACAACGTCATCCGCGAGCTGACGACGTTCCCGTCCACGATCCCGCTCGTCGGCGGGACCAGCCCGCCTGCGGTGCCGAGCGCGTCGCGGATGCTCTGCAGCGTGTATTCGTCGGTGAGGTACTCACTCGCCGTGTTCGTGGAGAGCGACTTGACCACCGTCTCCGGGTGGAGGGTGACGAGGTGCTGCCAGCCGACCTGGAACCGCTGCCCGCCTGGTCGCTGCGCGATCGAGGCCATGTGTCCGGATGTGAGGACCCTGACCCGCTCCGCGAACTGCTGCTCGTTCTGCACGCCCAGCATGGCCAGCTCCTCCGGGTTGAGCGGCACGTTGGCCCGCACCTTCCGGTAAATGTGCGCGTTCGGTGGCGCGACCGGGACAACACGCTTCGGGGCCGCGACGAACCGGGCCAGCTTGTGCAGCATCGAGCCGCGGACGATCTCGCGGACCGCGGCGATCTCCCGCTCGGCCGCCTCCCGGGGCAGGTCCAGCAGATCGTGCAGGTTGTTCACCGTGCTGAAACCGGGCTGCAGGCGCATCCGGGCGACCACCGCCGCGATGTTGGTGTAGACGTCGCGCACGTCGTCCCGGAGGACGTCGGCGAAGCCCTTCGCTGCCGTCACCGCCGCTCTCGGGGATCCTTCGCGCAGGGACTGCACCAGGCCCCCGGCCTGCTGCCGCGCCGCCACGACATCGTCGAAGGCATAGTGGACGCCCTTCGTGTGCACGTTGACGTGCGTGGCGAAGGCGTGAGCGGCCAGCCCCAGGTCGGCCGGCCCCGGCTGGGTGTCGAGGTGGTAGACCCCCACGGTGGGCGGCGCCTCCGGCCATCGAGGCACCGGGGTGAAGTACCTCGCGTCGGTCGTGGACGGCGCCAGCACGAACGACTCCGTGTCGTTCCCGACCATGAACGACGGCAGGCCGAGAGCGGCTCCGAGGTGCGTGTTCGTCGGATGGGTCGTCTGCACCATCGCCGCCACCGCGCCGCTGCTCAGCACCTGGCTGAAGCCGCGCAGCGTGGTCAGGCCGGGCTGCTCGAGCTCCATGATCCCCTTGACGCCGGGATCGTCCGGGAGTGCTCGCAGGATCTCCTGGATGGTGTGGTGGCGCACGTCGCCGGGACGCATCACGCTGGCGACCAGGAAGTTGTGAGCCGGCAGGTGGTCGCGCAGCGCGCGGATCAACGTGGCGTGATCGTCCGTGGTCAGTCGCGAGCTGGACCTCCACCGGACCGCTCCCGTCGACGCTCCGAGCCCGGCGAACGCGGGGTTGTAGACGATGACCGGGCGATCGTTGCCGAAGATGCTCCGGACCGCGGCTCCGATCGTGATCGCCTCCGCGCCGGCGACCTCTAGCGTCAGCTGGCCGGCCGGCGGCAGCGCGGTCCCGAGGTCCTCGATGAGTGCGGAGGACCGCAAGGCGGTGGGGATCCCCTTGGACGCGATGACCGCCCCGCGCCGGGTGTAGGCCCAGCCGTTCTCCCACACGTACAGCCCGCGCCTGATCTCGGTGTGGAAGCGCTCCGGTGGCGCCGCTGTCGGAACGACCACGAGGTCGTACGCCTGGAGGCTGGCGGACTGGAGGGCGGTCGCGTCGATCAGCCGGCCCACTCGGCCGTCGGTCGCGAACAGCGGCAGGTACGCGGAGTGCGTGGCGAGGTCGAGCCGCTTCGGACGGATCAGGTCCAGCGAGGTGAGCCAGCGACCTTGTCGCAGGAGGTCGTCCAGCCGCCAGGTGTCCGCCGAGTGCAGCAACAGGACGCTCTCGAGCTTCCTGTTGAAGATCTCGTGCTCCAGGACGAGCTTCGAGGGCGGCCCGGACAGCGGCTCGGGCAGCAGCCACGTCGGGTCCGGGCGCTCGACGATCTCGGTTCTGACCCGCTCGACGTCCTGGAGTGCTCCGACGATCGCCCCGACCGCGGTGTCGCGGGCAGCCTCGATCGCCGATCCCATCGCGCGGCGGGAGCGGCCGACGACCGGGGGCGCGACGCCGAGCCTGGCGATCCGTGTGCATCGGGCCAGGACGACCGCGTTCGACTCGGTGTAGCCGTGCTCGACGTGTCTGAGGGCGTCACTGAGGAGAGTGGCGGTGTCGCCCAGCTGGGCGTGGCTCAATTGACGTCTCCACGGGTGGAGAACTCACATGCGCGCACACCTTGTAAGCACCGAATCACATGATCATGTGAGGCCGAAGTGTCACCGGATGTTCACCTGCGAGACGTCAGGACGACCGCCGCTGGGCTCGGGTCCGCTTCTGCGGCTGCCGTCGGGAACCGGACTCGACCACCGCGCCGCGTGCGGCGGAGCTGGCTGCCGGCATGGTGGTCGCCGCGGACACCGGGACCGCGGGCGTCGTGCCACCGCGCCGGGCCGCCACTCGCCGTTCGAGCGCCAGCATGGCCGGCTCGCGGCGCTTGAGGTCCGCCGCCAGCGGCGTCGCGATGAAGATCGACGAGTACGTGCCCACGGCCACGCCGATGAACAGGGCCAGCGAGAGGTCCTTGAGCGTGCCCGCGCCGAGCAGCCCGGCACCGACGAACAGGATCGCGCCGATCGGCAGCAACGCGATGATCGAAGTGTTCATCGAGCGCATCAGCGATTGGTTGACCGCGAGGTTCGCCGCCTCGGCGTAGGTGTGCCGGTTCTGTGCCGTGATGCCCTTGGTGTTCTCGCGCAGCTTGTCGAAGATCACCACGGTGTCGTACAGCGAATAGCCCAGGATCGTGAGGAAGCCGATGACCGTGGCGGGAGTGACGTCGAAGCCCACCAGGGCGTAGATGCCCACCGTGATGACCACGTCGTGCAGCAGCGACACCAGCGCGGCCACCGCCAGCTTCCACTCGTAGGCGATGGAGAGGAAGATCGCCACCGCGACCACGAACAGGCCCAGGCCCAGCGACGCCTGGCGGGTGATCTCGGCGCCCCACGACGGCCCGATCACCTGGGTGGTGACCTCGTTGCTGTCGACGCCGAGCTCGTTGGCGAGGACGTCGCGGAGCGTGTTGGTCTCCTCGGTGGACAGACTGCCGGCCTGGACTCGCACGGTGTCGTCGCCGATGATCGTCACCCGCGGGTCGGCGGCACCGTCGATGCCGGTGGCCACGACGGCTTCGGTGACGTCGTCGACGGTGGAGTCGTCGGTGGACGACGCGGTGGCCGAGATCTCGGCGCCGCCGGTGAACTCGATGCCGAACTCGAGCCCGCGGAAGATCAGCGCTCCGACGGCGACCACGAGCAGCACCGCGCTGATCGCGTACCAGCGCTTGGCGCGATTGACGATCCCCAGCGAGGTCTCGCCGGTGTACAGCCGGTTGCTCAGCGATCGGCGGGTCGGCGCCTGCGTCTGGGCGGCCTCGGGTGCGTCGCTCATCAGTTCTTCCCCTCCGCGGTGGCTTCCTTCGCCGGCTGCGCGGGTCGGCGCCGCCCGGCGAGGCCGACCCGCCGGGGTGCGCCGAGTCGTTCGGGATCGAGTCCGGACCACGGATGACCGGCGCCGAAGAACCGGCTGCGTGCGAGGACGGTGACGAACGGCTTGGTGAACAGGAAGACGATGACGAGGTCGACCAGGGTGGTGAGTCCGAGGGCGAAGGCGAACCCTCGCACGTTGGCCACCGAGAACACATACAGGAAGAACGCGGCGAGCAGCGATACGGC
Organism: Jiangellaceae bacterium; assembly: GCA_036566745.1. GTDB lineage: Bacteria > Actinomycetota > Actinomycetes > Jiangellales > Jiangellaceae > DATCVR01. Next base: position 5,409 of record DATCVR010000048.1, on the reverse strand, counting down.
GTCGCTGGTCAGGATGGTGCGGCGGGCACGGTCCCAGCCGGTCTCGACCGCCATCCGTACGCTGCGACCCTCGCGGATCTCGTCGCGGATGCGTTCGAAGAACACCACGAACGAGTCGGCGGTGATGCCGATCGAGACGATGATGCCCGCGATGCCGGCGATGGTGAGCGTGAAGCCGATGGCCTCGCCGAGCAGCACGAGCAGTCCGTAGGTGAGCGCGCCTGCGACGACCAGGCTGGCCGCCACGACGAAGCCGAGCCCGCGGTAGTAGGCCAGCGAGTACAGCAGGACCAGTCCGAGGCCGATCGCGCCGGCGATGAGCCCGGCCTCGAGCTGCGTGGCGCCGAGTGTGGGGGTGACCGTGGAGACGTCGCTGGTCTCGAAGGTCAGCGGCAGCGCGCCGTAGTTGAGAACGGTGGCCAGCCGCTGTGCCGACTCCTGGTCGAACGAGCCGGAGATGGTCGCCTGTCCGCCCGGGATGGCGTTGGTGACCTCGGGATAGGTGACGACCTGGCCGTCGAGGACGATCGCGAAGGAGTTCTGCGGCGGCGCCTGGGTGGCCAGGGCCTGGGTGCTCGAGTAGAACTTGTCCGAGCCCTCACCGGTGAACTGGAGGTTGACCACCCACGAGACGTCGCCCTGGGGAATCGCGGCGGTCGCGCTCTCGACGTCGGTGCCCACCACGTCGGCCGGGCCGAGCAGGAACCGGGTGGTGTTGTCCTGGTCGCAGGTGTACAGCGACAGCTTCGGGTCGTCGGCGGCGCCGGTCTCGACGTCGTCGCAGCTGAACCCGGCCAGGGCGGCCTGCTCCTCGGGCGTCGCCGGGCCGGTGGTGTCACTCAGGGGCAGATCGGCCGGGGGCGTGGCCGAGGCCGACGGCGTGGGAGTCGGGGTGGGTGTGGCCGTGGGCGACGCGCTGGGGCTCGCCGACGGGTCGGGCTGCTCCACCGGGCCGGCACCGTCGAGGACCGCCCGGACCGGCCGGAACCGGAGTTCGGCGGTCTGGCCGACCATCTCGACGAGGTCGTCCTCGCCGACGTCGGGCATCGACACGACGATGCTCGAGCTGCCCTGGGTGCTGACCTCCGCCTCGGACACGCCGGAGCCGTTGACCCGGGACCGGATGATGTCGAGCGCCTGGCTCATGCTCTCGGCCGAGGGCGCCTCGCCGTCCGTGGTGGAGGCGGTGAGGGTGACGCTGGTGCCACCTTCGAGGTCGAGGCCCAGGCGCGGTGACCAGGTGCCGAGCAGTGCCAGCCCGCCGTACAGCGCGGCGAGCACCAGTGCCAGGACGCCCAGCGGGCGCCACGGGCGTGGGGTCGGAGTCTTTGCCACGAGGTCCTTGTCCGAGGTCGATACGGATCAGTACGGCTGGCGTGCCACCGTCAGCCAACGACCGATCGGGCGCCGAGGTTCCGGCGTCACTCGATCAGTTCTTGGTGTCGTCGCCGTTCGTGCCGTCTTCCTTCGGCGGCGACGCGGGGCCGGTGGCGCCGTCAACGTCGGTGGCGGGAGCGTCGGGAGTGGTCGACGTGTCGATCGCCTCGTGGTCGGGGCCGGGCTGAGCGGCGCCCCGCTCGGGAACGACGTTGACGATGGCCCGGCGCACGTAGCGGTTGGTGACGCCCGGCGCGACCTCCAGCTCGACCTCGTCGTCGTCGATGGAGACGACGGTGCCGAGCAGGCCGGCGCCGGTCATGACGCGGGTGCCGGGGGTGATCGACTGCTGCAATTCCGTCATCTGGCGACGCTGCTTCTGCTGCGGGCGGATGAGCAGGAAGTAGAAGACGGCGATGAGCAGTACGGGGAGCAGCAGCGATGCAGCGTCCATGAGAGCTGGAGAATCCTTCCGAGGCGCGCGAGTGAGCAGCGCGGATGCGAGGGCCGGAGACCGGGTGGCCGCCGACCGCGCGATTGTAACCCCGGGCAGCCCGATCGCCGCCTTCCGCCCGGATCCGGCCGGCCTGTCGTGCGGCGCCGTGTGCTTCGATCGGGACCATGACTCTCGCCGCGCGATCCGCCGGCACCGGCACGCCCGTGGTCTGCCTGCCGTGGTTCGGGCTGGACGGTTCGGTCACGGCGGCGGCCCTGGAGCCGGCGCTGTCCGACTGGCCCGGGCTCGAACGGCGCTACGTCGATCTCCCCGGTACCGGCGGTTCGCCGGCCGGTGCGCTCACCTCCGACGGCGTGCTGGACGCCGTCGAGGAGTACGTCGCCGAGACGGTCGGTGAGCGGCGGTTCCTCCTGACCGGCTGCTCGTACGGCGGCTACCTGGCCGCCGCGCTCGCCCGCCGTCGACCGCACCAGGTAGCGGGGTTGCTGCTGATCGTCGCCGGAGTGCGGATCCGGCCGGCCGACCGGGACCTGAGTGGTGTCGTCCCCGCGCAGCGGCGCGAGTGGCTGGCCGGCGTCGGCCCGCAGTGGCGGGAGCACCTGACGGTCGCGCTGGGGAATCGCACGGCTGCCGCGGCAGAGCAGGTGGCCGGCCTGCTGACGGCCGCCCCGCCCGGCGACGACGACTACCTGGGCCGGCTGCGCTCGACCGGCTATCGACTCACCGACGAGGACTCCCCCGCAAGGTTCGCCGGTCCCACCATGATCGTCGCCGGGCGGGGCGACGGGATCGCGGGATTCGCCGACCAGTTCTCGGCCCTGGCGAGATACCCGGCCGGCACCTACGCGGTCCTGGCCGACGCGGGCCACTATCTGCCCTTCGAGCAGCCCTCGGCCTTCGCCGCGCTGGTGCGGCAGTGGCTCGTCGCCGCCGCGGCGCGGCCATGATCAGGCGGTGCGCTCGGCCACCTTCTGTCGCACGGCCGCGGCGATCTCCTGCAGGCTGACGGTGTCGCTCTTCATCGTGGACATGATGTCGACGGGTGAGACTGCGAAGATCGAGTGGACGATCCAGGCCGTGGCGGCGTCGAACTGCTCGGCCGCGAGGCGCATCTCGTCGACCGCCGCGCGGTAGGTCTCGCGCTTCTCGTACTTGGCGCGGGCCTTGCGGTCGCCGCGCTCGATCATGTCGGGCTCGATGTTGAGGTTGTGGTGGATGTCGGGCGACTTGGTGAGGGTGAAGAGGATGCCGCCTTCGCGTACCCCGCGGTGGAGGTAGTCGAAGTACTCCATCTTGTTGCCGTCGACGTCCTTGGTGCGGGTCATCAGGAGCAGGATGCGGGCGATCGCGCGGGCGTCGGGGATGCCGAGGATCTCGAGCACCCGGCGGGCCACCAGCGGCGAGATGAGGACCGACTTCTCCGAGAGGTACCCGCCGAACGGGTCGATGGTGTCCTCGAAGCCGTCGTGGCCGTAGGCGAGGAAGCGCACGACGTCGAGGCGGTCGTCCTCGTCGGCGGTCATCTGCCGCTGCCACGCCGTGGTGACGATGGTGGCGACCTCGTCGGGGTGCATGAAGAAGTCGCGACCGCTGCGCCGCATGCCGCCCTCGTGGGCGACTGCGGCCAGGACTCGACCGGCCAGGACCACGCGGTCCGGGATCGGGCGGAGCGTCCCGGTGCGGAGCATGCCCTGGAGGTGGGCGGTCTCGCTGGCCAGGCCGTCGGCCACGTCGATGACCGAGAGCGCGACGTTCTCGGCGTACCTGGCCAGGGCGTCGGCGATGGCGATCTGGCGGTCGGCGGCGATGGGCAGCGCCACGCCTTCGCCGCCGTCGAGCAGGGCGTGCAGGCCCTCGGCGAGGATGACCTCGTGACCGGTCAGCTCGCCGACCGAGGCCAGCGTGAACGGCCGGCGCGTGGCGGCGACGTCGTCGAGGAACTCGCCGAGCGGCACCGTGGTGCGCAGACCAGCCGGGTCGTAGAACTCGCGGAGGTCCTTCTCCGACAGCGTGTTGGCGATGACCCGCTCGGCTTCGAGGCGCGGCGATCCGGAGCCGTGGGTGAAAGGCTCATCGCCACGCGCGTTGCTGGACAAGACCTGAGCGCTCCTTCTCGTCGGCCGTGCTCGGCGCGTGACGTCCCCTGGACGACCCCGCGGCTTCGCGGGCCCGCGCCGATGAGTCGCATGGTAATCCTTCGGTCCAGGTGCCGTCGCACGACGCTCACCGGCTGTGGACGACCAGGTGGGCCAGCTTGTGCAGCATCGAGTCGCGGATGAGCCCTCGCAGGGTGACCGACTCTCGCTCCAGCAGTGTGGGCGGCAGGCCCGGCAGGTCGGCCAGGGCCGTCACCGCGGCGAACCCAGGTCGGAGCCGCAGATAGGCCAGCTCGTCGGCGAAGTCGCCGTACCAGTCGCGGAGGTCCGGGCGCACGAGAGCGAGGACCTCCAGCCCGGCCGCCACGAACTCCGCGGGCGGTGCGTCGTCGAGCCGGGCGAGAAACACCCCAGCCAGCGCGGCGGCGTCCTGGGCGTCGCTCCGCAGAGCGGTGTGCGGGCCGTCGACGTGGACGCCGAGGTGCGCGACGAAGGCGTCGGCGACGTCGGTGAGGTCGGCGAGGGTCTTGCGCTCCCAGTCGAGGTTGACCGCGCCGACCAGGGGTGACGGGTTGCGCCAGCGGATCGAGCCCATCGGGAGCTCGTCCGCGCGCCGCCAGTTGGCGATCATCCCGTCGTCGGCGCCTCGCTCGACGGAGAACGCCGGCAGGTCGACCAGGGCCGCCAGGTGGGTGTTGGTGCCCGTGCTCGTGCCCAGCATCGCCGTCACGGCCTCGCCGGCCAGCAGGGTGCTGAAGCCGCGCAGCGTGGTGAGATCGGGGACGCCGCCGACGTCGAAGATCGTGCGGACGCCCGGGTCGGCGCCGAAGGTCGCGGCCAGGGCCTCGATGCGGGACCGGTTCTGCTCGTCGCCGGGCACGAGCGCGCTGCCGACCAGGACGTCGTACTCGGGCAGCCGCGTGCGTACCGCGCCGAGCAGGGCGGCGTGGTCCGCGAGGTCGAGGACGTTCTCGACCTCCTTCGTGATGGTGGTCCGCCGGGTGACCGGGTTGGACGCCGTGGGGTTGTAGACGATGACGGGGCGCGCGGTGCCGAAGGTCTGCCGGACGGCCCGGGCGACCTCGCCGACCTCGGCCGCGGGAAACGCCAGCGACACCGCGGTGGCCGTCGGAAGCGCGGTCTCGCCGTGCTGGTGGCTGGCGGCGGAGAAGTAGTTGAGGTCGGTCTTGTCCCCCGAGGCGACCACGACGCCGTGCCGGACGTACGCCCAGCCGTCGTTCCAGGCGTACAGGCCCCGCGCGATGACCGGGTCGAACCGTTCCGGTCGGAACGTGCCGGGCACCACGACGAGGTCGTAGCCCGCCAGGTCGGCCCCTCCCACGCCGGCGACGTCGAGCAGCCCGCTCACGCGGTGGTCGGTGCTGAACAGCGGGAGGTACGACGGGTGGGTGGCCAGGTCGAGGCGGCCCGGCCCGGCGGCCGACAGGCAGGTCAGCCAGCTCGCGTGGCGGAGGAAGT